>NZ_JAUSUZ010000001.1:8821836-9184948 GCF_030813715.1 Catenuloplanes indicus
ATATCGCGATATCCCACCCTGCATTGGTGTGCGCTGCCGCCCACGAATGACGCCGCTCGACCCTGTGTGATCAATCAGTGGAGCGATATAGATATCAACTTCGCTAAATGACCTCCTTCTCGCTCCACTGATTGATCACACAGGCCTCGGCCCCCGTGGGCGGATGCGATCACCAGGGGAAGCGGCCGAAGGCTTCATCCGGAGATTTCGGGCGGGTAGCGCGCACGACCGTGGCGTAGGCCGGCTGGGCGCCGGTGGTGTGCGGGCTGCGCGGCAAGCGGCCGGCGTCTCGGCGGGAACGGGCACAGGGCCGGGAATATGCGGCAAGTGGCCACGCCGCGAGCAGGAACAGCGAATCCTGGATTCGTACGACCGGGGATGGCTGTTTCACGGGAGGAATCGTCACGGAACTGACACATATTGGCGGGGGCGCCGTCAAACGCCCCCGGCAGCCTGATCGAAGTGGAGTCGTGGCGACCGGGAGGCCGGGATGCAGGTGGGGCAGGCCGCCCTGATCGAGCTGACGATCACGCACGAGCTGGTGCGGCATCGCCTGCCCGCGGTCGAGTTGCTGCTGGACCAGGCTCTGGCGCGGCGCCCGTCCCGGCTCGTCCTGGACCTCGCCGCATGCCCGGCGATCGACGCCGCCGGGATCGATCTACTGCTCAGCACGCATCGGCGCCTGTGGGGCAGCGAAGGACGGCTGGCGTTGCGCCGGCCCACGGCGCGGGTACTCCGTCTGTTGGAGATCGCGCACGCGACGAAGGTGCTGCAGATCGACGCCGGCTGACGATGGGTGGTATGTCATGACCGCGGTGCCCGGGCAGGTCGCCAACATGATCGACCTGATCTGCGATCGGTGCGGGGACGTGGTCAGCTGCCGCGCCGACCATCTGCGCGACCTCGAGGTGGTGTGGCCGCTGCTGACCGATCAGGGCTGGGCCGGGTCGCCGTTCGCGACCGGGCAGCACACCTGCCCCGAGTGTGCGGTCGGGCAGCTGCGCGAGCCGTCCGCGGTCGCGGCCGCGACCTGGCCGGTCCGCAAGCACATCGCGCGCGACGTCGTGGTGCGGCCGGACCCGCACGCCGCGATCGTCGAGGTCACCGGCGACATCGACCGGCTGCTGGTGTCCACCATGCAGGCGGCGCTCGGCCGGGCGACCGCGCTGCACCGCAACATCGCGCTGGACCTGTCCGCGGTGGAGCTGGTCGACCCGATCGGGCTGAGCGTGCTGGTGCGCGGGCACATGCGGGCCCGCAAGCGCGGCGGCCACCTGTGCCTGTCCGCGCCGAGCCGGTTCGTGCTGACCGTGCTGCACACCATGCGCCTGGACGACGCGCTGCCGGTCTTCGAGGACCTGCCGTCCGCGCTGACCTGGCTGGCCGCCCACCCGCCGGCGCCGCGCCAGCGCTCGTCGTGACCGTGTCCGCGGTCGTCATGAAACCGTCACACGTCCGGGAAGCCGTTGCCATGAACCACCCGAAAGATGATCATCCCGCCGGTGCCGGGGCTCGACTCCTCCCCCCAGACGGGAGTTCCGTCACCGGCGGGCCGGCCGCACCCGGGTGCGGGTCCCGCGCGCGGGTGTCCCCGGGCGACTCCGCCGCGGTACGGGCATGATGGGTGACATGTCGGGCGTACTGGTGATCGAGGACGACGACCGGATCCGGTTGTCGCTGGTGATGGCGCTGGAGGACGAGGGCTACACGGCCCGGGGCGCCGCGACCGCGGAGGAGGGGCTCGCCGCGCAGCGCGCCCAGGCCGCGGACACCGTCCTCGTCGACCTGATGCTCCCGGGCATCGACGGCTTCGAGTGCATCCGGCAGCTGCGCCGCGTCGACGACGTACCGATCGTGGTGGTCAGCGCGCGCGACGACACGCACGACATCGTGGCCGCGCTGGAGGCGGGCGCGGACGACTACGTGGTCAAGCCGGTCGCGATCAAGGAGCTGTCCGCGCGGCTGCGGGCGCTGCGCCGCCGGGCCCGGCCGGTCACGGTCGACCCCGTACCGGTGCTGTCCTTCGGTGATCTTCAGATCCTGCCGGAGGCGGGCGAGGTGCGGGTCGGCGGCCAGGCCGTGGCCGTGACGCGCACCGAGTTCCAGCTGCTCTGCGAGCTGGCCGAGCACGCCGGCCGGGTGCTGTCCCGGCAGCAGCTGCTGCAACGCGTGTGGGGTTACGACGGCGGGGACGAGCGGCTGGTCGACGTGCACATCGGCCGGCTGCGCGCCAAGATCGAGAAGGACTCGGGGGCGCCGCGCCACCTGGTCACGGTGCGCGGGCTCGGATACAAGCTCCTGGTGTCATGAACGTCGTGGGGCGGGCCGGGTTGCGGGCGCGGGTCACCACCGGGTTCGCGGCCGGCGCGCTCGTGCTGTCGCTGGCCATGGCGGTCGTGTCGTACCAGCTGGTGCGCCGCTCGCTGATCACGGAACGGGAGAACACGGCGGTCCGGGCCGCGTACTACGACGCCGCGATCGTGGAGGCCGGCGTCAACAACAACCTCACGCCCGACATCGGTACGGTGCTGCGCTCCCTGGACACGGGCGACAGCCGCCGCGCGGTCCTCCAGCTCGGTTCCGGCCAGTGGCATGCGCGCAGCGCCGACGTCGGCCTCACCGACGCGATCCCGCCGGAGCTGCAGGAACACGCGTCCACCGGCCGGGTCGGCGTGCAGATGGTCAACGCCGGTGACGGCCCCGCGCTGGTGGTGGCCGTACCGCTCGGCGACGGCGCCGTGTTCTACGAGGTCGACTCGATGGACGAGCTCGACCACACGCTCCGCGTGCTCGCGCTGGTGCTGACGCTGGTCGCGCTGGGCACCGCCGGCGCGGGCGCGCTGGTCGGCTGGAACGCCACCCGGTACGTGCTGCGCCCGCTCACCCGGGTCGCGGCCGCGGCCCAGGAGATCACCGCGGGCCGGCACATGGCCCGCCTCGACCCGGCCACCGAGCCGGACCTGGCCCGGCTCACCACCTCGTTCAACCACATGGTGGACCAGCTCTCCGCCCGGATGGAACGCGACCGCCGGTTCGCCGCGGACGTCAGCCACGAGCTGCGCTCCCCGCTGCAGACGCTCGCGGCCGCGGCCAGCGTGCTGGACCGGCGCCGGGACACGCTCGACGACCGCACCGCGCTCGCGGCCGGCCTGGTCGTCGACGAGGTCGACCGGTTCCAGCGCCTGGTCAACGACCTGCTCGAACTGGCCCGCACCGACCAGCCCGCGGACCGGCAGGAGGTCGACGTGGCGGAACTGGCCCGGCAGGCCTGCCGCGACCACGGCCTCGACCCGGGCATCGTCACCGTGGTCGGCGGCCCGGTCGCCTGGTCCGTTGACCGGCGCCGGATCCGGCAGCTGTTCGACAACCTGCTCGACAACGCGGCCGGCTACGGCGGCGGCGCCACCGAGATCCGGTTGACCGCGGACGCGGAGCGCTGCCGGATCGAGGTCGACGACGAAGGCCCCGGCGTCAGCCCGGAGGACAAGCCGCTGATCTGGAACCGGTTCGTCCGCGGCCGGTCGCAGAGCTCGTCGCGCGCGGACGGCGGCGGCACCGGCCTCGGACTCGCGCTCGTCGCCCAGCACGCGGCCGCCCACGACGGCACCGCCGAGGTGCTGGACCGTCCGGGCGGTGGCGCGCGGTTCCGCATCGACCTGCCGGAGTGCCTGTGAGACGCGTACTGCCGCTGGTGCCGCTGCTGCTGCTGGCCGGCTGCGGCATCCCGCTGGACGACGCGCCGCGCGAGCCGGACAACCCGCGGCCGTACCGGTCCGGCACCGCGCCCGCGCCCGGCGTCGGCTCCGCCGTGGAACGGCTCTGCCTGGTCAAGGACGACCGGATCGTGCGCGTCCAGCGGCGGCTGCCGACCACCCGGACCGCGCCCGAGCAGCTCGCCGACCTGTTCGGCGGCCCGAACGCGGCCGAACAGGCGGACGGCTACACCAGCGCGCTCACCGGCGGGCTGCCCGCGCCCCGGCTCACGATGGACGGCGCCGCCGCGGTCGTGGAGATCGGCGACTGGACCGCGCACGGCGCCCGCAGCGACCAGGTGCTCGCGTTCGGCCAGATCGTCTGCACGCTCACCACCCGCCCGGAGGTCGGCACGGTCGAGTTCACCAGCGGCGGCGAGCCGATCAGCGTGCCGCGCGCGGACCTGTCGCTCTCCGACCGGCCGCTGACGATCGTCGACTACGACGAACTGATCACCTGACCGCGCGCGGAGATCTGCTGGACGGCCCAGGCGTTGCCGTCCGGGTCGCTGAAGAACACGAAGCCGACGTTGTCCAGCGGGTCCGGGACCGGGTGCGGGTTCTCCCCGATCACCTGGACGTCGCCGCAGTCCACGCCACGTTCGCGCAGCTCGGCGTGCGCGGCGCGGATGTCCGGCACGACCAGCTGCAGGCCCTTCAGTGAGCCGGGCGGCATCTCCGGCACCGCGCCCCGGCCGATCACGACGGAGCAGCCCGAGCCGCGCGGGGTCAGCTGGATGATCCGCCCGGTGCCGAAGTCGGTGTCGTGGTCGACGTGGAAGCCGAGCTTGTCGGCGTAGAACTCCTTCGCCCGGTCCAGATCGGAGACGGGGACGACGACCACTTCCAGGGTCCAGTTCACGAAGATGCCTCCTCGGGTGCGTGCGGAACTGGAGCACACGCGACCGGGGCGCCGGCTGTCAACGGGACGCGCCGACACCGTAATTATCTCATGCCGTCGATGCGTACCCGCGGGTGGTGCCAGATCCGGGCAGCTCAGGGATGGTCTAGCGTCTGCGGTCATGATTCGGCTGTGGAGTGAGGAGCGCGGTGCCGGCGTGCCGACACTGCTCGTCATGGGTACCGCCACGCAGTCCGTCGGGTGGCCGGAACCGCTGGTGGACCGGCTGGTCGAGGGCGGGCGCCGGGTGATCCGGTTCGACCACCGGGACACCGGGCGGTCCGAGTGCCGGGACTTCGCGACGCACCCGTACAGCATCGACGACCTCGCGCGGGACGCGCTCGCGGTGCTGGACGCGCACCGCGTACCGGCCGCGCACCTGGTCGGCGCGTCACTCGGCGGCGCGATCGGCCAGTGGCTGGCCGTGCACCGCCCGGACCGGGCGCTGTCCCTGACCGCGATCATGACGTCGCCGATGGGCAACGACCCCGGGCCGGCCTGGGCGCGCGCGTTCGCCGGACAGCCGCCGCCGGACGGTGCGCTGCCGCCGCCGAGCCCGGCGTTCCTGCGGCTGGTCACGCAACCGGCGTCGCCGCTCGACACGCTGCGGATCCTGCACGGCGACGGCCTCCCGTTCGACGAGGCGGCCGCGCGCGACTACCTGCGCCGCGCCGCCGAGCGGGCCGCGCACCCGGAGGCGGCCGCCAACCACGACCTGGCCGGCCGGCGCTGGACGGACGCCCGCCGCGCCCCGCTCAGCACGATCACCGCGCCCACGCACGTCATCCACGGCAGCGCGGACCCGCTGTTCCCGCCCGCGCACGGCGAGGCACTGGCCGCACTGATCCCCGGCGCGCGGCTGACCGTGGTCGACGGCATGGGCCACGGCTTCTACGCACCGGGCCTGCCGGAACACGTCGCGGAGCTGATCCTCTGATGGTCCGGGGCGTGCTGCTCGACTTCTACGGGACCGTGGTCGAGGACGACGACGAGGTCATGACGGCGATCGCGGCCCGGGTCGCGGCCGGTGCCACCCGGCCGGTCACCCCGGAGGCGGTGCTGCACGCCTGGTCGCGTGCCTATCAGGCGGCGGCGGACCGGGTGCCGTTCCGGCCGCTGCGCGACTGCGCACGCGACGGCCTGGCCGCGGCGATGGCCGAGGCAGGATGCACCGGGGACCCGGCGCAGCTGTGCGCGCCCCAGTTCGCGTACTGGCGGACGGCACCGCTGCGGCCGGGCGCGCGCGAGTTCCTGGCGACCCTCGGCGTGCCGGTCTGCCTGGTGTCGGACGCGGACCGGTCCGACCTGGACGCCGCGATCCGGCTGCACGGCCTCGAGGTCGCGGCCGTGGTGTGCAGCGAGGAGACAGGCGCGTACAAGCCGGACCCGGCGATGTTCGCGGCCGGGCTGGCCGCGCTCGGGCTGACCGCCACCGAGGTGGTGCACGTCGGCGACTCGCTCGCCGCGGACGTGGCGGGCGCGGCCGCGGCCGGCATCCCGGTCGCCTGGATCAACCGGCACGGCCGCCCCGCACCGCCCGGCGTCCCGCTGCTGGCCGAGGTCACCGGCCTCGCCGGCCTGATCGGCCACCCCGCGTTCCGCCTTCGCTCGTAGTGACCGCGGCGGCCTGCCGGGCCGGTTCCGTACCCGCGCCGGTGGTGGGTCGGCGTGGTGCCGGTGGGATGAGCCGGGCACCGGATATGTCGCTTCGCCACTACGACTTTCGCCAGATGCGCATGTCCGGAAACCCCGGCACGGTGGGGAGCGACCGGACTTATCAGGAGGAAGACAACAGATGCTGTCACGACGTAACCTGCTCGCGGGTGCGGCCGGCATCGGCGCCGTCGCACTGGCCGGCGCCGCCGGTGCCAACGCGTTCGCCGGCGAGACCACGACCGCCGCCTCGCCGGCCGCGCGCCGCCTGCCGACGACGCTCGCCCACCGGCGGCCTGGAGTGGCGAGCCGGGCGCGCACCGACGTGGCCGACTTCAGCCTCACCCACCTGTCGGTCGTCTCCTCGGCCGCCGCGGGGGTCCGGCTGCGTACCGCCGCGGGCTGGGGCGACTGGGTCGACCTCGCCGCGAGTTCCTGCGCGGGCGCCCGCGACGACCGGACCGCGCCCGCCGGGCGGCGGTCACTGGTGCTGGCCCGGGGCGTCACCGGCTACGAGGTGCAGACCAGCGACGGCAGCACCGCCGTGGTCACCGAACTGAACACCGTCGACGGACCCGCCGGACCGGTCGCCGGCGCGCGCACCCGGCAGCTGCGTACCCGCGGCGGCGCCTGCGACCTGCCCGCCTACCTGTCCCGGGCCGCATGGGGCGCGGACGAGACGCTGCGTTTCGCCGCGGACGGCACCACCGAGCTGTGGCCGGTGCAGTTCTTCCCGGTCCAGACGCTGACCGTCCACCACACCGGGCTCTATGCGCACAACGACGACCCGGATCCGGCCGCGACCGTCCGCGCCGTCTACTACGACGACTGCGTCGTCGACGACTACGGCGACATCGGGTACCAGCTGCTCATCGACGAGGCCGGTGCGGTCTACGAAGGGCGCGTCTCCGGCGACGACGGCCTGCCCGTCTACGACCGCGAACTGAACATGGCCAACGGCGCGCACGTCGGCTCGTTCAACGCCGGGAACATCGGCGTGGTCCTGCTCGGCCGCTTCACCTCCGTGCAGCCGACGCCGGCCGCCCGCGAGTCGCTGGTCAAGGTACTCGCGCTGCTGTCCAAGGTCTCCGGCCTCGATCCCGCCGGCACCACCGCGTACCTCAACCCGGGCAACGGGCTCGGCGGCGAGGTCCGCACCATCCAGGGACACCGCGACTGGGCGGCGATCGGCGCCGGCGCCACCGAATGCCCCGGCGACGCCTTCCATCCCACCCTCGAGTCGATCCGCCGGGACGTGGCGGCGTCGCTCTGACCGACGTGGACGGGTGACCGGGGAGGCCCGGTCACCGGGGCTCCCCGTGTTCGTCGCCCCGGATCGTCGCCGCCGCCCGGCGCAGCTCCGACAGCACGGCCCGGACCGCGCGCCGGGCCGCCCGCTCGGGCCGGTGGAGGACGTCGATGTGCCGCCGCGTGCGCACCCCGCCGAGCGGGCGGAGGACCATCCCGGGACGCGCCCGCGTGGTCCAGCGGGGCATCAGCGCCAGGCCGCCCCGGGCCACCACCACCTCGGCGGCCACCGCGAGATCGTTGATGCGGTGGACGACGGTGAGCGGCCGGCCCGCCGCGGTGGCGATCGCGTCGACGGTGGCCGACAACGGAAAGCCCTCGTGCACGGCGATCCACGGCTCGTCCACCACGTCGTACGGGCTGAGGCGCCGTTTCCCGGCCAGCGGATGGTCGCTGGACAGCGCCACGTCCAGCGGCTCACGCAGCAGCGGGCTCGCGACGACGGTGTCCGGCCACGGTGACGCGTGGCCGAGACGGTGCGCGAGCACCAGATCGTAGTCGCGGGTGAGCCGCGGGAACTCCTCCTGGGCGACATCCTCGTCGGCGAACGCGAGCCGCGGGTGTCCCGGCCCGGATCGGCGCAGCAGCAGGGGGAAGAACGCGGCGGCCGCACTGTGGAACGCGGCCACCGACACGTCCGCGTCCGGCCGCTCGACGAACTCCTCCACCACGCTGCGCGCCCTGGCCAGCGCGGTCTCCACCTCGATTGCCGCACCGGCCAGCGCACGCCCGGCGCCGGTGAGCACCAGCCGCCGCCCGTCGCGCTCGGTGAGCGGCACCGGGATCGGCCGCTGCAACAGCCGGAGCTGCTGGGAGACCGCCGACGGAGTCATCGCCAGCGCCTCGGCCGCGGCGGTGACGCTGCCCAGCTCGCCGACCTCCCGCAGGATCTGCAACTGCCGCTCGTTCACGCGCTGAGTGTAGTGATCCTTCAGCGTCGCTGAAGAAGGTCGCTCTTGGCTTCACGATCAGGTCACCGCAGGCTGTCCGCATGTTCCACGGCCGCCGCACCGACGCAGTGCTGCTCCTCGTCGCGATCGTCTGGGGGTCCAGCTACCTGGCCGCCAAGACCGCCACCCACGACCTGCCCGTCCTCACGGTGCTGCTCGCCCGGTACGCGATCTCCGCCATCGCCTGCCTCGCCCTCGTCGAGGCACACCGCCGCAGCGGGCGGCTCACCCCGGACGAGATCCGGATCGGCGCGCTGCTCGGCGTCACCCAGGCGGCCGTGCTGGGGCTGGAGACGTACGGCGTCGCGCACACCAGCGCCGCCAACGCCGGACTGATCATCAGCCTCACCATCGTGCTCACCCCGCTGCTCGACCGCACGGCCGGCGCCGGCCGGCTGCCCACCCGCTTCTTCGCCGCCACCGGCCTGTGTCTGCTCGCCGTCACGCTGCTCATGCTCGGCAGCGGCTTCCACCGCCCCCGGCTCGGTGACCTGCTGATCCTCGCCGCGGCGGTGGTACGCGCCGGGCACGTGGTCCTGGTCGGCCGGCTGACGAAGGACCGGGCCGTACGACCGGCGCAGCTCACGGCCGTGCAGATGGTCGTCGGCACCGTGCTGTTCGCAGGGCCTGCCGCGAGCGGCCTGCCGGCCCTCGCCCGGGCCGGCACGCCCGTCTGGGGTGCGCTGCTCTACCTCGCGCTGTTCTGCAGCGTGTTCGCCTTCCTCGCCCAGACCTGGGCGGTGCAGCACAGCTCGCCGAGCCGCGCCAGCCTGCTGCTGGGCACCGAACCGGTCTGGGCGGTCGTGATCGGCATCGGGCTCGGCGGCGAGACGGTCACCGCCTTCGCCGGTCTCGGGGCGGTGCTCATGGTCGTCGGCACGTACTGGGGACAGCACATCGAACGCGCCCACCGCACCCTGCCACCGGTACGGCGAACGGCCCTCGGCAGTTCACGGACGTAGCGGCTCGCGCCGGCCCTCACGGTCGATGCATGCTTTAGCCGTTGCTGGGCGTGTAGGTGCCGGTGGGCAGCTCGGCGCCGGTCGCGTCGGTGGCGCGCAGGCCGGCGAGCTGGTCCCGGCCGGCGGTCGCGGGATCGCACCAGAACACCACGGTCCGGTCGGCGCCGACCTGGACCTCGGCAGCCACTGGCGGCGGGAGACGTCGTCGGCGACGTCGGCCGGAGCGGGCCGGTCCGGCACCTCGGCGTGCGGCTGCTCGCGGATCGGCCGCCGCCAGCCGTCGGTGATGTGGTTGATCAGAACCCGCCGGGTGTACGCGTACGCGTCCTGGCGGCGGACCCGGGACCACGACGCGTACGTGCGGGCCAGCGCGGTCTGCGCCGCGTCCTCGGCGCGGTGGTGATCGCCGAGGATCAGGTACGCCGCGTGGACCAGTCGTCTCCACGCCACCTGGGCAACTCCACGAATCGTCGTCGCCGCGGGCCGGCTCCGGGGTCCTCACGCGCATGATACGGATGAGCGGCCGGAAAAGTTGCCCGTCCCCACGGGCAACGTCGATCGTGGGCCGCCCGTATCACCGGCAGCGGCCGCGCCGTCCACGACCGGCCGGCGGGCCGGTCCGGGCGGACCCGGAACGCAACCGGACGCCGGGCCGCAAACCGTACCGTGGCCGATGCCTTTGCTTGGTATTCCGCTTCCTGCGGATAAAGCGGCATTTAGCCTGAATCGGTGTACGGGCTGTCGCTGATCTTTCGCGCGGGTACGGTGCTGTGCGCGCTGCCGCTCGGCGACATCGTGGAACTCATGCGGCCGTTGCCGATCACGCCACTCGCCGGCAGCGCGCACTACGTGCGTGGCGTCAGCGTGGTGCGCGGCGTGGCCGTGCCGGTGCTGGACCTCGGCCGGCTGCTCGGCGACTTCGACACCGCGCCGGAACGGTTCGTCACCACCAAGACCGGCGGCGTGCTGGCCATCGGCGCGGTGCTCGGCGTGCGCGACGTGCATCCGGAGGCCGGCCGGGACGCGCCGTCGGTGGGCGGCGTGGTCACGGCGGTCGGCGTGCTGGACGCGGAGCCGCTGATGTTCCTCGACCCGGAGGGCGTGACCCGGATGGTGGCGGCGTATGCGGCCTGACCTGCGCCGGTTGCGGGCGCTGCTGGCCGAGCGGCTGGGCATGACGTTCGACGAGAAGCGCGACGACCTGCTCACCGAGGTGCTGCGCACGCGCGCGGAACGGCACCGGATGAGCGAGCGCGACTACCTGGACCGGCTGACCGCAGACCCGGAACGGGCCGAGCTGCGCGCGCTCGCCGAGGCCGTCACGATCAACGAGACGTACTTCTTCCGCAACATCGAGCAGTTCCACGCGCTGGCCGAGGTGGTGATCCCGGAGCGGCTGAAGGCGCGCGCGTCGGTCCGGGCACTGCGGCTGCTCAGCGTCGGCTGCTCGTCCGGCGAGGAGCCGTACACGCTCGCGGCCGTGACCGCGGAACGGGTGCCGCCGGACTGGCACGTCTCCATCGTCGGCCTGGACATCAACCGTGCGGTGCTGCGCCGCGCGGCCACCGGGCGGTACGGCACCTGGTCGCTGCGCGAGACCCCGGCCAGCATCCGGCAGCGCTGGTTCCACGAGCGCGACGGCGGCGTCGAGGTCGACGCGCGGCTGCGTGCCCGTGTGCAGTTCGTCGAGCACAACGTGGTCCACGACGACCCGGTGCTGTGGGCACACCAGAGCTACGACGTGATCTTCTGCCGGAACATGCTGATGTACCTCACCGACGAGGTCCGGCGCGGCACGATCGCGCGCATCACCCGCGCGCTGGCGCCCGGCGGGTACCTCTTCCTCGGCCACACCGACTCGCTCGGCAGCCGCCCGGACGGGCTGGAGGTCCGGCACACGCACGGCACGTTCTACTACTGCCGGACCGTCCCGGCCGGTGTGCCGCAACCGGTGGTCACCGCGCCGGGACCTCTCACCCGGCCACCGGCGGCGCCACCATCCAAGAACCACCCCATGCGGGGGTACGAGCGGGCGCTCCTGCTGCTGCGCGACGAACGGTTCCAGGATGCGCTGGCGGCCGTCGAGTCGATGACCGAGCCGGAGTCCCGGCTGCCCCGGGTGCGGGTGTTGCGCGGCGCGCTGCTCGCCCACGCCGGTGACACCGGCCGGGCCGCGGAGCTGTGCGAACGGCTGGTCGCCGAGGACGGGCTGAACGCGGACGCGCACTACGTGATCGGCGTCTGCCACGAGGGTGACGCGTCCCCGGCCACCGCGGGCCGGCACCATCAGCTCGCCGCGTACCTCGACCCCGGCTTCGCGATGCCACGCATGCGGCTCGGCCTGCTGGCCAAGCAGGCCGGCGACCGGCAGACCGCGGCGCGTGAGCTGGACCGGGCCGTGACGCTGCTGCGCGGCGAGACCGACGAACGGATCCTGCTGTTCGGCGGCGGATTCGGCCGGCAGTCGCTGATCGCGCTCTGCCGCAGCGAACTCCAGGCGGTCGGAGCGGTGTCATGACCGAGGCCTGGACGCCACCGGCGGAGACCTGGGGCGCCCCGCCGGCCGGTGCGGCCTGGACCGGCACGCTCGCGGACGAGATGGCCGACCTAGCCGCCCGCAACCGCGCGATCGAGGACGTCCGCGACGGCCCGGCCGGTGTCACGTCCACCGTGGACAGTGTGGCCGCGCGGGAGATGCGGGACCGGCTCGGTGAGCTACGCGCCTCGTTCGACCGGTCGTTCGCGGACCCGCCCCGGGAACAGGTCGTCCAGTTCCACGACCTGCTGGCGATCACGGTCGCCGGGCGCCGCTACGCGCTGCGCCTGTCCCAGTCCGCCGGCCTGTTCCCGAACCGTCGGGTCACGCCGCTGCCCGGCCCGATCGGCGCGCTGCTCGGCGTGGCCGGCTTCCGCGGCTCGATCGTGCCGGTCTACAGCCTGGCGGCGGTGCTCGGCCAGCCGCCGCAGCCGGAGTCGCGCTGGCTGGTGCTGGCCGCCGGTGAGCCCGCGGTCGCGCTCGCGTTCGAGGCGCTCGACGGTCACCTGCGCATCCCGGCCGGCGAGGTCATCGAGGAGCAGGTCGGGCACGGCCCCCGGGGGTGCCTGCGCGGCATCGTGCAACGGCCGGAGGGCACCCGGCCGATCGTCGACGTCGCCGCGGTCCGCGCCGCCATCCAGGCCCTGACGCACGGTTGAGGAGATCGCTATGAGACGAGAGTGGACGTTCGGCCAGAAGCTCGGCGCCGGTTTCGCGGTCACGATCGCGCTGACGCTACTCACCGGGCTGGTGGGGATCGGCGCGCTGAAGACGGTCGTGGACCAGAAGGACCGGGTCATCACGCTCGGCGTCACCGGCCTGGTACAGGCGCAGGCGCTGCGCGCGTCCGCGGAGGCGAAGGCCAGCGCGTCCCGGGGCTACCTGCTCACCGGCGACGAGCGGTTCCTCACCACGATGAACGAGGCCCGCGCCGAGTTCACCGCCGGTGTCGGCGAGCTGCGCGCGAACACCACCACCACGGAGGAGCGGACGCTACTCGACCAGGTGAGCGGCGCCGAGCAGGATCACCAGGTCGCGCTGGACGCGGTCATCGCGGCGCGGAAGGCCGGCACGTCGATGACCGATGTGACCGCGCGGTGGGACCAGACCGTCACCCCCAAACGGGAGGCGCTGGACCAGGACATCGCCGCGCTCACCGGCATGGTGCGCCGCGACCTGACCGCCGGGCAGCAGGACGCGTCCGAGCAGGCCGCCACCGCGATCGTCGTGGTCATCGTGATCGCGCTGGCCGCCATGGTCTCCGGGGTGGTCACCGCGGTGGTGCTGAACCGGGCGCTGAAACGGCAGGTGGCCGGCGCGGTCGGGCACATCCAGAGCTCGTCCGCGGAGCTGGAGGCCGCGGCCGCGCAGCAGGCGTCCGGCAGCCGGGACCAGGCCACCGCGATGAACGAGATCACCACCACGATCGAGGAACTGCTGATCACGTCCCGGCAGATCTCCGAGGGCGCGCAGCGGGTCGCGAAGATCGCCGAGGACACCGCGAACGCGGCCGCGTCCGGCGACTCCACCATCGAGCAGGCTCGCTCGTCGATCACCGCGATCCGCCAGCAGGTGGACCTGATCGTGCAGCACATGCTGGAACTGGGCCAGCGCTCGCAGCAGATCGGCGGCGTCGTCGACCTGGTGTCCGAGCTGGCCGAGCAGACCAACATCCTGGCGATCAACGCGACCATCGAGGCGTCCGGCGCGGGCGAGTGGGGACGGCGATTCGCGGTGGTGGCGGACGAGATCCGCAAGCTGGCGGACCGGACCGCGGCGTCGGCGAAGGAGATCCGCGCGCTGATCGACGACGTGCGCGGCGCCGTGAACACCACGGTGATGGCGACCGAGACCGGCGCGAAGGCGGTGGACGCCGGCACCCGGCAGTTCGGCGAGGTGACCGCGTCGTTCCAGCAGATCGTGTCGCTGGTCGGCAACACCACGGAGTCGGCGCGCGAGATCGAGCTGTCCACCAAGCAGCAGACGACCGCGGTGGAGCAGGTCAACGCGGCGGTCGCGGACACCGCGCGGGTCACCCGGGAGACGGAGACCAGCGCGTCCCAGACCCGGCAGACCGCGGCGCACCTGAGCACGCTGTCCGGGTCGCTGCTGAAGATGGTGACCGCGGGAGCCGCGAAGTGAGCGGGCGGTGAGTGCCAAGGACCCGTTGCGGTACTTCCGGGTCGAGGCCCGGGAGCTGGTCGACGCGCTCAGCCAGGGAGTGCTCGACCTGACGCAGGCCGGTGGCGCGGAACCGGTGGCGCGGCTGCTGCGGGCCGCGCACACGCTCAAGGGCGCGGCGCGGGTGGTGAAACAGCCGGAGATCGCGGACGAGGCGCACGCGCTGGAAGAAATCCTGATGCCGTACCGGGACGGTACGACGCCGGTGCCGCCGGGGGAGATCTCGCAGCTGCTGGCGCTGTCGGACTCGATGACCACGCGCGTCGACGGACTGATCGGCCAGCCGGCACAGCCCGCGGCACCGTTTCCGCCGCCGGCTCCGGCGGCGACGGTGCCACCGGCCACGCCCGGGCCGGTGCCGCCCGCCCCGCCGTCGGCGGGCACCGTGGCGGAGCCGTGGATCACGACACCCGATCCGGTACCGCCGCCGGCACCGGCGGAGCGGCACGCCACCGTACCCCCGGAAGGGGTTTCGGCTCCGGCGCAGCCGGTACGCAGCGAGACGTCCGACGTGGACGAACTGCTGGAGGCCGTGGACGAGGCACACGCGCGGTTCGGGCCGATCCGGCGTCAGCTCGCGGTCGTGCAACGCGCGCACCGGGCCGCCGCCGCGCTTGCCGACCAGCTGCGGGTGGGCCGGACCGGCGCGGTCACGCACATCGACCCGGTGACCGGGCTCGGCCACGGCGGCGGCGAACCTCGCTACACCGACCAGGCCGGCGCGATGGCGTCCCGGCTGACCGCGGAGCTGGGCGCGCTCGGCCGGCAGCTGACCGAGACCGTGGAACAGGTCGAGCGCGAGCTGGACGACGTGCGCGGCCGGGCCGAACGGCTGCGCCTGGTGCCGGTCGCGGCGGTACTCACCACGCTGCACCGGGCCGTGCACGACGCCGCGACCGTGCACGGCAGGCGCGTGGCGTTCGAGGGGCACGGCGGCGAGCTGCGGCTGGACCCGCACGTGCTGAGCCAGACCTCCGGCGCGCTGCAGCACGTGGTCCGCAACGCGGTCGCGCACGGCATCGAGCCGGCGGAGGAGCGGATCGCGGCCGGCAAGCCCGCGGACGGGCACGTGACCGTGACCGTCACGCACCGCGGCAAGTTCGCGGCGTTCGAGTGCCGGGACGACGGGCGCGGCTTCGACCTGGCCGCGGTCCGCCGCACCGCGGAGGCGCAAGGACTGCTTGCCGTGGGCGAACCGGCCGACGCCCGCGCGCTGATGGCGATGCTGATGCGCGGCGGGATCAGCACGGCCGCGTCCGTCACCGGCGTGTCCGGCCGCGGCATCGGCCTGGACGCGGTCCGGGACGTGGCCGAGCAGCTCGGCGGCGACGTCAGCATCGACACCACGCCCGGCGCGGGCACCCGGCTGGAACTGGTGGTGCCGCTGTCGCTGGTGTCGCTGCACGGCCTGATCGTGGAGGCCGGCGGCGCGCTGGCGTCGGTGCCGCTGGACGCGGTGGAGACCTGCCTGCGCCTGACCGGCGAGGAGGCGGCCGCCGCGGCCTCGGCCGAGGTGATCACGCACGACGGCCGGGTCATCCCGTTCCTGCCGCTGACCCGCGCGCTCGGCGGCCCGGCGCCGGCCGCGAAGACCGCGGCGGTCGCGGTCGTCGTCAAGGCGGGTGCGGACATCGTGGCGGTCTGCGTCGACCGGCTGCTCGGCACGTCCGTGCTGATCGTGCGCCCGCTGCCGGAACTGGCACCGGCCGGTCCGGTGATCAGCGGGCTGTCGATGGACGCGGAGGGCAATCCGCGCCTGGTGCTGGACCCGCACGGCCTGGTCGCCGCCGGCGGGCGGAGCACGGCCGCACGCACCGGCGAGGCCGCCCCGATGGCCACCACCGAGGACGATGCGGCGGGGCGGCGCCCGATCCTGGTGGTCGACGACTCGCTCACCACGCGGATGCTGGAACAGTCCATCCTGGAGTCCGCCGGGTACCAGGTGGACCTGGCCGCGTCCGGTGAGGAGGGCCTGGAGCGGGCGAAGTACCGCTCCTACGCGCTGTTCCTGGTCGACGTGGACATGCCCGGCATCGACGGGTTCACGTTCGTCGAGCAGACCCGCGCGGACCCGGTACTGCGCGAGACCCCGGCGATCCTGGTCACCTCGCGGTCGTCGCCGGAGGACCGGCGGCGCGGCTTCGACGTGGGCGCCAGTGCGTACGTGGTGAAGAGCGAGTTCGACCAGGAGGAGCTGCTCGACTACATCAAGGGCCTGGTGGGCGCCGCATGATCCGGGTGCTGGTGGTGGAGGACTCGCTGACCGTGCGCGCGGCGCTGCGCGCGGCGCTGACGCTGGACCCGGGCGTGGAGATCGTCGGCGAGGCGGTGACCGGCGCGGAGGCGGTGGACATGTGCCGCCGCCTGCGCCCCGACGTCATCACCATGGACGTGATGCTGCCGGTGATGAGCGGGCTGCAGGCGACCGAGCAGATCATGCAGACCTGCCCCACGCCGATCCTGGTGGTGTCGTCCGCGGCCCGGCGGGAGGCGCTCGGCACCTACGACGTGCTCGCGGCGGGTGCGGTGGACGTGCTGGAGAAGCCGCGCGGCGACGCCTCCGACGACACGTGGGGTGCGCGGCTGCGGACCGCGGTGAAGGTGGTGTCCCGGATCAAGGTGGTGACCCGGCGGCGGACCGCGCCGATGCCCGAGCCGGCACCGGCGCCGATGCCCGGCCGTCCGAAGGGGACACAGCTGGTGGTGATCGGCGCGTCCACCGGCGGGCCGGGCGCGATCACGCACATCCTCAGCCGGCTGCCGGCCGGGTTCCCGCTGCCGGTCCTCTACGTGCAGCACCTCTCCGCGAACGAGGTCTTCGCGACCGCGTTCACCGACTGGCTCGCCGGTCAGGTGCACCGGCCGGTCGCGTACGCCACCGGCGGTGTCCCGGTCTCGGCCGGAGCCGGCCGGGTGATCGTCGCGCCGCCGGACCGGCACCTGTTCGTCCGCGGCGGCATGCTGCACCTCAGCAACGGGCCGGAACGCCACTCCTGCCGGCCGAGCGTGGACACGCTGTTCGAGAGCGTCGCGGACGCGTACGGTCCGTCCGCGGTCGGCGTGCTGCTGACCGGCATGGGCCGGGACGGCGCGGCCGGGCTGCTCGCCATGCGCCGGGCCGGGGCCCGCACGTACGCGCAGGACGAGGCGACCAGCGTGGTCTACGGCATGCCGCGGGAGGCCGTGCTGCTCGGCGCGGCCGGCGAGACGCTGCCGCTGACCGCGATCGCCGAGCGGCTGGCGGCGCTGGGATGACCGGAGCCGACACCGTGCTGATCGTCGACGACAGCCTCACCGTGCGGATGGACCTGGACGAGGTGTTCGCGGAGGCCGGCTTCCGTACCGTGCTGGCCGCGACCGGTGCCGAGGCCCGCGCGGCCTTCCAGCGGGAACGCTTCGACGTGATCATCCTGGACGTGCTGCTGCCGGACGCGGACGGCGTCGACCTGCTGCGCGACGCCGGTGAGGTCCCGTTGCAGGCCGGCGCGGTCCGAATCCTGCTGTCCAGCGAGGCCGAGGTCAAGGACCGGGTCCGCGGGCTGGCCACCGGCGCGGACGAGTACGTCGGCAAGCCCTACGACGGCCACTTCGTGGTCGCGCGCAGCCGGGAACTGCTGCGCGCCCGCGGATCCCCCGCCTCGCACGCGCGCACCGTGCTGGTCATCGACGACAGCCCCACGTTCCGCGCGGTCGTCACCGAGGCGCTGGAGGAGGCCGGCTACGCGGTGCTGACCGCCGGGACCGGGGAGGAGGGCCTGCGGGTCGCGGCGGACCGGCGGCCCAGCGCGGTCATCGTCGACGGCATGCTCCCCGGCATCGACGGCGCCACCGTGATCCGCCGCATCCGGCTGGACGCGGCACTGCGCAACCTGCCCTGCCTGCTGCTCACCGCGTCCGACGACTACGCCACCGAACTGCAGATCCTGGACGCGGGCGCGGACGCGTTCGTCCGCAAGCAGGACGACTTCGCGGTACTGCTGGCCAAGCTCGCGGCCGTGCTCCGGCAGACCGCGGCCACGCTGCCGATCGACGCGCCGCGCGGCATGCACGGCCCGAAGAAGGTCCTCATGATCGGCGCGGACCCGGGCTACCTCGCGCAGGCCCAGGCCGCGCTGCGCGAGGACGGCTACGAGGTGGTGGTCGCCCGGCACGCGGACGACGCGATGGCCATGCTGGCCGCCCAGCCGGCCGACTGCGTGGTGCTCGGTGCGGTCCCGGCGTTCGGCGCGCAGGCGTCCTCGCAGGCGGTCGCGGAGGCCCGGCAGACCTGTGAACGGATCAAGGACGTGCCGGGCCTGCGCGACATCCCGCTGATCATGGTGGGGGTGGAGGACGGCGCCGTGATGCTCAGCTCGCTGTCCTCGGGCGCGGACGACTACGTCCGTACCGTCGACGGCCCGGGCACGCTGCGCGCGCACGTCCGCGCGCATCTGCGCCGCAAGCACCTGCAGGACGAGTCCCGCCGGATCCGGGAGGAACTGCTCACCCGGGAGATCATGGCGGCCGAGGAGCGCGCGGCCCGGGACGCGGCGGAGGCCCGCGCCCGGATGGTCGACGAACTGGAGTGGCGCAACCGGGAACTGGAGGCGTTCAGCGGCAGCGTGTCGCACGACCTCCGGGCGCCGCTGCAGACCATCCTCGGGTTCACCGAACAGATCCTCGACGACCCGGACACCACCGACCGGGCACGGCGGGACCTGACCCGCATCCACGGCGCGGCCTGGCGAATGGCCGCGCTGATCGAGTCGCTGCTGCTGCTGGCCCGCGCCAGCCGCGGCGACATCCGGCGGGACACGGTGGACGTCACCGCGGTCGCCACCGAGGTCGTCGACGACTTCCGGCAGCGTTTCCCGGACCGCGCGGTGACCGCGGTCATCGCGCCCGGCATGACCGCGTCCGGCGACGTGGAACTGGTGCGCGTGGTGCTGGTCAACCTGTTCGGCAACGCCTGGAAGTTCACCGGCCGCACACCGGGCGCGCGGATCGAGATCGGCTACGCGGACGGCGTGTTCCACGTCCGCGACAACGGCGCCGGCTTCCCGGCCGACAAGGCCGACCAGCTGTTCCGCCCGTTCGGCCGGCTGCACGCCAACGACGACTTCCCCGGCACCGGGATCGGGCTGACCACGGTCTGGCGCATCATCGACCGGCACGGCGGCCGGATCTGGGCCTCCGGGAACCCCGGCGAGGGCGCGTCCTTCAACTTCACGCTGCCACCGGCGGAGCCGTAGCGCCACGCCGGTGAATCCGGTTGCGCCCGGCGCGATACTTCGGGACGTGACGCACGCCTACGAGGAACTGCTGTCCCGCGCCGGCGCGGACGAGACGTGGCCGGGCTGGTCCTGTCCGGCTCCCGGGCGCGGGACGCCGCGACCGACCACTCGGACACCGACGTCTACGTGATCGTCCGCGAGCACGGCGGCGCCTGGCGCCCGAGCCGGACGCCTGGGTGCGCGAGTACCTCGACGGGTTCCTCAACTTCGCCTACCGGGCCGCGAAGAGCCGGCGGGACGGCCGGGACGAGGCGGCCGGCCTCGACGAGCGGGAGTCAGCGCCGTGGTTCCTCTGGACGCTGTTCGCGCTGTACGGGCGGGTGCGGCCGTACAACAAGTTTCCGCGGTGGGAGCTGGACACGGATCCGCTCCCGGCGCCGTGGACGGCCGGACACCTGATCGGGACGCTGCGCGACCGGCCGTCCGCGCTGCTGCCCCCGCTGGAGCGGGTCGCCAGGCAGAAAGGGTTCGGTGGCGTGCTCGACGAGTGGGATCTCGAGCTGCTGCATCGCTGGTGACGGTAACCGCGCGGCGCCGCTCACCGCCCGGTCGCGACACCCGGCCGTGCTCGGAGCCCGCGCACTCGGCCACCAGCAGCGCGAACGCGGCAGCGGTCACCGCCGCGCCGGTTGGGAACGCGGCCCGCACACCGGCACCGGGCAGCAGCGCGCCGCCGAGGAACGCGCCGGACGCGATGCCCACGTTGAGGGCGCCCGAGTCGGCCGCGAACCCGATGTCGGTCCGGCCCGGGGGAGAACCGCAGGATCCGCACCTGCGTGGCCTGAAGACCGGCGGCGCCGAGCAGCGCCAGCGCGCGGGTACACAGGGTCTATCTTGCAAGGCGTGGACGAGGTGACCGGTGCCGAGGCGTACCTGGAGGCGCTGGCGGCGCGTGAGCTGCCGCCGTTGCGCGGCGGGCGGCACGAGAAACGCGACTTCCGCGCCGGTGTGCGCGGCCGCGACCTGGGACCGTTGCGGCTCACCGAGCTGGTCACACCGGCCGGGGAGTGCTTCCGGGACGCGCGGGCCGTGCGCGAGTCCGACGTCACGATGTGGCAGATCGACGTGATGGCGCGGGGTTCGGTACGGGTCGAGCACGGCGGTGGCGACACGGTGCTCGGGCCGGCCGACCTGATGCTGATCGACCCGGTGCGCCCGGTCCGGTTCGCCAGCACCGAGAGCCGCCACGTGACCATGATGGTGCCGCGCACCGCGCTGCGGCTCGGCGCCCGCGTGGCCGACCGGCTGGCCGGCGTGCGCATCCCCGGCGACAGCGGCCCGGGCGCGCTGGTGTCCGCGCTGGCCCGGGACATGACGCGCACGCTCGGCGGCCCGCTGCGCGCCGACCAGGAGACCCGCTCCGCGGCCGCGGTGATCGAGCTGCTCTCGGTGGCGCTGTCCGCGCGGCTCGGCGACCCGCACCCGGCGCCGGACGAGGCACTGCGCGACCGGATCACCGGCTACATCGAGGCGCGGCTGCCCGACCCGCGGCTGACCCCGGCGACCGTGGCCGCAGCCCACCACATGTCGGTACGGCGCCTGCACCGGCTGTTCGAGGACGAGCCGCTGACGGTGGCCGCGCTGATCCGCACCCGCCGGCTGGAGCGCTGTCACGCGGACCTGGCCGTCTCCGGCCGTACCGTCACGGCCGTTGCCTCTCGATGGGGTTTCCCGGACCCGGCGCACTTCAGCCGGCTGTTCAAGGCGACCTACGGCTACACCGCCGCGACGCTGATCTCCAGTAACCCGGCACGCATGGTCAAGGCGGCCGGTGCCGGCCGCGGAGAGGATGGTGGCGCACGCACAGAAAGGTGATTTTTCATGGAGCAGCAGTCCGTCGAGGCGCTGAGCGCCATCCCGGCGCGGATGTGCGAGGCCTGGGCCCGCGGCGACGCCACCGGCTTCTACGCCGACTTCGCCGAGGACGCCGAACTCGTCGAGTTCGAGGGGTCGATCCTGCGCGGCCGTGCCGCCCTGATCGCCGCCAACCAGCCGGTCTTCGACACCGTGATGAAGGGCTCGCGGCTGGTCCGCAGCGAGGTGCCGTTCGCCCGGATCCTGGCGCCCGGTTACGGCGTGGTCCACCACCGCGCCGGCATCCTGCTGCCCGGCGAGGAGGAACCACTGTCCAGTCGGTACGTGATGCAGCTGCTCGCGGTCGTCTGGCAGAACGACCGCTGGGAGGTCGCCACCTTGCAGAACGCCCGGATCGTCTCCTTCGAGGCCACGGTCGCGCTGGACAACCTGGCCACCGCGGCCTGACCGGTTTCCGGCAGCGCCGCCGGTCCGGTTCCGGGCCGGCGGCGTCCGGTCATCCGGTGACGCTGCGCTTCCGGCCGGTCTCGGCGCGGTGGAACAGGGCCCAGCAGGCCGCGAGCGCGGCCGCGAAGAGGGGCAGCCAGAGCAGGCGGGCCGCGGGCCAGGCCGGGGTGTCCGGGAGCGTGTGCAGGCCGGGGAGCGGGCCGGCGGTGCGCAGGGTCAGGCCGGTGACCGCGAGCATCGCGGTCTGGTGCCAGAGGAACACCGTCATCGCGGACAGGTTCGCCACCGCCACCGCGGCCCACGCGTGCGGCGCCCGCAGCAGCCGCCGCAGCGGGCCGTGCAGCAGCAGCGCGGCGCCGCACTGGGCCAGGCCGAACGTGACCGCGGCCAGCGTCGGCGGGTTCAGATTGGAGAACTCGCCCGGCACGCCGACCATCGCGGCCGGATAGCCGGCCCACCGCACCAGCGCGACCGTGGCGACCGCGCCGCCGATCAGCAGCGCCCACCCGTACCGTCGATGGAAGTAACGCGCGCCGAGCGTGAACGGCACCAGCCAGCCCGCCGCAACATTGAGCCAGCCGAGCGCCGCAGGACCGTCCAGGCCGAGCCGGACCACGTCGACGGCCGCCACGGTCAGCAGCGGCCACGCCGGGTGCAGGCGCATGGCGAGCGGCGTCAGCGCGGTCAGGCCCGCGAACACCAGCAGGAACCACAACGGCGACAGGACCAGCGTGAGTACGGTGTGCACGGTTTTCGGCCCGGCGCCGGCCAGCAGCAGACCCGCGGTGATCGCGGTCCAGACCGCCAGCAGCACCACCACCGGCCGGAACAGCCGCCGGAGCCGCCGCGCCAGCCACGCCCGGTAGGGACGGCGGTAGCCGAGCGCCGCGGCCCGGCCGCCGACCAGGAAGAACACCGCCAGCGTCTGGAGCGGCCAGGACACCCACGTCATACCACCGAGGTAGGTCAGCGGGCTCGCCACCGCCACGCCGTCCGCGGTCGCCACCATCGCGGTCACCAGCCAGTGCCCCAGCACCACCCCGAGGATCGCCACCGCCCGCAGCCCGTCCACCGCCCGGTCCCGCCCGGCCGCCGTCCCGGCCTCGATCCTGCGCACCAGCCCCGTATCCACCATGCCGGCACGCTAGGCGGCCACGGTCCGCCCCGGCGTCACCCCGGGGTGCTCCATGCGACGTAGCCCCACGGTACGCACCCGCCCTATCGGTGGCTCTCCTGCCACCGTGGTACGACACCTCGGCAGAGGTCCTGTACTTCCCGGCCGCCAGCTGATTCGCTATCCAGTGATCTCAATCGAACCGGGTGGTGATGGGTGTGCGGCTCCTGCGGGTCGGGCCGGTCGGGGCGGAGCGCCCGGCCGTGCTGGACGGTGACGGGGTCCTGCGTGATCTCTCCGGCGTGATCCCGGACGTCGATCCGGCGTTCCTGGCCGGTGGCGGGCTCGCGGCGATCCCGGCCGGGCTGCCGGTGCTGGACCCGGACGGGCTGCGGATCGGGCCGCCGGTCGCGCGGATCGGCAAGATCGTGTGCATCGGGCTGAACTACCACGATCACGCGGCGGAGATTGGGGCGGCCGCGCCGGGTGAGCCGGTGGTGTTCA
Organism: Catenuloplanes indicus; assembly: GCF_030813715.1. Classification (NCBI taxonomy): domain Bacteria; kingdom Bacillati; phylum Actinomycetota; class Actinomycetes; order Micromonosporales; family Micromonosporaceae; genus Catenuloplanes; species Catenuloplanes indicus. Next base: position 8,845,233 of record NZ_JAUSUZ010000001.1, read on the forward strand.
TGAAGGCGGCGGACACCGTGGCCGGGCCGTACGACGACGTGCTGATCCCGCGCGGCAGCGCCAAGACCGACTGGGAGGTCGAGCTGGCCGTGGTGATCAGCCGTTCCGCCGCCTACCTGGAGTCGGCGGAACGGGCAGCGGACCACATCGCCGGGTACGCGGTGGCGCACGACGTGTCGGAACGCGCGTTCCAGCTGGAGCGCGGCGGGCAGTGGGACAAGGGCAAGAACTGTGCCACGTTCAACCCGCTCGGGCCGTGGCTGGTCACCGCGGACGACGTGCCCGACCCGCAGAACCTGGGCCTGCGGCTGCGCGTCAACGGCGAGGCGCGGCAGACCGGCAGCACCAAAGACATGATCTTCGGGGTGTACGAGATCGTCCGTTACCTGTCGCAGTTCATGACGCTGCACCCGGGCGACGTGATCAACACGGGCACGCCGGCCGGCGTCGCGCTCGGGCAGCCGGAGCCGAAACCGTACCTGCGGCCCGGCGACGTCGTCGAGCTGGAGATCGACGGGCTCGGGCGGCAGCGGCAGACGTTCCGGGCGGCCTGAGATGGACGAGTTCTCCGGGCTGGCCGCGCTGGTCACCGGCGGCGCGTCCGGCATCGGGCTGGCCACCGCGCGCTGGCTGTCCGCGCGTGGCGCGCACGTCGCGGTGCTCGACCGGGACACCGAGGGACTGCCGGACCCGCTGGCCGGCTTCGTCGCGGACGTGACGGACGACGCGGCCGTGCGCGCGGCGGTGGAGGCCGCGGCGGACCGGCTCGGCGGGCTGGACATCCTGGTCAACAACGCGGGCGTGGGCGCGGTCGGCACGGTCGAGGACAACGACGACGTGGAGTGGGCGCGCGTCCTCGACGTGAACGTGACCGGCCTGGTCCGGGTGAGCCGTGCCGCGCTGCCGCACCTGCGCGAGTCGGCGTACGCCGCGATCGTGAACACCTGCTCGATCGCCGGGCACGCGGGTTTGCCGCAACGCGCTCTCTACAGCGCCACCAAGGGCGCGGTGCAGGCATTGACGCTGGCCATGGCCGCGGACCACGTCGGCGAGGGCATCCGGGTCAACTGCGTCAACCCGGGCACGGTGGACACGCCGTGGGTACGCCGCCTGCTGGCCGCCACCGACGACCCGGACGCGACGCTCGCCGCACTGGAGGCCCGCCAGCCACACGGCCGCCTGGTCTCCGCCGACGAGGTCGCCTCCGCCATCGCCTACCTGGCCGGCCCGAACTCCGGCTCCACCACCGGCACGGTCCTGGCGGTGGACGGCGGCATGCACGGCCTCCGGCTGCCGCCGCGCGATTAACCGAGGGTTTTTTCGGTTTTCGCCCGCCGGGCGTACCCCCGGGATGGTCTTCTGGAAATCATGATCCGGAAATGGGCGGCGGGCCTGGTGGTGCTCGCTCTGGGACTGACCGGGTGCGGCGGGGACGCGGCCGAGGTCGCGGCGCCGGACCGGGGGCTGGTCGGCATCGCGATGCCGACCAAGCAGTCGCCGCGCTGGATCGGCGACGGCGAGAACATGGTGGCGCAGTTCGGGCTGCTCGGCTACGACACGTCGCTGCAGTACGCGGACGACGACACGGCGCTGCAGGTGTCGCAGATCCAGCAGATGATCGACGACGGGGCGAAGGCGCTGGTGATCGGCGCGATCGACGGGACCAAGCTCACCGGCGTGCTGGCGGCGGCCGCGGCCGCGAAGGTGCCGGTGATCTCCTACGACCGGCTGATCCGCGGCACCGAGAACATCGACTACTACGCCACGTTCGACAACTTCAAGGTCGGCGTGCAGCAGGCCGGTTACATCGTGCAGGCGCTGCGGCTGGCGCGCGGCGGCGGGCCGTACACGCTCGAGCTGTTCGCCGGGTCGGCGGACGACAACAACGCCACCTTCTTCTTCAACGGCGCGATGAGCGTGCTCCAGCCGTACATCAACGACGGGATCCTGGACGTCGCCAGCGGCGAGACGAGCTTCGCGACCGTGGCCACCCAGCGCTGGGACGGCAAGGTCGCGAAGGAGCGGATGGCCCGGCTGCTCGCCGGCACCTACGCGGACGAGCGGGTCGACGCGGTGCTCTCCCCGTACGACGGGATCACCCGCGGCATCATCGAGGCGCTGACCGAGGGCGGGTACGCCCCGACCGCGCTGCCCGTGCTGACCGGCCAGGACGCGGAGCTGGACTCGGTCAAGCTGATCGCGGCCGGACAGCAGGGACAGACCGTGTACAAGGACACCCGCGAACTCGCGAAGGTCGCGGTGCAGATGGTCAACGCGCTGGTCACCGGCGGCGAGCCGATGGTCAACGACACCAAGCAGTACAACAACGGCGTCAAGGACGTGCCCACGTTCCTGCTCCAGCCGGTGACCGTGACCAAGGACAACTACCAGCGGGTCCTGGTCGACGGCGGCTACTACACCGCCGCCGAGATCGGAGTCTGAGTTGAGCCGGTTCCTGGACCTGTCCGTGCGGACCAAGCTGGCGCTGCTCGTCGCCGCGTCGCTGGTCGCGCTGGCCACCTGCATGACCGTGACGATCATCAGCGACCATCAGGCGGACGAGGCCAGCGACCGGCTGGCGAACGTCAACGCGGCCAGCGCGCTGGTGCTCCGCCTCGACCAGCTGGCCAGCGAGATGAAGGTCAACGGCCTGCAGTCGGTCATTCGCGCCACCCCGGCCGAGCAGACCGGCCTGCTGTCCTCGACCGTCGCCGAGACCGAGGACCTGCTGGCCGAGCTCGACGCGATCACGTTGCCGTCCGGCCTGGAGTCCGCGGTCGAGCGGATCAAGACGGTCTACACCGACTACACCCAGGTGATCACCCGGTTCGTGGCCAGCGCGGTCGCGGAACAGTCCCAGGCCCGCCTCGCCTGGGAGCAGAACGACGTCGACAACTACCTGACCAGCGCCGTGCTGGACAACGAGCGGGCGCTGTTCGCCGACACCATCGAGCGGGAGGACGCGGCCCGAGCCGCCGCCAGCAACCGCGCGCTGATCATCATGTGGGTCACCGTGGTCGTCGCGGCCGTGGTGCTGGCCGCGTTCGCGTACCTGGTCGTGCAGTCCGTGGTCCCACCGCTGTCCCGGGTCCGGGCCGCGCTCGCCGCGATGGCGGCCGGCGACCTGACCGTGGCCGCGAACGTGCGCTCCCGCGACGAGGTCGGCCAGATGGCGGCCGCGCTCGAGGAGGCGCAGAAGGACATCCGTACCGTGGTCGCCGCCGTCACCGAGGCAGCGCACTCGGTCGCGTCGTCCGCCGACCGGATCTCCACCACCTCCAGCACCATGTCGCAGTCCGCCGCGGATGCCTCCGACCAGGCGCACGGCGTCGCCGAGGCCGCCGCGCGCGTGTCCAGCAACGTCGACGCGGTCGCGAACGGCACCCAGGAGATGGGCACCGCGATCCGCGAGATCGCGCACAACGCCACCGAGGCCGCCCGCTTCGCCGGCCAGGCCGTGCAGGTCGCGGAGACCACCACGGCCCAGGTCGGCAAGCTCGGCGAGTCCTCCGAGCAGATCGCCAACGTGATCAAGGTGATCACCGCGATCGCCAGCCAGACGAACCTGCTCGCGCTGAACGCCACCATCGAAGCCGCCCGCGCCGGGGAGTCCGGTAAGGGCTTCGCGGTGGTCGCCGGCGAGGTCAAGGAACTGGCCCAGGAGACCGCCCGCGCCACCGAGGACATCGCCCGCCAGGTCGAGGCCATCCAGAACGACACGTCCGGCGCGGTCGCCGCGATCGAGGAGATCAGTCACGTGATCGCGCAGATCAGCTCGTTCCAGACCACGATCGCCGGCGCGGTAGAGGAACAGACCGCCACCACCACCGAGATGAACCGCAGCATCGCCGCCGCCGCCGAGGGCGCGGCCGGCATCGCCGCCAACATCTCCGGCCTGGCCACCGCGACCGAGGTCACCACGTCCGGCGTCGGCGAGTCCCAGAGCGCGGTCACCGATCTCGGCACCATGGCCCACCGCCTGGAGAACCTGGTCTCCCACTTCCGCTACTGAGAAAACCCCGCCTCCCGCTTCCGGCGCTCCGCCCCGCACGTCAGGTCGGTGGTTCGGGTGCGGAAGCAGGCCGTCGATGCTGGTGGCGATGGGCTGCCGGGTGCCTCAGCGGGTTTCCGGAGCCTGGACCAGCGGCGTCTCCGACGTAGAGGGCGGCGATCCGGGCGCCGTGATCACCGCGGCCACCGCGTCACCGTCCGTGGCGTACCGTGCCGTGAGCCGGGAACCCACGATCGACTCGTGCAGCAGTTCCTCGACCGGCGCGAGCAGGCCGGACGCGGCCAGCGTCGTCACGCGTGCCGCGGTGCCGGATCCGCACGGCGACCGGTCGACTTCGCCGTCCGCGAAGATCGTCACGTTTCGCCGCTGCCGTGGCCCGGCGACCTCCTCGTGGAGGATCACGCCGTAGATTCCGCTCAAGCCGTGCGTCCGACGGGTGCCGGGCGGCCGGGTGATCCGCCAGCGAGGCCTTGATCTCCCGTCCGATTCCGATCAGCGCGGTCCACGTCCGGATCGCCGATCGCCGACATGCGCCGCTCCGCCACGGTCGCGCCGTCGATCCGGACCGGTGGAACCGGCACGATCCGGAACGGCTCACCGCCCGTGTGGTGATCCTCCGTCAGCACCCGCTCACTGATCATGAGTTCATCGGACCACGGCCGGAAGATCGATTTCACAGCCGTCCCGCGGTACGTGTCGTCACGCTGTGTACGAGCGTGGCCACGTGCAGCATGCGATAGGCGTCATACCTGAGAGTAGCTCTGATGCAAGATCACGATCGGGTGACGAGTTCGTGAAGAGCGGGACGGTATCAGGGTGGTTCAACCCCCGCTGACCTGCGCTTTTACCCATTCGGTCCGGTGTGGACGAATTGCGGCGCGCACTTACGCTGCGCAGCATGTTCAACGGGGACACCCTTGTCAGCTGGCGGCGCCGGGCAACGGCCGGTGCGCTCAGCTTCGCGGCGGCCGGACTGCTGGCCGCCGGCTGCACGCCGGTCGGCGAGCCCGCGACGGCCGCCTCGGGTGCGTCCGGTGCGCCGGTCGCGGCGCCGGTGTTCGACGGCGATCCGCTGCCGTTCGGCCCGGACGGCTTCGGCCGGATAACCGTCGGCATGAAGGAGGAGGAGGCGCTGCTCACCGGCGACCTCCAGGCCACGCCGATCTCCACCGTGCTGGGGCGGAACGTGTACTCGTTCGTCGGCGGCCCGGAGCCGGACCCGAGCCGGATGGCCGCGGACGAGGAGCTGGAGGCCAAGGTCGCGAAGGCGGACGACCCGGCGGCCGCCAACTCGAAGGACAACTTCGCGCAGCTCTACGCGGACTCGACGAAGCGGACGCTGGAGCGCATGCACGCCTACCTGGACGCGGGCGGCGCGTCGTTCCGCGGCGGATACCTGGACAGCATCGCCGCACCGAAGGACGCGGTCACGGCCGAGGGCATCAAGCGCGGCTCGTCCCGTGCCGACCTGGAGGCGGCCTACGAGAACCTCGGCCTGGCCAAGGGCGGCGACGGCAACTACAAGATGCCGGCCGGCCGCGAGTGGCAGCTGATCTTCGAGATGGACCGCGACAAGGTCAAGTACATGTCGCTGGCCCGCCGCCTCTGACGTACGGCCGACAATGATCAGGGCCTCCCGGATGACACATCCGGGAGGCCCTGACCGTTGTGGCTCACGCGTCGGCGAGCGCGGGCTCCGGCGTACCGGTGGCGACGTCCTCGGTGTGCTGCGGCCGCACCACCGGGACCAGTAGCGACAGCGCGACGGCGGTGGCGGCGAGCCCGGTCATCACCCAGAAGGCGGTGGTGTAGCCGGACTCGTACGGCAGGCCGTTCGGCTGCATGTGCCCGGTCACGATCGAGGCGACCACGGCCGTGCCGATGGACGCGCCGATCGTCCGGATGTTGGTGTTCATACCGCTGGCCACGCCGGTCTGGGACGGCGGCACCGCGTGCACGATCAGGTTGATCATCGCGGCGAACGAGACGCCCAGGCCCAGGCCGAAGACCGCGCCGGCGGTGGCGACCTGCCACGGCGCGTGGTGGAACGCCGCGATCGAGGCGCACGCCAGCGCGACCAGCGACGCGCCGATCACCAGCTGCGCCTTGCCGGACAGCCGGGTGTTCAGCGGCCCGCTCAGCGAGCCGGACGCGGCCATCGCGATCAGCATCGGCAGCATCAGCAGGCCGGTCGTGGTCAGGCTGGCGCCGAAGCCGTATCCGGCCGCGACCGGCGTCTGGATCAGTTGCGGCAGGAACGCGTATGCGCCGAACATGCCGGCGCCGAACAGCAGCGCCACCAGGTTCGTGGTCCACACGGCCGGGCGCCGCATCATGCGCATGTCGATCAGCGGGTTCGAGGACCGGAACTCGACCACGATCCAGGTGGCGAGCAGCACCGCGGCCGCGGCCAGCAGCCCGATCACCGGCGCCGAGGTCCATCCCCAGGCCGAGGCCTTGGTGAGCGGCAGCAGCAGTGCGACCAGCCAGGACGACATCAGTGCCGCGGCGAGCCAGTTGATCCTTCCCGGGGTACGGAGCGGGGACTCCGGCACCACCCGCAGCGCGAACGCGGCCACCGTCAGCGCGGCGGCCAGCGGGAGCCAGAACAGCCAGCGCCAGTCGAGCGCGCCGACGACCGGCCCGGCGAGCACGATGCCGACGCCGCCGCCGGCCGCGATGACCGCGGACATACCGCCCACCGCGGACGCGACGCGGGCCGGCGGGAACTCGTCCCGGATGATGCCGAACGCCAGCGGGAAGACCGCACCGCCGAGGCCTTGTAGCACGCGGCCGGCGATGAGCACCGCGATGGTCGGTGCCAGCGCCGCGACCAGGCAGCCGGCCGCGAGCGCGACCAGCGCGGCGACCAGCACGCGGCGTTTGCCGATCATGTCGCCGACCCGGCCGAGCAGCGGCGTGGCGACCGCGGCCGCCAGCAGCCAGGACGTGAAGACCCAGGTCGCGGTGCCGGCGTCGGTGTGCAGGTCGCGCTGGATGGTGGGCAGCACCGGGGTGATCAGGGACTGCATGAGGGAGACGGTGCCCGCGGCGGACGCGAGGATCGCGAACACGCGGGTGGTGCTGGTGCTTGCCATGAGGGCCCTTCGAAGGCATGGAGTTCGACGTGCCTGTTAAAGTGGAGGCACTCCTCCACCTTAGTGGAGGCAAGCCTCCGGTTTCAACCGGGTTCGTCGGGAGGGATGACGTGACGGAGCGGACAACCGCTCTCCGGCGGCCGCAGCGCGCGGACGCCCGGCGCAACTACGACGCGCTGCTGGCCGCCGCGCGCGAGGTCTTCGCGGATAAGGGAACCGAGGCGTCGCTGGAGGAGATCGCCCGCCGGGCCGGTGTCGGCATCGGCACGCTCTACCGCAACTTCCCGGCCCGCCAGGACCTGTTCGAGGCCGTCTACGTCGGCGAGGTCGAGCAGCTGTGCGCGGTCGCGGACGAGGTGGCGGACCTGCCGCCGTGGGACGCGCTGCAGACCTTCCTGCGCCGGTTCGTCGGCTACGCCGCGACCAAGCGTGCGATCAAGGAGGCGCTGAACGCGGAGTCCGCGATGTTCGTCAGCTGCCGCGCCGACATGTACGCGGCCGGCCGCCCGCTCTTCGCCCGCGCCCAGGCCGCCGGCGTGGCCCGCGCGGACGCCACCTTCGACGACGTCCTGCGCATGGTCAGCGGCATCACCGCCGGCGCCTACGTCGACGACGCCCAGCGCGAACGCGTCCTCACCATGGCCCTGGACGGCGTGCGGGCCACGTAGTGGCCAGAGCCCGGAGGGCGACGCCCGGGTTTGGCGTCGCCCTCCGGGCGTCGGGGTTCTGGTGGGGTGGTGTGGGGTGTGGCGTCGTCTTCCGGGCGTCCGGGATTTGGCCGACAATGCAGGGATGCCGGTCGATGCGCATGTGCACTTCTGGAATCCTCAGACGCTGCACTACGCGTGGCTGGCCGGGACGCCGCTGGACCGGCCGTACCGTCCGGTGGATCTTGCCGCCGAGCTCGGTGAGCTGCCCGACCTCGTCATGGTGCAGGCCGACTGTGCCCCGCATCAGGCGCGTGCCGAGGTGGAGTGGATGCGCGCGGCCGCGGACGCCTATCCGCGGATCCGCGGCATGGTCGCCTACGCCCCGCTGGAGACCGGACCGGCCGCGGCCGGCCTGATCGAGGAGTACGCGGCCGACCCGTTCGTCGTCGGCGTCCGCCGGAGCATCCAGGACCAGAAACCCGGCTTCGCCGTGACCGGCCATTTCCGGTACGGCGTGCGCGCGCTCGGCGCCGCCGGCCTGACGTTCGACGCGTGCGTCCGGCACCACCAGCTGCCCGAGCTGGCTGTGCTGGCCCGCGACTGCCCGGGCACCACGATCGTGCTCGACCACCTGGGCAAGCCGCCGGTTGCCACCGGCGAGGGCCGGGACGCCTGGCGTGCCGCGCTGGCCGAGCTGGCCGCGCTCCCGCACGTACGGTGCAAGCTGTCCGGGCTGGTCACCGAGGCGAGCTACGACACCTGGACGCCCGATCAGCTGTACCCCTATCTCGACACGGCGCTGGAGCTGTTCGGCGCGGACCGTTGCCTGTTCGGCAGTGACTGGCCCGTGGTGACGCTCGCCTCCGACTACCGGCACTGGTACGGCACGGTCCGCAATGTGCTCGCGCCCGCGGAACGGCATGCGGTGCTGTCCGGGAATGCGCTCACCGTCTACGGCCTTTCGCGCTGACCGTCCCTTTCTTTGCCGACCGTCGCATTTGCCGCCGAACACCCGTGCCCGCCGGGTCGCGCCCTATCCGATCTGTCTGATCAACCGCTCGGTCAGCCGGTTCGTGGTGTTAAATCAACGTTGAGATGGGCGCTGACTATGAGTGTCGAGGGAGGCCACTCTTCGTAGTCGCTACCAACGTGGAGTCCGAAGCGCAACCGCCCGTTCCGCTCTGCTCCGGGTCATTCGGGCGATCTTCGCCTTGCCTGGTCAGGCATAACTCGGATCGCGTTTTCGATTCAGACCGGATCCATGCAAAGCTTCACTGGTCGCTCATGATCCAAACACCATCCGTATTCGCCGGACGGCGATTCGGACCGTCGCAACTACCGGAGGAAAAGTGGCTAACATCGATACCGCGCTGAAGGATGCGATGTCGATCGACGGAGCCATCGCTGTCGCGCTCGTCGACTACACCAGTGGGCTCACGCTCGGCGTGATGGGTGGCGGACCGGGCATGGACGTGACGATCGCGGCCGCCGGCAACACCGACGTGGTCCGTGCCAAGCTGCGCACGCTGGAGATGCTCGGCCTGCCGGACGGCATCGAGGACATCCTGATCACGCTGGACACGCAGTACCACCTGATCCGGCTGCTCCAGCCGCGCCGTCAGGGCGAGGCGCTGTTCATGTACCTGGCGCTCAGCAAGAGCCGGGCCAACCTGGGCATGGCCCGCCACCAGCTCAAGCGCATCGAGGCCGAGCTCGAGGTCTGAGTCGCACCGCTCGGTCCGGCCCGGCCGTGATCAGTAGATCGCGGGGATGACACCGCGGTGGCACACCGTGGTGCGGAGAAAAGGAAAGCAGTGGCAGAACGAAGCCTGTCCCAGATCGTCACCGACACGGTCCGGGACTTCCGGAACCAGGTGCCCGAGTGCATCGCCTCGGGCTGGGTCGACATGTCGACCGGCATGCTCCTGGTGGCGGACACGCTCGACGACCACCCGACCGAGGTCCTCGACCTCCTCGCGGCCGCGACGTTCGACCTGTTCCAGGGCCGCAACGTCACGATGATCGAGGACATCTGGAAGCAGCAGCGCGGCACGCCGGGCGACGACCGTCACTACTTCCAGGAGATCCTGGTCAACAGCGACAACCTCGTCCACCTGTTCATGCGCAGCGCGTCGAACCAGGACCTGGTCGCGGTCATCGTCTGCCGCCGGCAGGTGAACATCGGCATGCTCTTCGCGCAGGCCCGCATGGTGATGAAGCAGGTCGAAACCGGCTTCGCCGCCGTCTGACCCGGTCCCGGCCGGCCCGCGGGCCGGCCGGAGCGGGAAAGTCTCTTCGCACGCCCCGGGGTTCGCGACGTACGCGGGCCCCGGTATTCGACTGCGCACCGGCGGGGTGCGCGCGGGGGAACGACGTGCCGGTCACGGCGATGACAATGTTTTTGACGGACGCGGGACGGCGATGGCGATGACGGACCCGGCGGACGCCGGCGACCACCCGATACGTGCGCTCGCCGAGGCGCTGCGGATTCCCGGGGCGCGGCGGGTGGCACTCGTCGCGGAGGGCGCGAGCGCGCCGGCCTGGTCGTGCACGCCCGGCGGGCCGGACGAGCCGACCGAGGGTACGGCCACGGTCGCGGTCGTCATGGTGCAGGCGGCGCGCGAACTGCTCCGGCTGACCGCCGGCGGCGACGTCGACGACCTGCTGCTGACCAGCGGCGAGCACTTCCACGTGCTGCGCCTGATCGAGCGCCCCGGCCGGGGCGCCGAGGTCGTGCACCTCACGCTGCAGCGCTCCGCCGCGAACCTGGCGATGGCCCGCCACGAGTTCCGCCGCGCCGCCGCGATCTACCGCGACGGCCCCTACGCCATCGCCGCCACCCCCGGTTCTGCGACACCCCCGGCGGTCCCGGCGCCGCCGGTTCCACCGGCCGCCGAGCCCACGCCCGCCGCGCCGATCATCGTGCTACCCGAAGCCGAGATCCTCCCGCCGGTGCCCGCCCCGGAGTCGCTCGCGGCGCGGCCGGCGGCCGAGATTCCCGTGGCGGCGGAGCCGGTCATGGCCTTGCCGGACGGCGAGGCTTTCGTGGAGTCGGAGCCGTTCGTGGTGCTGCCGGACGGCGAGGCCTCCGTGGAGTCGGAGCCGTTCGTGGCGCTGCCGGATGCCCGGATTTCCGCGGCACCGGAGCCGTATGTGATCCGGCCGGAGGCCGAGGCCTCCGCGGAGCCGGAGGGGAACACGGTGCTGCCGCGAGCCGAGGCGGCCCCGGCGGAGCCGCCCTCGGAGCCGGCGCCGGGCGGTTCCGAGCCCGCATCGGTGGACGCCGCACCCGACTGGCTCGCGCCGGTTGCCGAGACGATGCCGGACGGGCCGGCGATCGATCTGGCGTTCGAGCCCGGCACGCCGGTCGATCCGGAGCCCGGCGCGGTCGGGCACGCCCCGGCCATCGGCATCGCACCGGTGGTCCCCGCCGCGGACGCCGATGCCGAACTGGAGCCGCCGCCGGCGCACGTCTTCCCGGACTTCGTGGTACCGCCGCCCGCTGACGTGTCGCTGCTGCCCGCGGCCGAGGCACCAGACCCGGCCTACCCGCCGGCCTCGGTTTACCCGGCGGATCCGGTTCACCCGGTGGGTCCGGTCTACCCGGCAGGTCCGGTTTATCCGGCGGATTCGGTGCACCCGGCGGATCCGATGGATCCGGCAGATCCGGTGCATCCGACGGACTCGGCCTACCCGCCGCACCCTGGCCTCCCGCCGGATCTCGCCTACCCGGAGGCGTTCGTCGCGGAGCCGCTCGGTCGGGAACCGTTTCCGTCGGCGCCGCCCGGCTTCGCACCGCTGACACCAGTGGCGTCAGCGGAGCCGGCACCCGACGAGCTGACCCCCTACGGTCAGCGGCGCCGTCCCGGCGCGTTCCTCGAGGCGCAGGCCGCCGAGGACGCCGCCACCCAGGAGACCGCCGCCGAGGACGCTGCCACCCTCGACCCCGCCGCCGAGAATCCCGCCACCCTCGAAGCCGCCGCCGTCCGGGAGGCGGCCGGAGACGCACAGGCCGCATATGCGCCCGGCTACCGGGAGCCGGACGCGGCCTGGCCCGGTCACGTGCCGCCGGGCGTGGACTTCCCGGTCACCGGTTCGCCGCCGTACCCGCAGATCGTGGATCTTCCGCCGGATGCGCCCTGGCCAGGGGAGACGATGCCCACGTCCACCCCCACGGGCCCGCTGACCGGGGATACGCTCATTTTCGCCGGCACGGCCGGCGTGGATGACGCGGTGGAGCTGCTGCCGCGCCGCACCGCCCGGGAGGCGCCGGTGCCGGAGCCCGATCCGGGGCCCGAGCTGCCGGCCGAGGCCCTGGACGGCGCGGCGCCGTCGCTGTTCAGCCTGCTGAATCAGCCGTTCACCAACGACTCGCCGACCCTGGATCGCATCATGTCCGCGCTGCGCGATCTGTAGAGCACGCCCACCTGCCGCCCGGAGAGAAACCGTGACGACCATGACCGCACCGCACGACCCGTACCACGCCGCCCGGTCCGAGCTCGCCTCGCTGCGCACGCAGGTGACCGGTGTGAAGGGCAGCATCATCTCCGGCGTGGACGGGCTGCTGGTGCTGCACGACCTGCTGACCCAGGCCGAGCCGCACGACCTGGCCGCGCTGGCCGCGGCCGCGTACGGCATCGGGCGCACCTGCGGCGCCGCGCTCAACCAGGGCAACTTCAGCGAGTGCACGGTACGCAGCCAGGGCGGGTATTTCGCGGTCTACGCGATCGGCGACCTCGCGCTGCTGGCCGTGCTCGGCGACGACGGGCTGAACGTGGCGCGGCTGCACATCGAGGCGCGCGCGGTCGCGGCCCGGCTGTCCACACAGCTCAGCGCGCAGGCGATGCAGCAGAACCTGCTCTGACCCGGCTCGGGTTTTCATGCGCTTGTGCGCATAACGTAACGAACTCTTGACGTAGCGTGTCTGGCCCGATTGCATCGAGATGGCTCCGTGCGATGCGGCACGGGACCGTCGGGAGGTGCTTCGTGGTCAACCTGATTCTGGGGAACTGTCCCGGTTCGTGGGGTGTGCGGTGGGCGGGGCCGGAGCCGCGCCCGCCGTGGCGCCGATTTCTGGACGAGCTGGCCGGTGCCGGTTACGGCTGGCTGGAGCTGGGGCCGTACGGCTATCTGCCGACCGACCCCGGGCGTCTCAACGATGAACTGGCCCGCCGCGGCCTGCGCGTCTGCGCCGGGACCGTGCACGGCTGCGGTGGACTGCACCGGCCGGACGAGTTCGGCGACATCCTGGCCCGCACCCGGCGCGCGGCCGAGCTGGCGGCCGCGACCGGCGCGCACCACCTGGTGTTCGTGCCGGTCCCCGGATACCGGGACGAGTTCACCGGCGCCTGGGCCGAGCCGGACAAGCTGGACGACGACGGCTGGCGGGTACTCGTCCGCACCGCGAACGAGCTGGGCAAACACGTGCTGGGGGAGTACGGGCTGACGCTGTGCTTCCAGCCGCACGCGGACACCTACGTGGAGACCGGCGCGCAGATCGGCCGGTTCCTGGCGGAGACGGACCCGGCGTACGTGTCGCTGTGCCTGGACACCGGGCACCACGCCTATGCCGGCGGTGACCCGGCCGGGCTGATCGCCGAGGCCCCGGACCGGGTCGGCTGCGTGCACGTCAAGCAGATCGACCCGCGGCTGGCGATCCGTGCGCAACGCGAGTCGCTCGCCTACGGCCAGGTGGTCATGCTCGGCGCGGCCTGCGAACCCCCGCACGGCCTGCCGGACCTGCCACCGGTGATGGACGCGCTGCGCGACCGTGGCCGGGACGTGTTCGTGGTGGTGGCGCACGAGCCGCCGCCCGGCCTCGAGGCACCGGCCGTCGTCGCCGCCCGTACCCGGGAGTATCTCCAGTCCTGCTGACCCGTGATCCGGGCGTCGTCCCCGCCGGCCGGCGACGCCCGGGTCCCTTAATTGGCGAAGCCCGGCAGCGACACGTACTGGCCGTCCTCCGGCACCTTGATCCGCTCGCGGACCCGGGTGCCGGTCACCACCAGCGCGGCCGTCACGCCGGGCGCGCGTACGTCGAGCCGGGCCGGCAGCCCGTCCGAGGTCAGCGTCAGGTCGAACGCGGTGTGCGGCGAGCCGGTCACCAGCCCGGCCCGGCGCAGCGCGGCGGTCAGCTGCGGACCGGGCGTCCAGCCGGCCAGCCGGTACCGGAGACCGCCGTCCATGGTCCGCGCGGCGACCGTCATCCGCGCGCCGGTCACGTCCAGCCAGACGAACGGATCGACCTCCGGCAACGGTACGGCCGCGCCGGACCGCCAGTAGTACGTGTTCCGGTCGTCGCCGTCCAGCGCCACCCACTCGTACCCGCGAAACGTCCTGGTCATCGAGTCGAGGTAGCGGACGCCGCCCGCGTCGACGACGCTGAGCGCGTCGATGATCCGGCCCTCGTCGCTGGCGGTGCCGTCGACCGACCAGATCGCGTCGACGCCGCCGAGCGTGCGCATCACGCCGGTCCAGCGGACCGGCCGCTCCGGCAGGATCATGTCGAACGTCGCCCGGTACGACCCGTCGCGCAGCAGCTCGGCTGCGCGGCGGAACTCGGCGACCACCCGGTCGACGGCCGGGCCGGGCACGCGCGGCGCGGCACACCCGGCGAGCAGCAGCCCGCTCAGCAGGACCGCCGCGAACCGCCGCACCCGCCGAGCGTAGCGCCCGTCACCCACGGGAGCGATTGTCCGAGTTTTACGAACCCCTGACCTGCACAAACAACGCAGCGTGCCGCACACTCGACCCGTGGTGAACTGTCGCCGCCCGGCCGTACGCGCGGGCGTGCTCGTCCTGATCAGTATCGGCCTCTGGGCCTGCACGGGCTGCACCTCGACCGGCCCGGGCGGCAAGAGCGAGGCCGAGGTCCCGGCCCGCGCGCACTGCACGCCGCTGTCCGGCGACCCGCTGCCGTCGATGTGCTCGCCGCACGGCCGCACCACCGCCTCCGCGTCCGGCCGCGCCACCGTGCCCGAGCACGTGCCCGCGGCCCCGCACGACGGCCGGCCCACCCGCGGGACCGGCACGCCCCCGCGCACGGACGTCACGCACGACACCGGCGGGACCGTGCCGGCCACGGTGGACGAGCCGGTCTCGCCGGAGCTGATGCCGGAGGCGCCGTTCTCCGCCTGGGGCGTGCCGGCCCCGTGGCTTCCGGAGACCGGCGAACCCGTGCCGGACGCCGGGGAGCCGGTGGTGCCGGAGCACACCGCGGAGCCCGTCCCGCCGGTCACCGAGGAGCCGATCACACGGTACGAGGAGCCGGTGCCGCCCGAGCCGGAACCCGTGCCGTCCGGCGCTCCGGTGGAGGCCGCCCTGGATGCCTGATCCGCTGCTCCCGGCACAGCCGGCCGGACCCGGACGCCCGGTCGCCGCCGGGCCCCCGGCCGTGCCGGAGTCGCCGCCCGTGCCGGAGCCGCCGGCCGTGGCGGGGTCGCCGGCCGTGGCGGGGCCGCCGGCCGTGGCGGGGGACAGCGTGCGGGCCGGGTTGCTGTGGGGCAGCGCGATGTGGCGGGTGGCCGGCACGGTCGCCACCCAGACCGCGCTGATCAGCGCCGTCCTCTACTACTTCGGCACGATCCGGCTGCGCGCCACGTTCGACTACTTCGGCGTGGACGCGTCCGCGCTCGGCTTCTCCGTCGCCGACCACCTGATCCACAGCGTGAACGCCGCGTTCCAGCCGCTGGTCTTCGCCGGGCTGGCCGCGCTGCCCGCGCTCACGCTGCACCGGCGGATCGTGGTCCCGGTGCTGCGCGGTACCGCCACGCCCCGGCGCGTCCGCTGGATCCGGCGGGTCGCGCGCGCCTGCCGTACCGCCGGGATCGCGGGTGGTGGGGTGGTGACCGCCGGCCTGCTGGACCGGGGCGGCATCGGCCAGCCGCTCGGCATCGGCCTGCCGCTGATCCTGGCCGCGTCCGTCGCGCTGATGGCCTACGGGCACGTGCTGATGGGCCAGCCGCACCAGCCGGCGGAGGCTGCGATTCCGGTGCGGCTGCGCAGCCTGGCCCTGGCCGTGCTGGCCGTCACCGGGCTGCTCTGGGCCACCGGCCTGTACGCGCAGCGGATCGGCCGCGACTACGCCCGATACCTGGCGGCGAACCTGGACGCGCGCCCGCGGGTGGTGCTCTACGCGCCGGAGCGGCTGGCGATCGCGGGGGACGGCGTCGCGTCGCAGGACCTCGGCGAGCAGGCCGGCCGGTACCGTGTCCGCTACTGGAACCTGCGGCTGCTCGCCCAGCGCAACGACCTTCTCCTGCTGCTGCCGGACTCGTGGCGCCCCGGGACCGGCCCGGTCTACGTGGTGCCGGCCGCCGGTACCCGCCTCGATCTCACGGTGCCGCCCCGCTAGGCTTCCCGACTCGTGACCCCTCGTATCAGTCTGCGGTTCGCCGCCGTCCTCATCGCCCTCGTCCCGGCCGCGGCCGCCTGCGCCACCGGCCCCGAGGGGGCGAGCCCCGCGGCCTCCGCCTCCTCGTCCTCCGCGGCACCGGCCGGCCCGCCCGCCGCCGCCGAGGCCGCCCGGGTCGGGGCCGCCGACAGCGGCTGCCCGATGCCCGTGTCGTTCGGCATCGCGGCGTCCTGGACGCCGAAGGCGGTGGACACCGCCGCGCTGGGCCCGGACCTGGCCGCCGCGCTCGGCAAGGGCGGGATGGTGCCGGTGTGCGAGATCGACGCCAAGCCGGCCGGCAACATCGGCTTCATCCGGGTCTACACCGGCGAGCACGGCGACCTGCGCGCCACGCTGACCTCGTTCGCCGGCGAGGGTGCGCAGGCGCCCGCGTTCACCGAGCTGCGGATCGGCGGCAAGCCGGCCGTGGAGATCACCTACACGTCCACCAGCGAGCTCGACGGTACGGTGGAGAAGGAGGTCGCGTTCGCGGTGGAGACCTCCCGGGGCGTCGTCGCGGTCGCGCTGGACTCGTTCGACGACGAGGAGCACGCGGCCATGCTGCCCGCCTACGAGCTGGCGAAGTCGACGCTGACCGTCACCGGCTGATCAGCAGCGCCCCGTTCCCCAGGCGACGCAGACGTCGCGCGCCTGGGAACGGGTGCGCAGCTCGGCCGTACCCCCGCGATTGCTCATGATCTTCTCGGTCTTGTTCCAGTGCCGGGCCAGGCCGTCGGAGGTGCCGGTCGCCGCGTACAGGTCGAACGACGCGCCCGGGTCCAGCACCGCGGCCGAGGTGATCGGGTAGACGTGCGGGCCGGTCGCGACGGTGTGGCCGAACAGGTTGACCGGGGCCGCACCGGTGTTCGTGACCCGGATCAGCTCCGGATCGGTGGGCCGGGCGGACAGCGCCACCGTGCCGGCCAGCGTGCGGCAGCCGGCCACGCACGGGTAGAGGTCCTGTGCGCGCAGGTCACCCTGCGGGTCGAAGAGGTAGGCGCCGTCCCCGATCGCGGTCGCGTCCCACGACGGGTTCTCGAAGATCGGCTCGGACAGGCCCCAGTATTTGTGCGTCGCGGTGGAGACGCCGTGGCCGGTGTGCACGAAGATCGCGCCGCCGGACGGCACGGACGTGCCGGGCCGGAACGTGTAGCGGCGTAACCCGGAGTCGCGCACCCACCAGCCGCCGAGCGGGATCGCGGAGCCGGAGTTGTTGCCGATCCGGATCCACTCGCCGTTGATGTTCGCCGAGTCGCTGCCGTCCGCGTCCGGGTTCACCCACACGTCCAGCGCCGCGGTCGGGTACGGCCCGGCGCCACACCGGTCCCGGTCGTAGAGGTTCCGCCCGGCCCGCGCCGCGAGCTGTGCCGCCTGCCGGTACGGCGCGTTCCACGCGGTCTCGCCGCCGCTGCTGAGCATCCACATCGCGTGCCCCTCGCGGATCAGGATCTGTCCGGCGTCCCGCCACACGCCGCCGATCCGCACCGACATCGAGCGCAGCGCCCGGCCGCGGGACTGGCTGTCCGGGTGCTGCGCGGTCAGCCGGACCAGGCCGCCGCTCCACCGGATCAGCTCCTCCAGCCGCGCGGTCGCGGCCAGCGCGTGGCACTCACCGCGGCGCTTCGCCGTGACGCTGGAGTAGACGTGCTGCTCCATCGCCTGCACGCCGATGAGCCGGATCGGCAGCGGCGTGCCGGTACCGTCGCCGAACACGTCGACCGCGACCGTGTCGCCGTCCGACACGTGGTCGACCCGGCCGGCCCAGATCCGGCACACCGGCCCGCTCCCGTCCGGGCGGCACCGTCCGGTGGCCGCGGCCTGGGCGGGCGCGGCGGGCAGCGCCACGAGGAGCGCGGTGGCGAGGGCGAGGAGTCGGCGCATTCCGGCACCTTCGGCGCGCGGCCCGGCGCGCTGATGGCGGTGCGGGAGCGGTCCGGTTGCGAGTCGCTAAGCTCAAGATCGTTTCCGTCCGTCGACAAGGAGCTCAGCTGATGGCCCGCGCGCGACTCACGCTCGACCCGGCGTTCACGATCGGTGCCGTCCGGCGGCGGCTGTTCGGCGGCTTCGTCGAGCACCTCGGCCGGCACATCTACGACGGCATCCATGAGCCGGGCCACCCGTCCGCCGGCCCGGACGGGTTCCGCCGGGACGTGGTCGATCTGGTCAAGGAACTGGGCGTGTCCGCCATCCGGTACCCCGGCGGCAACTTCGTCTCCGGCTACAACTGGGAGGACGGCGTCGGCCCGGTCGCGGACCGCCCGCGCCGCCTCGACCTCGCCTGGCACTCCACCGAGACGAACCAGGTGGGCCTGCACGAGTTCCAGACCTGGCTGGACCTGGTCGGCTCCGAACTGATGCTGGCCGTCAACCTCGGCACCCGCGGCGTCAAGGAGGCGATCGAGCTGCTGGAGTACGCGAACATCGCCGGCGGCACCGCGCTGAGCGAGCAGCGGCGGGCCAACGGCCGCGCGGAGCCGTTCGGCATCCGGATGTGGTGTCTCGGCAACGAGATGGACGGGCCCTGGCAGCTCGGCCGGCGCGACGCGGAGGACTACGGCAAGCTCGCCTCGATGACCGCGAACGCGATGCGGCAGATCGACCCGGGCCTCGAACTGGTCGTCTGCGGCTCCTCCGCGCGCAGCATGCCCACGTTCGGCTCCTGGGAGCGGACCGTGCTGGAGCACGCGTACGACGAGGTCGACTACATCTCCTGCCACGCCTACTACGAGCCGGCCGACGGTGACTACGCGAGCTTCCTGGCGTCCGGCACGGACATGGACGCGTTCATCGACGCGGTGGTCGCGACCGCGGACCACGTGCGCGCGGTCAAGCGCAGCGACAAGCGGATCGACATCTCGTTCGACGAGTGGAACGTGTGGTACGCCTCCCGGTGGAACGCGATCGAGGACAACCTGCCGATCGACCACTGGCCGGTCGCGCCGCGGCTGCTGGAGGACGTCTACTCGGTCGTCGACGCGGTCACGTTCGGCGGCCTGCTCATCTCGCTGCTCAATCACGCGGACCGGGTGACCTCGGCCAGCCTCGCCCAGCTGGTCA
Source organism: Catenuloplanes indicus (assembly GCF_030813715.1). Lineage (NCBI taxonomy): Bacteria > Bacillati > Actinomycetota > Actinomycetes > Micromonosporales > Micromonosporaceae > Catenuloplanes > Catenuloplanes indicus. Next base: position 8,864,442 of record NZ_JAUSUZ010000001.1, read on the forward strand.
ACGTGATCGGCCCGATCATGACCGAGCCGGGCGGCCCGGCGTGGCGGCAGACCACGTTCTTCCCGTTCGCGCTGACCTCCCGGCTGGCCCGCGGCGACGCGCTGCGGGTGCTGGTCGACGCGGACACCGTGCCCACCGCCAAGTACGGCGACGTGCCGGTGGTGTCCGCGGCGGCCACGTCGTCCGGCACCGGCGTGTCGCTCTTCCTGCAGAACCGGCACCTCACCGAGCCGGCCACGGTCACGGCCGACCTGCGCGGCGCCGCGGTCACCACGGTCACCGCGCAGGGCATCTGGGACGACGACATGCACGCGGCGAACACGCCGGCCGACCGCGAGCGGGTCGCGCTGCGCACCAACGACTCGGCGCGGCTGGCGGACGGCACGCTCACCGTCACGCTGCCGCCGGTCTCCTGGACCGCGGTCTCGCTGGCCTGACGTCGAGGCGCCGGCCCGCGGCGCCGCGGGCCGGTCAGACGGTCAGCGGCACCGCGGTGCCGGTAACCGGGATCCCGGCGGAGGTCTCCGCCGGGACGGTGACGGTCAGCACGCTCGGGCGGCCCATGTCGTACCCCTGGTGGATCGTGATGGTCTCCGGCGCGGGCCCGAGGGAGCGCAGGTAGCCGCCGAACGCCGCGGCTGCCGCGCCGGTGGCCGGGTCCTCGACGACGCCGCCGGGCGGGAACGGGTTGCGGGCGTGGAAGACGGTGTCCGACTCGCGGTGCACCAGCATGATCGTGGTCCAGTCGCGGGCGGCCATCAGCGCGGCGAGCGTGCCCAGGTCGTAGTCGAGTTTCGCGAGCCGGGCCCGGGTGCGGGCGGCGAGCACGGGATGCCACGCCCCGGCGAACGCGGCCCGTGGCGGCAGCGCCGGATCGAGGTCGTCCCGGGACCAGCCGAGGATGTCCAGCAGCGGGTCCAGGTCCTCGAGATCCGCGGTGCGCGGTGCGACGCTGACCAGCGTGGCGGTACGCCCGGTGGTGGTGACCGGGACCAGCCCGGCGCGGGTGTGCAGGCGCAGCTGCCCGGGGCCGTGCCGGTCGGCGTGGGCGACCGCGGTGGCGATCGTGGCGTGGCCGCAGAACGGCACCTCGGCGAGCGGGCTGAAGTAGCGGACGTCGTGCTCGCCGTCCGGGCGGGGGAGCAGGAACGCGGTCTCGGAGTAGCCGACCTCCGCGGCCACGGCCAGCATCTCGGACTCGGTGGCGCCGGTGGCGTCGAGGACCACCCCGGCCGGGTTGCCGCCGGCCGGGTCGTCGCTGAACGCGGTGTAACGAAGGATCTGCATGCCGCCGACGCTATGGCCGGCGGGAATCCCGGGTCGAGGTCCAATCCGCGACCCGCGGCCCATGGCTATCGACGTGGTGGCGGAGCCGTGCTGGAGCGTTCGACCAGCCGCGTGGGGACCAGCGTGGTGCCGGGCGCGGTGCCCTCGTGCCGTATCTGGCGCAGCACCATCTGCACGCACCGCCGCCCCATCTCCGCGAAGTCCTGGTGCACCGTGGTCAGCGGCGGCAGGAAGTTGCGCGATTCCGGGATGTCGTCGAAGCCGACCACGCTGATCTCGCCCGGCACCGACCGCCCGCGCTCGTGGAACGCCCGCAGCAGCCCGAGCGCCATCTGGTCGTTGGACGCGAACACCGCGGTGCACGAGGGGTCGCCGGCCAGTTGCAGCCCGGCCGCGTAGCCGGAGTCAGCCGACCAGTCGCCGACCAGCGGTGCCGGGACCGGCGCACCGGCCTCGGTCAGCACCGACCGCCAGGCCGCGGCCCGCCGCTCGCTGGCGAACGACGACGACGGCCCGGTCACGTGGTGCACGGTGGGGTGGCCGAGCGCGAGCAGGTGACGCACGGCCGCACGGGCGCCGTCCGCCTGGTCGGTGTCGACCACGGTGTAGGTGTCGCCGGCGTCGGAGTCGACCACCACGACCTGGACGCCCGGCGGCAGCGTGATCCGGGTGGTGTCCAGCAGGTGCACCTCCATGATCACGATGGCGCCGTCGACGGCCAGCTCGCCGAGCCGGGTGAACGCGCCGAGCACGCCGTCCTGGGTCGGTGCCGCGACCGGGATGATCGTGATCGCGTAGCCCTCCCGGGCCGCGTGGTTCGCGATCGCCTCGACCGTGCGGCTGTTACCGGTGGTGGCCAGCGTGAACAGGATGACGCCGATGGTCCGGAACTCGCCGCGCTTGAGCGCCCGGGCCGCGCTGTTCGGCCGGTAGCCCAGCTCCTTCATGGCGGCGAGCACCTGGGCACGGGTGGAGCCGACCACGCCGGGATGGCCCGTGGAGACGCGCGAGACGGTCTGGGCCGACACGCCCGCCAGCCGGGCCACGTCGGCCATCGAGACCCCTCGTTTACGCCGCCGGGGCGAGGCGCTCTCAGGATTTTCCGAGGTGAACAACCCTCACGCCTTCTCTTGACGAGCCGTGGACGTGGTGAAACTATCACCGCACGATGTTTACGTAAACATTGCGCTCCCATGAAGGCCGTTATCGGATCGAAACACCTTACCCCCGATGAACGAAGCCCTACTGAGCTGTATGTTTGCGCAAACATAGCAGTGTTGCTAGGGGGTACATGGGATGACTACGGCGCAAGCGGCGCTTCCGAAGCCGCGCCGTCGGCGATCGTGGACCGGGTGGCAGTTCGTGGGGCCGTTCATGGCCGTCTTCGCGCTGGTCTTCCTCGCTCCGATCGCATATTCGATCTACATCAGCCTGTTCAAGACCCGGCTGATCGGCGGCACCTCGTTCGTCGGCCTGGAGAACTACCAGCAGGCGCTGACCGATCCGAACTTCTGGGACGGCCTGTTCCGGGTGGGGATCTTCCTGGTCGTCCAGGTGCCGATCATGCTGGGCCTGGCGCTGCTGGCCGCGCTCGCCATCGACAGCGGGCGGCTGCACGGCGCGAGCTTCTTCCGCATCACGATCTTCCTGCCCTACGCGGTGCCGGCCGTGGTCGCCGCGATCATGTGGGGCTTCATGTACGGCAACCAGTTCGGCCTGGTCGGCAACATCAACGAGGCCTTCGGGATCAACATCCCGGCGCCGCTGGGGCCGGACTGGATCCTCGCCAGCATCGGCAACATCGTGACCTGGGAGTTCGTCGGCTACAACATGCTGATCTTCTACAGCGCGCTGCGGGTCATCCCGTCCTCGCTGTACGAGGCGGCGGAGATCGACGGTGCCGGCCAGTTCCGGATCATCCGCTCGATCAAGCTGCCGGCCATCCGGGGCGCGCTGGTCATCGCCACGATCTTCTCCATCATCGGCAGCTTCCAGCTCTTCACCGAGCCGTCGATCCTGCAGAAGCTCGCGCCGAACGCGATCACCACGTTCTTCACGCCGAACTACTACGCGTACTCGCTGTCGTTCAACGGCCAGCAGTACAACTACTCGGCGACCATCGCGATCATCATGGGCCTGGTCACCATGATCATCGCCTACGTGATCCAGCTGCGCGGCATGCGGAAGGGGAGCTGAGCGATGACGACGCTCCAGGAAGCACCGGCCACGCGGTCGGCGCCGAAGAAGAAGGTCAGGCGGTACAGCACCAAGCCGCGCAAGAGCATCACGCTCACGCTGGCCACCGGCGTCATCCTGCTCTACAGCGTGGTGCCGCTGCTCTGGCTGGTCATCAACGCCACCAAGAGCCGCGAGGGACTGACCGACTCGTTCGGCCTGTGGTTCGCCGACGGTGAGTTCCTGCTCTGGGACAACATCGTCAGCACACTGACGTACAACGACGGGATCTTCGGCCGCTGGTTCCTCAACACGCTGCTCTACGTGGTGGCCGGCGCCGGTGGCGCCACGTTCCTGGCCGTGCTCGGCGGCTACGGCCTGGCGAAGTTCAACTTCCCCGGCCGGGGCGGCGTCTTCGCGGTCGTGATCGGCGCGGTCGCGGTGCCCGGCACGGCGCTCGCGGTCCCCACGTTCCTCATGTTCAGCCAGATGGGCTTGACGGACACCCCCTGGGCGATCATCATTCCGTCACTGATCTCGCCGTTCGGTCTGTACCTGATGTGGACGTTCGCGAACGACGCGATCCCCACCGAACTGCTCGAGGCGGCGCGGGTGGACGGGTCCGGCGAGTTCCGGACGTTCTTCCAGGTCGGCATCCCCCTGCTGGCCCCCGGCATCGTCACGGTTCTGCTCTTCACCACGGTCGCGACCTGGAACAATTACTTCCTGCCGCTGATCATGCTGAAGGACCCGGACTGGTACCCGCTGACGCTCGGTCTGAACGCGTGGAACGCGCAGGCGACGACGAACGGCGGCGAGGTCATCTTCCACCTGGTGATCACCGGATCCCTCCTGATGATCATCCCGCTGATCGCGGCGTTCCTGCTGCTCCAGCGCTACTGGCAGTCGGGCCTGGCGGCCGGCAGCGTCAAGGAATGACCGGTTCCCCGCCGGTCACCACGACTTTTCGGGCACCCAATCAAAATTTCCGGAAGGAACACCCAGAATGATGTACACCTCTCGGCGCAACCTGCTGCGCCTGGCCGGCGCGGTCGGCGTGGCCTCCGTGCTCGCGGCCTGCGGTGGCGGCGGCGACTCCGGCACCGGCGGCGAGACCGTCTCCGCGGACGACGTCACCAAGGCGCTCGAGGAGGGCGGCGAGCTGCTGATCTGGTCGTGGGACACCACGATCAAGCCGACCGCCGATGCGTTCATGGCCAAGTACCCCAAGGTCAAGATCAACGTCGTCAACGCGGGTACGAACGCCGATCAGTACGTGGCGCTGCAGAACGCGCTGCAGGCCGGTAAGGGCGTGCCGGACCTCGCGCACATCGAGTATTACGCGCTGTCCCAGTTCGCGCTGCAGAAGCAGGTCGCGGACCTGACCGGCTTCGGCGCCCCGGCGCTGAAGGACAAGTTCGCGCCCGGCCCGTGGAACGGCGTCACCCCGAACGGCGGCGTCTTCGGCCTGCCGCTCGACTCCGGCCCGATGGTCCTCTACTACAACGAAGAGGTCTTCAAGAAGCACAACGTGGCGGTGCCGGCCACCTGGGACGAGTATTACGAGGCCGCGAAGAAGCTGCACGCCGCGGACCCGAAGGTGTTCATCGCGGCGGACTCCGGCGACGCCGGCACCACCACCTCGATGATCTGGCAGGCCGGCGGCAAGCCGTACACCGTCGAGGGGCAGAACGTCACGATCAACTTCGCCGACGCCGGTGCGCAGAAGTACACCGCGCTGTGGCAGAAGATGATCGACGAGAAGCTGCTGTCGAACATCTCCGGCTGGACCGACGAGTGGTTCCAGGCGCTGGGCAACGGCACGCTGGCCACCCTGGTCGTCGGCGCCTGGATGCCGAGCAACCTGGTCTCCGGCGCGCCGAACGGTGCCGGCAAGTGGCGCGTCGCGCCGATGCCGCAGTGGGAGGCGGGCGGCACCGCCACCGCCGAGAACGGCGGCTCCGCGATGTCGGTCATGGAGGCCTCCACCCGCAAGGCGCTCGCCTACGGCTTCCTGGAGTACCTGACCAACGGCGAGGGCGTGAAGACCCGCCTGGACAACGGCGCGTTCCCGGCCACCACGGCCGACCTGAACTCGCCGGAGTTCCAGGCCAAGGAGTTCGAGTACTTCGGCGGCCAGAAGATCAACGAGCTGTTCGCCCAGTCCTCCGCGAACGTGGTACCGGGCTGGCAGTACCTGCCGTTCCAGGTCTACGCGAACTCGATCTTCAAGGACACGGCCGGCCAGGCGTACATCACGCCCACCAAGCTGGCCGACGGCCTGAAGGCGTGGCAGGACGCGTCCGTCAAGTACGGCAACGAGCAGGGCTTCACCGTCAAGTAGGTCCCCCTCGTGTCACCCGCGCCGGGTCCTCCATCGGGCCCGGCGCGGCCATGAACCACACCCACCACAAGGGAGCAACACACGTGGAACACCGGTGGCTGCGCTGGCCCTCTCCGGAGGCCGGGCCGCGGATGGCGTTCGGCGCCGACTACAACCCCGACCAGTGGCCGCGCGAGGTCTGGGACGAGGATGTCGCCGCCATGCGCGAGGCCGGCGTCAACATCGTCTCGATCGCGATCTTCTCCTGGGCGCGGATCCAGCCGAACGCGGACACGTTCGACTGGGCGTGGCTCGACGACGCGATGGACCTGCTGCACGCGAACGGCATCGCGGTCGACCTGGCCACCGCGACCGCCTCTCCGCCGCCGTGGCTGACCACGTCGCACCCGGAGATCCTGCCGGTCGACCACGCCGGCAACACGCTGTGGCCGGGCGCCCGCCAGCACTGGCGGCCCACCTCGCCGATCTTCCGCGAGTACGCGCTGCGACTGGTCCGCGAGCTGGCCACCCGCTACGCGAACCACCCGGCACTGACCGCCTGGCACGTCAGCAACGAGCTGGGCTGCCACAACGTCTACGACTTCTCCGACGACGCGGCGCGCGCGTTCCGCACCTGGCTCAAGGCCCGGTACGGCACGATCGAGGCGCTGAACGACGCCTGGGCGACCGCGTTCTGGTCGCAGCGGTACAGCGCGTGGGGCCAGATCCTCCCGCCGCGGCAGGCCGCCAGCTACCCGAACCCGACGCAGCAGCTGGACTTCAAGCGGTTCAGCTCGGACGCGCTCAAGGAGTACCTGGTCGCCGAGCGGGAGATCCTGCGCGAGCTCACCCCGGACGTGCCGGTCACCACGAACTTCATGGTGATGGGCGAGACCAAGGGGATGAACTACGCCGACTGGGCGTCCGAGGTGGACTTCGTCTCCAACGACCACTACTTCTGGCCCGGTCCGCAGGGCCTGGACGAGCTGTCCTTCTCCGCGAACCTGACCGGCCACATCGCGTCCGGCCGCCCGTGGTTCCTGATGGAGCACTCCACCAGCGCGGTCAACTGGCAGCCGATCAACCTGGCGAAGCGGCCCGGTGACATGAGCCGCGACTCGCTGATCCACGTGGCGCACGGCGCGGACGCGGTCTGCTTCTTCCAGTGGCGCCAGTCCAAGGGCGGCGCGGAGAAGTACCACTCCGCGATGCTGCCGCACGCGGGCACGGACAGCGCGGTGTTCCGCGCGGTCGCCCGACTGGGCCAGGATCTCAGGACCATCCAACCCGTCGCCGGTACGGCCCAGGCGCCGTCGCGCGCCGCGATCCTGTTCGACTGGGACTCGTGGTGGGCCAGCGAGCTGGACTCGCACCCGACCGAGAAGCTGCGCTACCGGGCCGAGGCGCTGGACTGGTACACCGCGTTCCTGGCCAACGGCGTGCCGGCCGACGTGATCCCGGCGTCCTCCGCGCTGGAGAACTACGACCTGGTCGTGGCGCCGATCCTGCACGTGGTGCCGGGCGAGCTGGCGTCGCGGCTGGAGTCCTACGTCGCGGGCGGCGGTCATCTGGTCACCACGTACTTCTCCGGGATCGTGGACCAGAACGACCACATCTGGCTGGGCGGCTACCCGGGCGCGCTGCGCGACCTGCTCGGCATCCGGATCGAGGAGTTCGGCCCGCTGTACGAGGGTGACAGCGTCACGCTCGACAACGGCGCGGACGGCACGCTGTGGACCGACCGGATCGACGTGACCGGCTCCGACGTCGAGGTGCTGGCCTGGTACAAGACCGGCGAGCACGCGGGCCGGGCGGCGATCACCCGGCGTACCGTCCCGGCCGGCTCGTCCGACGGCGAGCCCGGCGGCGACGGCGCTCCGGCCGGCACCGCGACGTACGTCTCCACCCGGCTCGGGCCGGAGGGGCTCACGCCGCTGCTGGCCGACCTGCTGCGCGCCGCGGGCATCACCAGCCCGCTGCCGGAGGAGGCCCGCGGTCAGGTGGAGCTGGCGATCCGTACCGGTGCGAACGAGGATTTCTGGTTCCTGATCAACCGGACCGACGTGCCGGTCGAGCTGCCCGGCGTCGAGGGCGAGGCGCTGCTCGGCAGCATCACGCCGCTGGCCCCGCGCGGGGTCGCGATCCTGCGGCGCAGCCACTAGACGCCGTGCGGGCGGGACCGGGGCCCAGCCCGGATCCGCCCGCGCGGGCCGTTGTCCGGCCCGGTCACCGCCTCTGCACGGGTGGTGACCGGGCCGTGAGTGGTTTCCCTGGGGTTGAGGCGCGCGACTTGTGAGAGCGCTCTCTGGCGCCCTAGAGTTCCGAGGCGGAACAACCGCGCGGGGACCCCCCGGTCCGCACCGCGCGACGCCCACACCTTATACGGCCCGGAGGCCATTCACCATGCAGAGCGACCCCTCGGCTGTGCCGGATAAAACGGCGAAAAAGAGTAAAAAGCGGTGGTTCCTGCTCGCCATCCCGGTGGCCGTCGCGGTCACCGGCAGCGGCGTGCTGGTCGCCACCGCCAACGCGGGCAGCAACCAGACGCCGATCCCCGGCGTGCTCGAGGCCGAGTCCTACGCGGCTCAGCAGGGCGCGCAGACCGAGGGCACCAGCGACGCCGGCGGCGGCCGCAACGTCGGCTGGCTCAGCAACGGCGACTGGATGCGCTACGACAACGTCGACCTCGGCGCGGCCGGCGGCGGCCTGACCGTCGAGGCGCGCGTGGCCTCGGCGAACACCGACGGCGGCAGCGTCGAGGTGCGCGCGGGCAGCCAGACCGGCGAGCTGCTGGCCGCGTTCCCGATCACCAAGACCGGCCACTGGCAGGACTGGGTGACCGGCACCGCGAACAGCCCGACCACGCTCAGCGGCAAGCAGACCATCTTCGTCAACATGGTCAGCAAGAGCCGCAGCGACTTCGTGAACGTCAACTGGCTCCGGTTCACCCGGGTCAACGGCGGCGCCGGTGCGCCCGGGTCGTCCCCGTCCGCCACCGCCGCCGCCTCGGCGTCCGCGTCGGCCCCGGTCCCGGCCTCGCCGGGCGTGTCGCCGTCGGTCAGCGTGTCGCCCACGCCGGCCGGCACCGCGCCGCAGACCGGCACCGGCTGGGTGGTGATGGACCAGGCGAAGTGGGCGCAGGAGCTGGCCGCGTTCCGCGCGATCACGCCGAGGACGCCGAAGGAGCGGATGGTCCCGGAGTTCCACGCCTCCTGCAAGATCAGCCACACCAAGCCGGACGACCCGATCGTCTTCCCCGGCATGCCTGGTGCGTCGCACGACCACACGTTCTGGGGCAACAAGAGCACCGGCGCCGCGTCGACCGCCGAGTCGCTGTTCGCGAACAAGGCCACCACGTGCGAGCCGTCCACCCAGGACTTCTCCGCGTACTGGGTGCCGACACTGCTCAAGGACAACAAGCCGGTCATGCCGAAGGAGGTCACGGTCTACTACGGCTCGCGCCTCAAGGACTACGCCGCGACCGTGCCGTTCCCGTCCGGCTTCCGCATGATCGCCGGTGACGCGAAGCAGCAGACCAGCACCGGCCAGAACAACCAGTTCTGGTGCGCCGGCGTCGGCGGTGAGACCGGGCGGACCTCCGACGGCGAGTGGCCGGTCTGCGCACCGACCGCGGAGCTGATCCGCCAGCTGACGTTCCCGGACTGCTGGGACGGCGTGCACCTGGACAGCCCGGACCACAAGTCGCACGTCGGCCCGGCGGACAACACCGGCAAGTGCTCCGGCAAGTTCCCGGTCGCGATCCCGTCGATCTCGTTCATGCTGCCGTACCCGCTGAACACGGACACCGAGGGCGTCAAGCTGTCGTCCGGCACCGGGTACTCGATGCACGGCGACTTCTTCAACGCGTGGGTGCCGCAGGCGCTGGCCGAGCGCGTGCGCAACTGCATCAACCAGCACGCCAAGTGCAACGCCCAGGGCAACTTCTGACCCATCGGGTACGGTGACGGGCTCCCCTTCGCGGGGGAGCCCGTTCCCGTGTGGCGGGTCAGGCCGTTCGCCGTGTGGCGGGTCAGGCCGCGAGCGCCATCGGCACGCGCGCGGAGCGGTCCCCGCCGATCGCGTAGAGCTGCTCGAACGCGGCCACGGTGCGCGACTCGTCGTGCTGCTCGGCCACGGCGCGGGCCCGGCGGCCCAGCGCGGCCGCGAGGTGCGGGTCCTGCAACAGCGTCGCCAGGTGACCGGCCAGCGCGCGGGTGTCGCCCGGCGCGAACAGGTAACCGGTCTCGTCGTTGATCACCAGGTGCGGCAGCGCGGCCGCGTCCGCGCCCAGCACCGGGCGGCCGCACGCCATCGCCTCCAGCGTCACCAGGCTCTGCAGCTCCGCGGTGCCCGGGTTGACGAACACGGTCGACGCCGCGTACGCGTCCGGCAGCTCCTCGTCCGGGACGAAACCGGCGAACCGCACCGAGTCCGCGACGCCCAGCTCGGCCGCGAGCGCGCGCAGCGCCCGGTCCTCCGCGCCGGTGCCGACCAGCAGCAGCTGTGCACGGACCCTCCGGCGCACCGTGGCGAACGCGCGGACCAGCACGTCCAGGTTCTTCTCCGAGTCCAGCCGGCCGACGAACGCGACCGTGGGGACGTCCTCGAGGCCGTACCGGTGGCGGAAACCGGCCGCGTCCCCGCCGGACCGGAACCGGGACAGGTCGATGCCGCACGAGATCGGCAGCACCGGGCCGGGGATGCCGGCCACCGTGGCCAGCGCGGCCGCGTACGGCGTCGGCGCGGTGACCACGTCCGCCCGGGCGAACACCCGGGCCGCGTCCCGCCACGCCCAGGCGTGCACCTGGTCCCGGCCGAGCGGCAGGTAGTGCGTCAGGTTCTCCGGCATGAAGTGGTTCGTGGCGACCACGAAGATCCCACGCTCGTGCGCGGCCGCGATCAGCGCGCGGCAGACCGGGAAGTGGCTCTGCACGTGCACCACGTCCGGGCGCACCTCGTCCAGGATCCGCCCGGCCACCCGGCGCAGCGCGATCGGCAGCGAGAACCGGAACTCCCGGCGCTGCCAGATCGGCAGCGACCGCACCCGGTGCTCGACGATGCCCTCGGCGGTGACCCGTCTCTCGCTGCCGTACCCGGTCGCGGGACTGACCACGTGCACCTCGTGGCGCTCGTTCAGCGCGGCCGCGAGGCGCTGGGCGAAGTAGGAGGCGCCGTTGACGTGCGGGGCGTAGGTGTCGGCGCCGATGAGGATGCGCATGGGGTCTTCGTCTCCCTGATCGTGGTGAGGCGGCGGAAGAGCCGGTTGAGGAGCAGGTGGATGAGCAGGACCGGGCCGGCCACGGCCGCGGTGAGCAGCAGGAAACCGCCGGGCAGCTCCAGCAGGCCGGTGAGCCTGGTGCCGAGCAGCGCACCGGCGCCGATCAGCACCGCGGCCCGGATCGCGGACCCGGCCGTCACCCAGGCCGCGAACCGGCGGTACGGGATGCGCGCGATGCCGGCCGCGACGAACGCGGGCATGGCCAGCACGTCGACGAGCTTCGCGGTCATCACCAGCCGCGGCAGCGAGCGGGTGACGCCCGCGGCACGCCGCGAGGTGAACCCGATCCGGGCCAGCAGCGACGACACCCGCGGGTGCCGCGACCAGCGGCCGGCCAGGTAGAGCAGGCTGTCGCCGGTCACGTCCGCGAGCACGACGATCGCCCAGACCGGCCAGAACCGGGCCAGTCCGGCGCCGACCATCGAGCCGGCGGTGACCGTCGCGGCCGGCCCCTCGACCAGCACCAACGGGCCGATCCAGGCGTACGTGTCCATGGCGTCCACCTTCGGTCCCGAGACTTCTCGGGTGCGTCCGCCGGGGGAGCCACAGCGCCCGTAGGGGTTCGCATCGGACCACGGGGTGATGCTCGGGGTGATTCCGGTAGGTAGCGTTCCGAGCGTGAGCGGGGTGTCGATGCACGTGCACGGTGTGCCGAGGCGGTGGTGGCTGGTCGTCGGCGCGCTGGCCGGCATGCTGCTGGTCGGGACCGCGACCGTGATGACCGACGTCTACGACGTGCCGCTGCTGATCTCGTGGGGTGCCGCGACCGCGCAGTGCGGCGCGCTGGCGCTCACCCTGACCCGGCCGCGCATCGCAACGGTGCTGCAGCTCGCGGCCGTGGCGGTGTTCGCGTTCGCGCAGCAGGGCGCGGCGGGCATCTGGCCGTTCCAGCCGCCGGTGATGCTGACCATGGTGGTGCACGTTGCGCTGATCGGGCTGCGCTGGCCGTGGCGCGAGGCCGTGGTCATCTGGTGGATCAGCGCGCTCTTCGGCATCCTGCTGGCGACCGTCGACCCGCGCGGCCGGACCATCGAGGTGGGCGACACCGCGCTGATCACCTACGCGACGAACTCGGTGATGGTGCTGTTCGGCACGATCGCCTGGCGGCAGCGCGGCGCGGTCCGGCGGGAGCTGGCCCAGGCCCGGCGCGACGTGGAGCTGGAGCAGGCCCAGCGCGCGCTGGTCGAGGAGCGCAACCGGATCGCGCGCGAGCTGCACGACGTGGTCGCGCACAGCATGTCGGTGATCCACATGCAGGCGACCTCCGCGGTGTACCGGTTCCCGGACATCGACCCGGAGCCGCGCGCGGAGTTCGGCCGGATCGCGGCCGGCACCCGGGCCACGCTGCGGGAGATGCGCGCGCTGCTGGCGCTGCTGCGCGACGAGAGCGCGGACACCGCGGCCCGCCCGCTGCCGGACCTGCGCGACCTGGGCGAGCTGGCCGAGTCCGCGCGCCGCGGGGGCGTGCCGGTGACGCTGGACGTGACCGGTGATCCCGGTGACGGGGCCGTGGGGCTGGCCGCGTACCGGATCGTGCAGGAGTCGCTGAGCAACGTGATCCGGCACGCGCCGGGCGCGGACACCCGGGTCCGGGTCGCGGTCGAGCGCGGCGAGCTGCTGGTCGACGTGGTCAACGGCCCACCGGCCGCGCTGCCCCGGCTGATCGAGGAGCCGGCCCGCGCCGGGCACGGCCTGGTCGGCATGCGCGAGCGCGCCCGGCTCGCCGGCGGCCACGTCCGGACCGCCGCTCAGCCGGACGGCGGCTACCGCGTCACCGCCCGGCTCCCGCTCTCCGCGGACCCGCTGCCTCCGCTGTCCGAGGGCCCGCTAGTCCCGTCCGCCGGGCCGGTGGCTCACCCGGCCGTCGAGGAAGGCAACGCATGATCCGGATTCTGATCGCGGACGATCAGCCGATGATCCGGTCCGGGGTGCGGGTCATCCTGGAGTCGCAGCCGGATCTGACCGTGGTCGGCGTCGCGGAGAACGGGCGGGAGGCGATCGAGCGCAGCCGCGCGCTCCGGCCGGACGTGGTGCTGATGGACGTGCGCATGCCGGAGCTGGACGGGCTGGCCGCGACGCGGGAACTGCTCGGCGCGGGCGAGCCGGCGCCGCGCGTGCTGATGCTGACCACGTTCGACATCGACGACTATGTGTACGAGGCGTTGCGTGCGGGCGCGAGCGGGTTCCTGCTCAAGGACAGCGAGCCGGAGGAGCTGATGCGCGCGGTCCGGGTGGTGGCACGCAGCGAGTCGCTGCTGGCCCCGACGATCACCCGCCGCCTGATCGAGAACTTCCTCGACTCCCGGCCGCCGGAGCCGGTGGCCGGCCCGGCGCTGGACGCGCTGACCGACCGCGAGCGCGAGGTACTGCGGCACATGGCGATGGGCATGTCGAACGCGGAGATCGCCAGGGCGCTGTTCATCGCGGAGCAGACCACGAAGACCCACGTCAGCCGGATCCTGAACAAGCTCGGCCTGCGTGACCGGGTGCACGCCGTGGTCTTCGGCTACGAGAACGGGCTGGTGACACCGGGCCGGAACACGTCACTGCCGGGATGAACGGTGCCGGGGTTTTCGCCACCGGCCGCGCGACGTGCAGGGAGGCCGCCCGCGGCCGACCGGTGCCCGCGGGAGCGTGCGGAGAGTGACCAGGCCGGAAGTGGGCATATCCGTCATTTGATCTTGGGTTTTGGTTTTGCGACACGGATGCGCTAGGAAGATCGGATGGAGAAACTCCTGCTCTTCCCCGGTCGGCACCACCTGCTGACGCGTTTTCAGGCAGAGTTCCTGCGGCGGGCGGCCGGGGACGCGACCGTGGTGTGGGCGGTGACGTCGGCGAACCATGAGAACACGAAGCGTAATCCGATCCCGTATCACCGGCGCGAGGCCGCGATCGAGCGGCTCAGCGCGCATGAGGGGCTACGTTCGCTGGTGGTGCCGGTGTTCGACACCGCGCCGACGGGCCGGTTCGCCGCGGTGACGGTGAAGAACATCGAGGTGGCGACCGGGCTGACGGTGACGCCGGAGAACACGGTGGTGGCCTGCTCGACGCCGGCGGTCGCGTCGCTCTACACCGCGCTGGGATTCCCGGTGGTGCCGGTCGAGGACGACCCGGCGCTGGCCGCGGACCCGCCCGAGCGCCCGTGGGACGTGCTGATGCGGCTGGCCGGCGGCGACGAGACGTGGCGCGAGCTGGCGCATCCGGCGTCGGTGGACGTGTTCGGGCGGTACCGGCTGGTGGAGGCGGTGCGCGCGGTGGTGAACGACCCGGTGGTCGGCGACGAGGGTGGGCTGACCGCGACCCGCGACTACCGGACGTACGTGGAGGCGTTCGCCGCCGGTGCCGAGCGCAAGTGGGGTCTGGTCCGTGAGCACGTGCGGCCGGGCCGGATCGTGGACGTCGGGTGCGGCGCGGGCGCGGTGCTGGAGATGGCGGACCGCGAGCCGGCGCTGCGGGAGAGCGACCTGATCGGCGTGGAGGTGGCGCGGCACCTGTTCGAGGAGTGCGTGCACAAGAAGGCCCAGGGCGCGTTCACGAACCCGAACGTGTTCTTCTACCACCGCAACGTGCTCGGCGGTGCGGTGTTCGCGCCGCGGTCGATCGACACCACGATGACGTTCGCGCTCACCCACGAGATCTGGTCGTACGGCGCGCGGATGGAGTCGCTGCGCCGGTTCGTGGCCGCGATCTACGAGCACACCGTGCCGGGCGGAGTGTGGATCAACAGTGACGTGTGCGGGCCGGACGGCAAGGACCAGCTGGTGCACCTGCGGCTGTCCACGTCGGACGGTGCGAACCCGGATGCGCCGGCCGACCTCGGCGGCGACGTCGCCGGCTACGTGAGCGGGCTGTCCACCCGGGCGCGGCTCGACCAGTTCGCGAAGGACTTCCGGTTCCCGTTCGCCTTCCGCCCGGTGTCGGACGACGTGGTCGAGCTGACGCTGGCGGACGCGATGGACTTCCTGACCCGCAAGGACTACACGGACAACTGGCTGTCCGAGACGCAGGAGCAGTTCTGCGGGCTGGAGATGGCGGACTGGAAAGGGCTGCTGACCGACGTCGGGTTCGAGGTCGACCCGGCCTCGCGGACCACGCGCAACGACTGGATCGTGCAGAACCGGCTGGCGCCGGTCGCGTCGCTGCACCGGCCGGACGGCACCGCGCTGGACTGGCCGGTCACCCACACGTTGCTGATCGCGCGGCGCCCGCTCAACACCTGAACGGGCGAAAGGCCGGGATTGACGGTACGTGCACAAAGGAACACGGGCCGTCGAGGATGCTGCCTGGCAGGATCCTCGGCGTGCCGATGTTCGTCAGCAGAGCCGCCGCCTGGATCGCACTGGTCGGCGGCATCGTGGCCCTCTTCTGGGGGCTGCTGTCCGTGTTCGGCACGCCGACGCCCCGCTGCGAGGGCTGGCGCATGCAGCCCGACGACGTCTGCGGCGCGCGCGGCTATGCGGAACAGCTCGCGTACGAGACCACCCGCATGCAGATCGAGTCGTTCGTCGCGCTCGGCGGCGGCCTGCTGCTGGTGACCGCCGGCCTGCTGCTGCTGGCGCGCGCCACCCGGGCCGCGGCCGAGGACGCCGGGCCGGACACCGGGCGCCGCAAGCTGCTCGCCCAGCAGCGCGGGTGGTCGTACCGGGCGGTCGACCCCGACGTCGCGGAGCGCTACCCGAACGTGGGCCTGAGCCGGAACGCGGCGGACAACGACTACTCCCGCGTGCTCAGCGGCGAGCTGGACGGCATGCCGTTCGACGTGTTCAACCACGCGTACACGTTCGGCGTCGGCAGCGGCGCGATCCGGCACGAGGAGACCGTGTTCCTGCTACGCCTGCCGCCGTGTGCGGCCTCGTTCAGCGTGGAGGACGCCGGCCGCGTGATGCCGGCCGAACTGGGCCCGCCGGTGCTCACCGAGGAACTGCGGCGGGCGTGCACGAAGGCGCGGGTGCGTGACTGGGCCGTGGTCGGCTCCACGCTGGTGTACGCGGAGGCGGTCATCCCGGACTCGCGGGTCAAGCGGATCCCGGCGCGGCTGGACGACCTGCGGACGGTCGCGGCCGCGATACCGTCCATCGTGTTCAGCGGGCGGCGCATCGACTGACGTCATGCTACGTTCGGCCGCATGAGGCGTATCCGGGCCGTCCTGCTCGCCGTCGTCGTCGTGCTGCTGCCGTCCGCCGCGGTCGCGTCGCCGGGCCCGTCCTGGGCGCTGTCGCCGTCCGGGAGCACGGCCCGGCTGCGCGGGCTGTCCGTGGTGTCGGCGCAGGTGGTGTGGGCCAGCGGCAGCGGCGGCACGGTGCTGCGGACCGTGGACGGCGGCCGGCACTGGGCGTCCACCGGCCCGGCGGGCACGGAGGCGTTGCAGTTCCGTGACATCGAGGCGTTCGACGCGCGGCGGGCCGTGGCGCTGTCCATCGGCGCGGGCGCGGATTCGCGCGTCTACCGGACCGTTGACGGCGGTCGAACCTGGACGGAGACGTTCCGCAACCCCGACCCGGACGCGTTCTACGACTGCTTGGCGTTCACCGACGAGCGGCGCGGCCTGGCACTGTCCGACCCGGTCGGCGGCGCGTTCCGGATCCTGTCCACGTCGGACGGTGGCCGCAGCTGGGCGGTGCTGTCCCGGGTGCGGATGCCGGCGGCGCTGGCCGGCGAGTTCGCGTTCGCGGCCAGCGGCACGTGCCTGGTCGCCGGCGCCGACGGCCGGTACTGGTTCGCCACCGGCGGCGGCGCGACCGCGCGGGTGTTCTCGACCGCGGATCACGGCCGCAGCTGGCGGGTGACCGCGACGCCGGTCCCGTCCGGTCCGTCCGCGGGCATCTACTCGCTGGCGTTCCGGTCGCCGGGCCAGGGCGTCGCGGTCGGCGGTGACTACGCGGCGCCGGCCTCCGCACCATCCGGCGCGGCCGTGTTCCGCGACGGCCGGTGGACCGCGTCCGCGGTCCCACCGGGGGAGTACCGGTCCGGCGCGGCGTGGGTGCCCGGCCGGCGCGCGTCCGTGCTGGCGGTCGGCCCGGCCGGCAGCTCGCTCAGCCACGACGGCGGCCACACGTGGACGGAGTTCGACCAGGGCAGTTTCGACACGGTCGACTGCGCCGCCGGCCGGCGGGCGCCGGTGTGCTGGGCGTCCGGCGAGGCGGGACGGCTGGCGGTGCTCGGCTAGATCTCGTCGCGGCGTGGGGTGGTGACGCTGCAGGAGCTGGCGCCGGTGGTGGTGACCGGGGTGTGCGGGGCCAGGGCGGAGGCGCCGGACCAGCGGCGGCAGCGGGCGCAGGTGCGGACCGCGCGCGGCGGCCGGCGACCGGACGGGCGGGACAGCGCCGCCACCGAACAACCGCACGTCATGCCGTAACCCCCTGGGTGGTGTCGTTCATCAGTGTGCCCCGGGGCGATGTTCACGCGGCAGCTCATCGGCTGCTCACGCGTTTCTGTCGTACCCCGGGTCCAGCGTGTCCGTGTAGAAGACGCGCCCTTCGCCGTGGAGGTTGTCAGGCATGCGCACGTTCACCGATCGGCCGGAGTGTGCGCTGGTCATCGCGCGCACGAGTCTCCACTGGCGGTTCCACCGCGTGCCGGGCCGCAGCGGCGGCACGGTCAGCACGGCGGAGGTGACGTTCACCCGGCCGGCACCGTGACCACCGTGCCGGTGCGCCGGGCCTGCTCGGCCGCGAAGACCGCGAGGTGGCTCGCCAGTGACTCGGCCGGGCCGGACCGGATGTGCGTTTCACGAGGTCGGTGCAGGGCGTGTAGCGCAGCACGTGGCAGACGGCCAGCAGCACGCCGGCGTCCGCGACCGTGGCGACGATCCGGCGGCACTCGTCCGCGGCCGGTGCCAGCGGCTTCTCCAGCAGCACGTGATAGCCGGCGCGGGCGAACGCCTCGGCCGGGCCTAGATGATCCCGGTCCTGCGTCGCGATGATCACCGCGTCCGCGACGCGGCCCTCGCCGATCAGATCCTCCCAACGGGGGTACGGGGTGCCGCCGGCTCGCTCCCGCCGGTGCGGGAGCGGATCGGCGACCGCGACCAGGCACGCCCGGTCCGGGTGTGCGGCGACCCACTCCGCGTACTTCTGCCCGCGGCTGCCCGCACCGACCAGCGCGATCGTCACCGGACTCATGCTTTCGGCACCTCCCGGTCCCCGTCATGCCTACAGTGGTGGTACCGATCGGGGGGATTATGGACACCGCCACCGTGGTCGTCTCGCGAACCGACCTGTCACACCTGCACCTCCCGCCCCGCTCGATCTTCGACGGGCAGTACGCGGGCGAGACCGCCGAGGTGTCCTGCCTGCCGCTGTGGCGGCGCGCGACCACGGACGCGGTGCTGAACCTGCCGGTCACCGAGTCCGAGGCGCAGATCCTGCAGCGCAGCTACGCACTCGAGCGGTTCCGCAGCCGCCTGGTCGTACCGTCGATGATCGTGATCGGGGTCTGCGCGGCGGGCTGGATCGGGTACTCCCTGCTCGCGCGCACCGGCCGGACCGACGTGATCGGCGCCGCCGCGCTCCTCGTCGTGGTGCTGCTGCTGTTGGTCAACCTGCTCATCGGCGAATACCTGATCCCGAAACAGTACCCGCGGCTCGTCCGTGGCGACCGGGTCCGCATCGAGTCGGTGCCGAACGAGGTGGTGCGGGAGTGGGAGCACCTGAACCCCGGGGTCACGCTCCGCGAACGGCTGTGATCCGTGCGATCGTGAAGCGGTGAGGATGCGAATCGTCGGTGTCGACCTGCCGGGTCGGTGGGCGGACACGAATCCGGCCGGGCCGCCGTACCGGGACGTGCACGTGGGTGTGCAGCGCCGGGACGAGGTGATCGACCTGGTGCCGGGTGACGCGGAGTCGGCGGTGTGGGCGTTCGAGGTGACGGCCAAGGCGGAGCCGGTGGACTTCGGCGGGCCGTTCATCCACGGGAAGCGCGGTGCGCGGTTCGTGTATCTGGCCTGGGGGAGCGCGGTGGCGGGCGGCGGTTTCCACACGTTCCGCCGGGCGAAGATCCACCCGGTGGACGCGGGGATGGAGCTAGTCGCCGAGGCCGCCGCCGGTCGTGGTGTGCTCACGGCCCGGCTCGGGCTGACCGACGCCGAGGGCGGACCGGTCTGCGCCACCGTCCGCCCGCCGCTCGTGCGCTGGGAGCTGCTCCCGGACTGACCGGGCACGCACCACGAGATCGGGCCGCGTGGTCGTGTATCGGGCGATCATCAGGTCGAGAAGCCACGGCGTGCGTGACTGCCGAGCCGGGTGGAGTTCACAGGCGCGCAGGAACGCGTGCGCCAGGTCCGGCGTCACCGTGTCGGTCCGACGATCGATGATCGATTCCAGCATCAGCGACAGCGCGTCGTCGGCCTCCGGATGCCGGCCGAGATGCGCCGCGATGCAGCGTGCGTGGCCGTCGGGCGAGCCGTCCGGCAGGATCTTCAGCACCTGGACCACCGTCACCGGGGGGACGTGCGGGTCGGCGGCCAGCTGAAGGAGGAGCAGGTCGGTCATCCGGTCATTCGCCACCACGGCCCAGTGGCGATACGCGGCGGCTCGCTGCGGTGGCGGCAGGTCCGGAGAGAAGAGCACGCGGAACGCCACACTCAGCGACGTTGTCAACTCGTCGCCCAGCAGGACGAGATTGCTGCTCGCCGGGCCGAGGCGAGCAGCGATCAGCGGATCGTTCAGATGCTGCTGCAGGTCGTCGTCGTCGTGACAGGTGAAGTGTGCCTCCCGGCGCAGGTGGATCATGCTGTCCGCCCGCACCGGCACGTCGCGCAGGGCCCACCGCAGGTCCACCGCCGCCGGAGCCGCAGCCGGTGCGTCGGTGAGGCGCAGGGCGATCTCGCGCTGCCCGTCGGCGGTCCAGGTCCGGTCCAGCGACACCAGGTCGAGCAGGCCGCTGAAGCCGCTCGCGGCCGGCTGGGAGCGCCACAGGCGGCTGTCCTGCCGCCATGCCCGGACCACGGAGTCGCGACCGCGCGCGGACTCGCCGCCGACCAGCCGAGAAGCCGTCACCGGCCCGATGCTGAGGACCAGCAACAGCAGATTCGACGTGTACGCCGCGACGCGCGCGGGGACGGTGAGGAGCGCCGGGGCGTACCCGTCGAAGGCTCGTGGTGGTCTGGGCAGCTGTGCGGCACGGTAGACGCCGACGAGGACGTCGAGCCACTCCTCGCGGGCTCCGGTATCCAGTTCGGACGCCAGGCCGCGGAGGAAGAGCACGACCTGGCGGCGGTCGGCGAGCGGGGCGAAGGACAGCAGCGCGTGCAGCAGGTCGTCGTCGAGCGCGGTGCCGGTGTGGAACGTGGTGACGCGCTCGCGGGCGACCAGCTCGGCCACGATGCCGTGGATCAGGCGGGCCGCCAGGAACTCGCCGAACGTGGCGTGCAGGAACTCGTAGGTCTCCAGCTCGGCCAGGTCGCGGGTCGCGCGGGCACGGTGGACGAAGAAGAACGAACCGAGCGCCAGCTCCGCGGCCCGCAGCGGTGCGCGCAGGCCGGCCGGCGAGGCGGGTGCCTGCCCGGCGCCGCCGAGCGCGGGCAGTGCCAGCAGGTCGGACTGGAGCTGCTCCTCGGTGACCCACTGCGCGCCGCGATTGAGCATGGCGAACGCGACCACGCTCAGCCGGCGCATCTCGCCCTCCACGCGTCTGTGGACCTCGCGCCGGGGCAGGCCGGTGCCGAGCTTCTCGACCTCGCGCAGCGCGAACCGGGTCAGCAGCCGCTCGTAGAGCTGGTCCGGCCGCAGCGCACCGGCGGAGTGCAGCGCGTTGCCCTCCGCGTCGTAGAGCGCGAGCATCAGCAGCAGCAGCGGCTGGGACGCGAGCTCCGGGTAGCGCAGCACGGTCTCCAGCGAGATCGGGTGCACGTCGCCGGTGAAGCGGGGCGCGTTGGCGCGGTTCCAGACGTCCAGCCAGGCCGCGACGCGCGGCACGTCGAACGGCTCCAGCCGGAGCGCGATCGTGTCCTCCGGGGCCTGCGCGCGGTCGGCGACGCTGGTCCTGCTGGTCACCACGACCGCGACCGGGCGGCCCTGGTCCGCCTCCCGCCGCTGGAAGCGGGCCACCCGCTGCAGGTAGTCGGACTGGCTCACGCCGGTCGCCTGGAGCAGCTCGTCGAAGCCGTCCAGGATGATCAGCGGGAGCGCGCCGTCGGCGGAGCGGGACAGCGCCGGCCATTCGACGCGCTCACCGGTCGCGTCGCGGATCGCGTACTCGATCTGGTCCTGCAGGTCGGCGGCGGCCGGCACCGCGCGCAGCACGACCAGCACCGGCATGAAATCGGCCGGCGGCAGTTGCGCGGCGAGGACGCGGGTCAGGACGGACTTGCCGGAGCCGGGCTGGCCGAGGATCAGCAGTGGCCCGGCCGTCGCGGCCGGTGCGGTCAGGTGCCACGTCAGGAACGCCAGCAGGTCGTCCCGGACCGGCCGCCGCTCCCACCAGTCCTCGCTGCTCAGCGCGGCCTGGCCGGTGACGGCGGACGCGCGGTACAGCTGTGGCAGAAAGGCCTCGGCCAGCGTGGGTACGCGCAGGCCCGCCGGGATCTCGCCGGACGGCGCGATCGGCAGGCGCATCGCGGCCCGGTACGCGAGGGCCAGCCCGCGGCGCCGGTCGTCCGGCGCGCGGCCGGTGGCGATCGCGTCCAGCGTGGTGTGCAGCGCGTCCAGCCCGGTGGCGAGGTCGCGGAGCCGTTCACGGGTGGCGGCGTGCTCGCGCAGCCCGGCCCAGAAGCCGGCCTCGGGGAACTCGGTGGCGAGCCGGCCCAGCAGGCTCCGGTAGCGGCCGAGCGCGGGCTCCGGCACGGCCGCGACGGCGGCGAGCGCGTGGGCTCGCGCGGTCTCGTCGAGCCGTTCGAACGCGGCCAGCCCGGTCACGAACGCGGCGACCGCGGCGGCCCGCTCCGTGTAGTAGGCGGCGAGGTCGCCGAGAAAGGCCTCGTGCGGCTGCGCCGGCCCGGGGATCGGCGTCGACCAGCCGCCCAGCGGCGTGCGGCCCGCCGTGCCGCCGGTCAGCGACCGCTGCTCGTCGGCGGTCAGCTCGAGCGCGCGGTGCTCCAGCGGGGAGGCGGACTCGGCGAGCGCCTCGAAGAACGCGGTCACCACGATCACCGCGTGCGCGGCCTCCAGGCGCTGGGTGCGCTCGTAGCGGGACAGGCCGGAGCGGTGGTCGGCGAGCCGGCTGACCAGCGCGGCGGTGACGCGGCTCAGCTCCGCCTTGGCGTCGAACCAGCCGAGCACGTCACGGAACGGGCCGACCAGCGCGAGCATGCCGGCGCCGAGCAGCGTGTCGAGGAGCTTCTGGATGCCGGCGTGGTCACCGCCGAGGATGCGGACGGCGTCGTCATAGCTGATGTCCCGGGCCACGAGCGCAGTATCTCGTATGGACACCAGCGGCCGTGATCCGTCACCGTGGGGATCGGACGTGGGAATGCGCAGCGGCTGGAAGAATGCGGGATTGCGCAGGGGCGATGGATTTCCGGGATCGGCTGCAACAATTGTGGTCATGCGACAGATGCAGCTGTTCAGTCCGGTGGAGTTGGCGGGGATGCGCGATCCGGCGGCGTCGCGCCGGCGCAGTCCCGCACACGACGAGTTCCGCCGCGTGCATCGGCGGCACCGGGAGTGGGGGCTTCGGCAACGGCATGACCGGCGGCTGCGTGACCTGCGGGATCGGTCCGGCGGTGAGCACGTGATGCTGCGGTGGGAGGCGGCCGGGGATCAGGGCGGTGTCCGGTGGCTGTTCCCGAGTGCGGTGGCGCGGCGGATCGTCGCTGTGAAAGGCGGCGCATGAATTGCGTCGCATCGGTTTCCGGCGCCGTCGGAAATGGTATTCCGATGGCTTCCCGGGCGAGGTGGCTCCCGTATTCGTAGTAGGTGCGGCCGGCCGTCAGGCGGTGCGGCCGAGTGCCTTCATGCCGGGGCGGCAGGCGGCCTCGAGGGCTGCCAACTCGTGCGGGGGCAGCCTGCGGGACCGGCCGATCGTGTCCGGTGTGACGCGGGCGCGGGACCGGGCCAGCCAGTCGCCGTCCACGGCGGTGTTGAGCGTGGCGGCGAGGCGGGTCAGCGTGGTCTCGGGCGAGCGGAGCAGGTCCTCGTAGCGAAGCGTGGAGGTCAGCGGCGCGGGCAGCACGTCCAGGGCGGCGACCCCGTCAACGATCATCGACGACCAGAGCGCACCGAGGACCGGAAGCGGGTACGGGGACGTGGGCTGTGCGGCGGCCCGCTGCGTGGACTCGGCGTGGCGGCTCATCGAGAGCGCGCAGTCGGGGCCGTCGCGGTGCATGTGGACGACGTGCGCGTCCGGTAGGGCCGCGTGGAGCGCCGGGACGAGGTGGAGTGCGGCGGTGCAGTGGTCGACGATCGTGGTCCGGCCGGACCGGGCCGCGAGGTGTTCCAGCAGCGCGCGGTAGTGCGCGGCGGGAGGCCCCGAGGGCTGGCGGCGGATGACCGGTGCGAGTACGTCGAGGAGCGTGCCGGGCCCGGTGCGCGGCGACGGCGGTGACGTGCCGGCGACCTCGCCGGGTGGCAGGTCCGGTCGGGCTGTGGTGAGGCGGGACCATGCTGTCTCGCCGTCGATCTCGGCACCGGGTGGATCAGGAGGATCGGTGATCAAAGCGGCGCACAGGTCGCGGACGCTGAGCACGTCGGGGTGGTCGCGGAGGATTCGCGACAGCAGGGTGCAGCCGCAGTGGCCGGCGCCGACGATGAGCGTCAGGTTCATGCGTACCTTCCGCAAGTGGGGTGCCGGAACGGCGCGAGGAAGCCGGGCGGGAAGTGTTGATCCGTGGCCGGTCCGGCTTCGTATCACCGGGTGCGGACCGCGGCGGCCGGGGCACGATCATCATCCGGTGGCAGGTGGGACCGCGCGGCCCCGGTCGCCTGTTTTCGCACGTCGCTGAAAGGATAGCCTTGCCCGCTGGACATGCTCTCGCTCGTTTGCTGGTCCTGGCGCTCGCCGGAGCCGGGCTTGCGGCCTGCACCGCCACGCCCCAGGACCGTACCGGCGAGGTGATCTCGATCGATCCGAAGGTCTGCATCAACGCGACCACGGGTGCGGACTACTGCTTCGAGCAGAACCCGGTGGAGCGGAAGGTGCCGGGGCTCGAGGTGGGTGACTGCGTCGAGTTCGCGCACACACCGCCGAAGAAGCCGGGCGGCCTGTTCCACCTGGAGCGGATGAACCGCTGCGGCGAGGAACCGGAGGAGCCGAGAACCGCCGAGAACTCCCGCGACGACACGGCCGATCCCGCCGGTCAGGACCCGGCCGCGGGTGACCAGGATCCGGCCGCGGGCGACGCGGCCGAGCAGGATCCGGCGGCGGCCGAGCAGGATCCGGCGGCGGGTGACCAGGACCCGGCTGCCGGGGATCAGGCCCAGGACGGCGAGCAGCCCGCCGGCCAGGACGGGCAGTAAGCCGCCGGATCGGCGGGTAGCCCGCCGGCCAGGATGGCGAGCGGCCCGCCGGCCGGGTGACGAGTGGGCCGCGGACCAGGCCGGCAGAGCACGCCGTGGGCCGGACGCGAACCCACGGCTGTGCGCCGTGCTACGGCCGGGACACGAAGCGGGGCGGCGCGGTGCGCGGCGGGAGAGTGACGGGAACCAATAGCCTGGAGTCCATGAGCGACTTCGACGAGGCGCAGGTGGCGGTCGAGGCGGCACTGGCCGCCGGTGCCCGCTATGCGGACGCGCGGGTGATGCATCGGCGATACGAGTCGATGCATGCCCGCAACGGGGAGATCCAGGAGCTGGCCCAGCGTGAGGACGCCGGTCTCGGCGTACGCGCGCTGGTCGGTGACTCCTGGGGCTTCTACGCCATATCCGACCTGACCGACATAGCCGCCCGGAAGGCGGGCCGGTCCGCCGCTGAGATCGCCGAGGCGTCCGCGATCGTGGGCGGGCGACCGGTCGAGTTCACGCCGGCCGCGGCCACGATCGACTCGTGGGCCAGCGGCTGCGCGGTCGACCCGCTCGCCGTGCCGCTCTCCGACAAGGGTGATCTGCTCTCCGGCGCGACCAAGACCGCGCACGCGGCCGGTGCGGACCTGGCCGAGGGCATCTACCAGGTGTGGGACACCCGCAAGTGGTTCGTCTCGTCCGAGGGGCACCGCATCGACCAGCACATCCGGGAGTGCGGCGGAGGCATCTGGGCCACCGCGATCGGCGACGGTGAGACCCAGCGGCGGTCCTACCCGTCGCACCGCGGCCAGTACGGCACCCGCGGCTGGGAGCTGGTCACCGAGCTGGACCTGGGCGCGCACGCGGAACGGATCGCGGACGAGTCGCGCGCGCTGCTGTCCGCGCCGCTCTGCCCGTCCGGTGAGACCACGCTGATCCTCGGCGGCGAGCAGCTCGCGCTGCAGATCCACGAGTCGATCGGGCACGCGATCGAGCTGGACCGGATCCTCGGCTGGGAGGCCGCGTTCGCCGGGACGAGCTGGCTCGACCTGACCGGGCTCGGTACGCTCCGGTACGGTTCCGGCCTGCTCAACGTGGTGATCGACCCGACCGTCCCGGGCGCGCTCGGCTCGTTCGGCTACGACGACGAGGGCTCGCCCGCGGTCGCCCGGGACGCGGTCCGGGACGGCATCTGGGTCGGCGTGCTGGCCGGCCGGGACTCCGCGGCCGTGGCCGGGCTGCCGTACGGCGGCAGCGTCCGCGCGGACGGGTGGCAGTCGCTGCCGATGGTCCGGATGACGAACGTCGGCCTGGAGCCCGGCCCGCACACGCTCGACGAGATCATCGAGGCGACCGACGACGGCATCCTGATGGAGACGAACCGCTCCTGGTCGATCGACGACAAGCGGCTCAACTTCCAGTTCGGCACGGAGATCGGCTACGAGGTGAAACGCGGCCGGCTCGGCCGGATGCTGCGCAACCCCACGTACACCGGGATCGGTCCGGTCTTCTGGGGATCGATGGACATGCTGTCCTCCGAGATCGTCGCCTACGGCACGCCGAACTGCGGCAAGGGACAGCCGGCGCAGATCGGGCACACCGGCCATCCGGCCGCGCCGGCCCGGTTCCAGAACGTGCGGGTGGGGGTGCGCGGATGATCGAGCAGGTGACGAGGGCGCTGCCGGGTGCCGAGGCCGAGGTGTTCACCCAGCACGTGGCGCGCGGCCTGACCCGGTTCGCGAACTCCGCGATCCACCAGAACATCACGACCGAGACCACCACGGTACGGCTGCGCGTGCACCGCGACGGCCGGACCGTGGCGCTGACCGGCCAGGACCGGGAGACGCTGATCGCCCGGGCCCGCGCCGCGCTGGACGCGGCACCCGCGGACCGCGCCTGGCCGGGTCTGACGCCGCCGTCCGCGCTGGCCGGCTCGGGCAACCTGGACGAGGAGACCGCCGCCGCCACGCCCGCGGACCGGGCCGCGCGGGTCCGGGACTTCGTGCGCGCGGCCGGTGGGCTGGAGACCGCCGGGTACGTCGCCACCACCGTGCACCGGGCCACGTACGCGAACACGCTCGGGCAGGTGGTGTCCGGCGGCACCACCGAGGCCGCGCTCGACGGCATCGCCCGCACCGGCACGTCCGACGGCGTGTCCCGGCTCGCGTCGGTGCGCCTGGCCGACCTCGACGGCGCCCGGCTCGGCGCCCGCGCCGCGGTCAAGGCCCGCGCGTCCGCGCACCCGGAGGTGCTGCCGCCGGGCCGTTACGAGGTGGTGCTCGAACCGACCGCGGTCGCGGACGTGCTCAACTGCCTCGCGATCTTCGGCTTCAACGGCCGGATGGTCGCCGAGGGCATGTCGTTCGCCCGGCTCGGCGCGGACCAGCTCGACCCGGCTATCACGCTGCGTGACGACCCGGTCGGGCCGGGCGGCATCGGGCTGCCGTTCGACGCCGAGGGCACGCCGCGGGACACGCTGACGCTGGTGGACCGCGGCACGGTCCGCGCGGTGCTGCACGACCGGCAGACCGCGGCGCTGACCGGCGCGGTCTCCACCGGCCACTACAGCGACGCCGGGTTCGGCGTGCTCGGGTCGTGCCTGCACCTGCTCGGGTCCGGCGCCGGGCCGGCCGACGAGGTGGACGGGCCGGAGGCGGACTCGCACGTGACCGCGCTGGTCCGCGACGTGGAGCGCGGTTTGCTGGTGACGGACAACTGGTACACCCGGGTGCTCGACCCGAAGACGCTGGTGATGACCGGCCTGACCCGCAACGGGCTGTGGCTGATCGAGAACGGGCAGGTCACCCGGCCGGTGCAGAACCTGCGCTTCACTCAGTCCTACCCGCTGGCGCTCGCGCCCGGCGCGGTGCTCGGCGTGGGCACGTCCGCGGCCGGCCAGCCCGCGACCCGGCTGGATCTCGGCTTCCGCGCCCCGGCCCTGCGCCTGGCCTCCTGGAACTACACCGGCAACGCGGCCGGCTGACCCCGGGAACACGGCCTCCCGGCCCGGTGAGCGCCGTGCTGGCCGGGCTGGGAGCGGCCCGCAGAGCGGCAGATGGGGCCGGGAGTGGCCCGCGATGCGGCAGGCGGGGCAGGGAGCGGCCCGCGATGCGGCAAGCCCGCAAGCACCGGGCCGGGCCCGCGGAACGCGGTCAGTCCGTGATCATCACCCCGGTCAGCGGCACTCCCCGGAACGACGCCAGCCGTTCCGCCTGCTCCTCGACCGCCTTGCGCTGATCCGGCGGGACCGGCGCCCACAGGTCCACCGCCACCTGGAACTTCTTCCCCTGCTTCCGTGGCCGCCAGGTGCCGAGCAGGTCACCGTCGACCAGCACCACGCCGGGCCGGCCGAGCACCGGCCAGATCGCCTTGGCCCGCGCCGGGTCGGCGACCAGCAGCTCACGGTCCTTCGCCTGAACGAACAGGTCGTACGGCCCGAGCAGGCGGGTGACGTCAGTGGCCGGGCCGGCGGTCAGCGCGTCCAGGTCCGCGGTCAGGATCGAGCGTTTCTGCCCGGCCACCACCACCTCGGTCACGTCCGACGGCCAGCGCGCGGCCACGGTCTTGACCGGCGCGTCCAGGAACGCGGCCACCTGCTTCGGCACGGCCGGCCCGAGCAGCCGCAGGTAGGCCCGGATCACGTCGAACCGGGGCGCGACGGTACTGCTCACCCGGAAACCGGGGATCGGCTGCAGCACCGGCGGTGACGTGCCGGGCTGCAGCTCCAGCCCGGCCCGGACCGCGGCCAGCCGGAACGGCATCTCCCACGCGTGCGTCACGCCGCACGGCTTGCAGAACCGCAGGTGCGGCGCATCCAGCACAGCGGCCAGCCGGCCGGAGACGTCGCCCTTCACGGTCGGCTTCGACACGATCTTCCGTAGCTGCGCGGCCACCTGGTCGAGCCCTTCCAGGTTGCCGATACCGGCCTGGCGCAGCGGCTTCGCCGCGTCGTAGATCCGCTTGCCGGCGTCCTCGTCGTCGAACGGCGCGACCGCGGCGGCCACCTGCGCGAGGTCCGCCCGCCGGTACAGGTGCGGGCCGCCGCGCAGCGTCCACAGCATGCTCAGCGCGTCCTCCGCGATGCGCGCGGTGTCCACACCGCGCGTGTGCAGCGCCCAGAGCGCGCCGTCCGGCCCGGTGTCCTGCGCGCCGTAGTCCAGCAGCGCGGTGTCCTCGACCGCGCCGGTGCCCACCGCCCGGTCCAGCTGCTGCGCCCGGACCCGGAAACCCAGCACCTGCTCCCGTGTGACCTCCACAGTGTCCACTCCTCCGTCGTCGGGCGATTATCGTCGGGCGATGAAGAAAGCGCGCTTCGCCACCGCACTCCTCTTTCTGCTCTACGGCACGCTGCTCGGCGTCTGGACCGCGCGCATCCCCGCGATCAAGGAGCGCCTCGGCCTGACCGACGGCCTGCTCAGCCTCGCACTCCTCGCGCTCGCCGCGGGCGCGATCACCGGCATGCAGGCGGCCGGCCCGCTGGTCGACCGGTTCGGCACTCGCCGGGTGCTGACCCCGGTCGCGGTGGCCGACGGTTTCCTGCTGATCCCGGTGGCGCTCGCGCCGAGCCTGGGCACGCTCGCGGTGGCGCTCTTCGCGTTCGGCGTGGTGCACGGCACGCTCAACGTCGCGATGAACGCGCGCGGCGTCGAGATCGAACGGTCCTGGGGCTCGCCGATCATGTCCTCCTTCCACGCTGCCTACAGCGTCGGCGGTTTCCTGGGCGCGGCGGCCGGTGGCGCGTTCGCCGCGGCGGGTGCCGGGGCGGCTGTCACGTTCGCCTCGGCCGCGGTGGTGCTGGCCGCGGTCGCGCTCGTCGCCGTCTCGGTGCGGGCCGGGACACACCCTGCCACAGGGGTACGACAGAATCCCGGCCGGCTGCACGGCGTACTCCTGCTGGGTGGTCTTGCCTTCTGCGCGCTGGTCGGCGAGGGCGCCGCCGCGGACTGGAGCACCGTCTACGTGCGCGACAGCCTCGGCGGCTCCCCGGCGCTGGCGGCCGGTGCCTACGCCGCGTTCTTCGCCGCGATGACCGCCGGCCGGCTCGCCGGCGATCCGCTCACCGCCCGGTTCGGCCCGGTCGCGGTGGTCCGCGCCGGTGGCCTGCTCGCGGCCGGTGGACTCGGCACCGCGCTGGTCCTCGGCCATCCGGTCGCCGGTGTGATCGGCTTCGGCTGCCTGGGCGCCGGCGTGTCCACGATCGCGCCGCAGGTCTTCTCCGCCGCGGGCGCACGGAACCCGGACCGCCCGGCCCGCGCGATCGCCCGCGCGGCCAGCATCGGCTGGCTCGGCTTCTTCGCCGGCCCGGTGCTGATCGGCGGCGGCGCCACGCTTACCGGCCTGCCGGCCGCGCTCGCGATCCCGGTCGTGCTGGCCGCGGTCATCGTGCTCGCGGCCCGCGCGGTCGCGGTGAAGCCGGCCGCCGTGCCGGCCACCGCGCCGCGATGACGGCGGACGGACGCCGGGACCGGCGCCGCGCTCGTGCGACGCCTGATCCAGGCGCAGTTCCCGCAGTGGCCGACGCTCGCGGTCACGCCGGTCCGGGTGGACGGCTGCGACGACCGGACGTACCGGCTCGGCACGACGATGAGCGTGCGCATGCCGCCCGCGAACGACGACAACGACGAGGTCCGCGGCCCGGGAGACCCGGCGAGTGATCGCTGAACTGCTCACCGGCTGAAACTTCCGGACCCGGCTGCACCGCCGCGACCCGGCGTTTCACGTGCTCATAACAAATTTACGGACTTGGATGTTACGGAAAAGTTTCGTAACCTGGTGGCGTTGCCGGTGCATCCACCCCGTCCCGCCCGGCGCAGAAGGGAAGGACCACGTGACTGTCACGACACCACGGCGCGCGATCGTGATCGCGGCCGTCGGCGCGCTCGCGGCGAGCCTCGCGGTCGGCGTCACCACCGCGGCCGAGGCCGCCACCACGCTGGGCGCGTCCGCGGCCGAGAAGGGCCGGTACTTCGGCACCGCCGTCGCGGCGAACCGGCTGGGTGACTCCGCGTACACGTCGATCCTGAATCGGGAGTTCAACCAGATCACGCCCGAGAACGAGATGAAGACGGACGCGACCGAGCCGAACCAGAACCAGTTCAGCTACGGCAACGCGGACCGGATCGTCGCGCACGCGCGCGCCAACGGCATGCAGGTCCGCGGGCACACCCTGGCCTGGCACGCGCAGCAGCCCGGCTGGATGCAGAACCTGTCCGGCACCGCGCTGCGCAACGCGATGCTCAACCACGTCACCCAGGTCGCCACCCACTTCCGCGGCCAGATCGCCTGGTGGGACGTGGTGAACGAGGCGTTCGCGGACGGCTCCAGCGGTGCCCGGCGCGACTCCAACCTGCAGCGCACCGGGAACGACTGGATCGAGGCCGCGTTCCGGGCGGCGCGGGCCGCCGACCCGAACGCGCAGCTCTGCTACAACGACTACAACACCGACAACTGGACCGACGCGAAGACCCAGGGCGTCTACCGGATGGTGCAGGACTTCAAGCAGCGCGGCGTGCCGATCGACTGCGTCGGCTTCCAGTCGCACTTCACCGGCGGGTCGAACTACCCGTCGAACTACCGCACCACGCTGTCCAGCTTCGCCGCGCTCGGCGTCGACGTGCACATCACCGAGCTGGACATCCGCAACGCACCGGCGGACGCGTACCGCAACGTGACCAACGACTGCCTCGCGGTCCCGCGGTGCAAGGGCATCACGGTGTGGGGCATTCGTGACTCCGACTCGTGGCGTTCCGGCGAGAGCCCGCTGCTGTTCAACGGCAGCGGCCAGAAGAAGGCCGCCTACGACGCGGTCCTCGCGGCGCTCAACAGCGGCACCACGCCGCCCACGTCGCCGCCGCCCGGCACCACCCCGCCGCCCACCGGCACCTGCACCGCCTCGGCCACGCCCGGCCAGGTGTGGGGCGACCGGTACAACACCTCCGTCACGGTCAGCGGCGCCTCCAGCTGGTCGGTCGTGGTCACGCTCACCCCGCCGCAACGCGTCTCCAGCACCTGGAACGGCACTCCGGCCTGGGACTCCAGCGGCAACGTGATGACCATGCGATCCAACGGCAGCGGCAACACGTTCGGCTTCACCACGATGACGAACGGCAACAGCTCCGCCCGCCCGCAGATCACCTCCTGCACGGCGAGCTGAGGCACCCTGGGGGCGGCCGCGTGGCTTCGCCGCCGCCCCCACACATGCATTTCCATTTTCCCGCTTCCGGCGTGGCCGAGTCCCCAGTGCTCCCGCGGGCACCGATCCCGCTGTGCTGACGAAAACCCCAGCGGGTGAATCCTTTCGCGCCGCTCTCGCCCCTGCCGCCCATTCCCCGCCGAGGCGCTGGGCTCCGTATGGCCGCCCGCGCCGTCCGCGTATCACCGGCGCGGACCCGGTCATCGAACGGCCGGTCGCGCTACCCGCCCGAAACTTCCGGATAAATTAGTCGGCCGCTGTACCTGGTGGTCGCATCCGCCGTGGGTCCGAAGCCTGTGTGATCAATCAGTGGAGCGAAACGGAGGTCATCTAGCGAAGTTGATATCCCAAACGCTCCACTGATTGATCACACAGGGCCGAGCGGTATCGTCCGCTGGTGGCGGCGCCTGCCATGCGGTTCTGAATATGGCGATATTTCGGGCGCGGAGCGCCCGGCTGCGTGCCCCGAGCTCCGTGCCGCGAGCTCCGTGCCGCGCCGCGCGCCTTGCGACGGGGATAGCGTCGTTGGTGATCGGTGCTGCTCCGGGTAGGCCGGACATGTCCTGGTCAAGGCATTCGGGGGCGGCGGTGCTGTCCCGGCCACGGGCGGTTGTGGCGCGCGCCGGGCTATGTGGGACGTGTCGACCTCGCGCTGCCTGTGTGGGATGCGTCGACCTCACGCTGGGGGTGAGGGACGGAGCGACGCGCCGATGAAACTGAATGCGGAGGAGAGGAGCGTGCTCCAGTAGGTGAAGTTGTGCCGTCCGAGGGTGTAGCCGCCGGTGGCCGGTGGGGTGGGCAGGGCGTCGTGGAGCGTGCGGACCTGGGGATAGAGAGGGTCGCCGGTGCCGCACCAGAGACCGACGGGGGTGTCACCCAACCGGGTGAGGCCGGCGAAGACCGGATCGGCCGGCGTGACCGCGGGGGAGAACGCGGCGACCGCGCGCAGCAGGCCGGGACGGGCCTCGGCCAGCAGCAGGGCGCCGAAGCCGCCCATCGACCAGCCCCAGGCGGCGAGCCGGGACGGGTCGAAGCCGCGGGCCGCGCACCAGGCCGGGATCTCCTCGGCGGCCATCCGCTGTGGGTCGTCGGCCGGGGACGGTTGCCAGGCGAGCCGGTCGCCGGTGGCTCCGGCCAGCACGAACGGGGGTGTGCCGCGCCGGACCGCGTCGGTGAGGAAACCGCCCAGACCGAGCGCGGCGAAGTCCGGAGGGCGCTTCGAGCCGCCGTGCAACACCAGGCAGACCGGCAGGCCACGGCCGTCGCCGTGCCCGTGCGGCACCGCGGTGTAGAGGTCCACCTCGCGTCCGCGCGCCGCCGACCAGACCCGCTCCAGCCGCTCCACCCCGGCCGGCGCCGGCGCCCGCACCGGGGCCGGCCGGCTCCGTCCGCTCCACAGGCCCGCCCCGGCCGCCACTGCCGACCCACCCGCGATGCCCGCCGCCAGCAGAGTCCGTCGTCGCACACCGGTCCAACGACGACCCACCCGAGCGGAGACGTGCCCGGCACATCGCGTCACCCTGCGCGTAGCCGCCGCTTCGCAGCGATCCTTGACCGATACGAAAAGGAGGCCGCAGGGCGATTCGGCCGCCGGCAACGCATCGGCCAATGATCCGCCTGCCGGTGCGCGCGGCCGGGCGGGCGCACCCGGCCCGAGTACGCGACCGCGAGTGTCTGTCCGTACCCGAAATATCGCGGTATTTCGCGCACGGAGAATGTCACGCACGCGGACGTGCCGGCAGGCGGGCTGCGGGGAAGAGCGCGGTTGGCCCGCTCCGAGCATGCGGATCGCGCCACGCCGGGAGCGGGAATATCGGGTGTGCGGGCTTTGTGGTGGGTGCGGGGGGCTGATCTGGGGAAATGGGGGAGAGTCAGTGATGGGCATTACCGCCCATCGAGGACGGGCAGGCCGTAACGTGAGCATCGGGGTCTTCGGGGGAAAGGGAGAGCCATGAGCGAGCAACATCGGGTTGTCGTCGTGGGTGCCGGGTTCGGTGGACTCTTCGCCACGAAGGCGCTGAAACGCGCGGACGTGCACGTGACAATGATCAACGGGACGACGCATCACCTGTTTCAGCCGTTGCTGTACCAGGTGGCGACCGGGATCCTGTCCGAAGGGGAGATCGCGCCACCGGTGCGGGAGATCCTGCGGCGGCAGCAGAACGTGGAGGTGCTGCTCGGCTGGGCGACGGAGGTGGACGTCGAGAAGCGGATAGTGACCGCGAACGCGCCGACCGGCATCGAGTACCAGGTGCCGTACGACACGCTGATCGTGGCCGCGGGCGCGTCCCAGTCGTACTTCGGCAACGACCAGTTCGCCGAGAACGCGCCCGGCATGAAGAGCATCGACGACGCGCTGGAGCTGCGCGGGCGGATCTTCGGCGCGTTCGAGATGGCGGAGCTGGAGACCGATCAGGAGGCGATCGACCGCTGGCTCACGTTCGTGGTGGTCGGCGCCGGGCCGACCGGTGTGGAGATGGCCGGGCAGATCGCCGAGCTCGCGCACCGTACGCTGCCGGGGCAGTACCGGCGGATCGATCCGAAGCGGGCACGGGTGATACTGGTCGACGCGGTCGACGCGGTGCTGCCCAGCTTCGGCGATCACCTGTCCACGCAGGCGCTCCGGCAGCTGCACAAGATCGGTGTCGAGGTCGAGCTGGGCACGAAGGTGGTCGGCGTCGACGAGGGCGGCATCGACGTGGAGACCGCGCGCGGCAAGCAGCGGATCGAGGCGGCCACCAAGATCTGGGCGGCCGGGGTGGCGGCGCCGCCGCTGGCCCGCAAGATCGCTGCCGCGGCCGGTGCGGAGACGGACCGGGCCGGGCGGATCATGGTGAATCCCGACTGCACCGTGCCGGGTCACCCGGAGATCTTCGCGGTCGGTGACATGATGTCGCTCAACCGGCTGCCCGGTGTCGCGCAGGTCGCGATCCAGAGCGGGCGGTACGCGGCCGACACGATCAAGCGACGGCTGGCCGGCAAGCCCGCGCCGGAGCCGTTCACGTACCACGACAAGGGCAGCATGGCCACGATCTCGCGCTTCTCGGCCGTGGCCAGCACCGGGAAACTGCACTTCACCGGCTTCATCGGCTGGTTCATGTGGCTCGCCGTGCACCTGCTCTACCTGGTCGGCTTCAAGAACCGGCTGTCCACCATCGGGCACTGGTTCGTCTCGTTCGTCGGCACCGGCCGGTCCGAGCGTGTCACCACCACCCAGCAGGTCGTGGCGCGCGGCGCGATCCGGCGTCTGGGCCTGCTCGACACGACCGTGCCGGCCCACGACGGCGTGCCCGCGCCGGTCTCGGTCTCCAAGCTCGGTTCGCCGGTGCCGAGGCCCTGACCCGACGGTACGGTGGGCGGGCCGGACAGCCCGCCCACTACCGTGGTACGCATGGCGGACGATCTTCACGTCTCCGACCGGCTGGTCATCCCGGCGGCGGAGCTCAGCTGGCGGTTCTCCCGGTCGAGCGGGCCGGGCGGCCAGGGGGTGAACACGGCGGACAGCCGGGTCGAGCTGAGCTGGCCGGTCGCGTCGTCGTCGGTGCTGCCGCCGGTGCTGCGCGAGCGTGCGCTCGAGCGGCTGGGGAACCGGCTGGTGGACGGCGTACTCACGGTCGTCGCGTCCGAGTTCCGTTCGCAGCTGCGCAACCGGGAGGCGGCCCGGGCCCGGCTGGCCGCGCTGATCTCCCGTGCGGTGGCCGCGCCGCCACGGCAGCGGCGGGCCACGAAGCCGACCCGGGGGTCGGTGGAGCGCCGCATCTCCGCCAAGAAACAGCGTGGAGCGATCAAGCGCGGACGGCGCGGCGACGTCGACTGACGGTCAGTGCACCGGGCGGCCGTCCGCCGCGGCGTCCGGGTTTCCGGGCGCGGGGGCGGGCAGCGCGGTCGCGTAGACCACGATGTTGTCCACGAACGTCCGCGCGGCCGGGTCGTAGGCACCGCCGCAGGTGATCAGGCGCAGCGTGGGGGCGTCGGTCGGGCCGTAGACGCGCTCCGTGGGGAACGCCGACTTCGCGTAGCGCTCCATGGCGGTGACCGTGAAGACCGCGGTGCTGCCGTCGGCGCGGGTCACCCGGATCTCTGCGCCGCGGGTGAGGTCGGTCAGGCGGTAGAAGACGCCGCGGCCGGTCTCGGCCGAGTCGACGTGTCCGAGCAGGACGGACGGGCCGGTCTCGCCGGGTGTGACGGAGTGGCGGTACCAGCCGGCCGGGGCGTTGCCGGTGAGCGGCGGCACCTGAACCGTGCCGTCCGGTCGCCGGCCGAGCGGGATCAGCGCCGAGCGCACGCCGATCGACGGGATGTCCAGCATGCGCGGGAAGCTACGGGGCAGTACCGTCCACCGTGGATCGCCGCCGAGCCGCCGCGCCGCGGGCGGCGCCGGGACGAACGGGCCGGCGGGCGACGTGGGCGCCGGGATCGCGCTGTCGATCCGGCCGGCCGCGCGGGACGGCACCGCCGGGCCGGGAGACGCCGCCGGGCCGGCGGGTTCCTCGGCGAAGCCGGTGGCCCGGACCCGGGCGGCCTCTGCCGCGTCGGCCGCCGCGGCCTGCCGGGCGCCCTGGACCGTCAGTGCCGTGCCGGCGAGCGCGAGCACGGCCGCGACCACCGCGACGCGGGGCCGGAGCCGTGCCCGTAACTCGTCACGCATGCGGATCAGCGGGACGGGCGGCGCCGGACCGCGGCGACCGTGGCCGCCGCCGCGGCGGCCAGCAGCGCCAGGCCGGCGAGAAGCGTGCCGTTCATGCCGCCGCCGCCACCGATGCCGGTGTCCGGCCCGCCGCTCGGGTACGGCGCACCCGTGGTGCCACCGCCCGGCCCGGGCGTGCTCGGCGCACCCGTCGGCTCACCGGTCGGACCGCCCGTCGGTCCGCCGGTCGGTCCGCCGGTCGTGGGGTAGCCGGTCGGCGTGACCGACGGCTCGCCGGTCGTCGGGTAGGCCGTCGGCGTGACCGACGGGTCGCCGGACGTGGTCGGGTAGCCGCCCGGCACCGTCGACGACGGGTACGGACTGCCGGTGGCCGGCGGCACGGACGTGACGCCGGCGCTCGGGGCCGGTGAGCCGGACGGGTAGGCGACCGGGTCGTTGCCGCCGTCGCGGCAGAACGCCAGCAGGAGCAGCAGCAACAGCAGCAGCAGGATGACACCCGCCACGGTGATCCAGGTGGTCCGGCGACGCCCGCCACCGCCGGCACCACCACCGGCGCCATAGCCCGGCGGCGGATTGCCGGGCGGCGGCGGGTTCGACGGCGGCGGGTTCGACGGCGGAGGGTTCTGCGGTGGTCTGTAGTCGGACATGGCCGATGCCTCTTCGCAAAGTCGGCGGTGAGGGACAGATCTCTGGTGGAACCGGGTAATGGTGCCAGCAGTCCGTCGCGCATGGTGTCCAGGAACCGACACGAATCCGGCAGGGCTCCCATCGGACACGAATTCACCGAATTCTACGTCCTCAGCTCCAGCCCCGCGCTGCCGAAGGGTCCGGCGTGGACGAGGAGCAGGAGCGGCTGGCGACGCTGCACGAGTACGGCCTGCTCGACGCGCCCGCGGACGACGAGCTGGCGGCGGTCGTCCGGGTCGCCGCGCTGGTCGCCGGCGTACCCACGGCGACGTTGAACCTGATCGACGAGAACCGGCAGTGCCAGCTCACCACGTGCGGGTTCGAGGGCGGCGACTCCGCGCGCGAGGACTCGATGTGCGCGATCCGGCTGCTGGAGCGGCGGACCGTGGTGGTGCCGGACGCCAGCCGGGACCCGGTCTACCGGGACAACCCGTGGGTGACCGGGCGGCTGGCCGGCGTGCGGTTCTACGCCTCGGTCCCGCTGGTCACGCCGACCGGGCACGCGCTCGGCACGCTGTGCGTCTTCGACGACGTACCGGGCGGCCTGGACGACCGGCAGATCGCCCGCCTGGAGGACCTGGCCCGGGT
Source organism: Catenuloplanes indicus (assembly GCF_030813715.1). NCBI lineage: Bacteria > Bacillati > Actinomycetota > Actinomycetes > Micromonosporales > Micromonosporaceae > Catenuloplanes > Catenuloplanes indicus. Next base: position 8,901,993 of record NZ_JAUSUZ010000001.1, read on the forward strand.
CATCCTGGCGCTGTTCGAACGCCGCCGGGAGGCGCGGGCCCGAGCCGAGCTGGCCGCGGTGGCGCAGCGCGCGCTGCGCGAGGCCGAGGCCCGCCAGCAGCTGCTGGACGCGGTACTGGACAGCGTGGACGTGGCGATCGTGGCCGCGGACCCGTTCGGCCGGCTGTCGCTGTTCAACCGCGCGGCCGCGGAATGGCACGGCCTGGACGCGGACGCCACGGTCGGGCCGGGCGACCTCTCCGACACGTACGCGCTGTTCGAGACGGACGGCGTGACCCCGCTGGGACCGGACCGCATCCCGCTGCTGCGCGCGCTGCGCGACGGCGCGGTCGACCACGCGGAGATCATGATCCGGCCGGCGGACCGCGAGGCCCGCTGGGTGACCGCGACCGGCCGCCGGATGACCGCGGCGGACGGCATCCCGCTCGGCGCGGTGGTCGCGATGACCGACGTCTCCGCGGACCGGGCGCACCGGGTGGAGATGGAGGCCGCGCACGCGGCGCTGAACGCGACGGTCGCGGAGCTGGAACGGTCGAACACGGAGCTGACCAACTTCGCCGCGGTCGCCGGGCACGACCTGGCGTCCCCGCTGGCCGTCGTCTCCGGCTACCTGGAGCTGCTCACCGACCTGCACGGCGCGCAGCTGGACGAGCAGGCCCGCGGCTGGGTGCAGACGGCCGCCCGGTCGGTGGCCCGGATGCAGGGACTGATCCAGGCGCTGCTCACCTACGCGCGCGCCGGCAACGCGCCCACGAACCACCGGCCGACGGACCTGGCCGAGGTGCTCGGCCACGCCATGGTCGACCTGCGTACCGCGATCAAGGACAACCAGGCCACGGTACGGACACCGGCCGCGCTGCCGTCCGCGAGCTGCGACCCGACGCTGGTCCGGCAGCTGCTGCAGAACCTGCTGGGCAACTCGATCAAGTACCGGCACCCGGACCGGCCGCCGACGATCACGGTCACCGGCGAGGTCACGGACGAGGGCGTGCTGGTCCGGGTCGCGGATGACGGCATCGGCATCCCGCCCGCGCACCGGCAGCGCGTCTTCGACATGTTCGCCATGGTCGAGCCGGCGAAGAAGACCGGCCACGGCATCGGCCTGTCCACCTGCCTGCGCATCGTGCAGCGGCACGGCGGCTGGATCCGGGCGGAGGAGACGCCGGGCGGTGGCACGACGATCGTGTTCACGCTGCCGCATACCCCCTGATGGTTTTTTGTCAGGTTTACCCGCGGCGTGCCGATGGGGGAGACGTGCTGACAGCTTGGCTGCGGGCCGCCGGGTCCGTGCTGCCGCAGGGGCGGCCGCTGCCCGGCGAGACCTGGGCGCGGCGGCACCGCGCGATTCTCTGGGTGCTCGGCCTGCATGCGGCCGGGCTCTACGCGTTCGCGCTGGTCCGCGGCCATTCCCCGGCGGACGCGCTGGTCGTCGTGTTCCCACTGGCGGTCGCGGTCGCGCTGGGCGCGTACCGGGGACTGTCCCGGCGCTGGCGCGCGTCGATCACCACACTCGGGCTGATGGGCTCGTCCGCGGTGATGGTCGGGCTGGCCGACGGGCAGACCGAGGCGCACTTCCACTTCTTCGTCATGCTCTTCGTGATCGTGCTCTACCAGGAGTGGGTCACGTTCCTGCTGGCGACCGTGTTCGTGCTGGCCGAGCACGCGATCGTCGGCGTCTTCGCACCGCACGACGTCTACGCGCACACCGCGGCCACCGAGGAACCGATCAAGTGGGCCGCGATCCACGCGCTGTTCATCGGCGGTGCCGCGATCGCCGCGATCGCGAACTGGCGGCTGACCGAGACCGCGCAGGACCGGGGGCAGGCGGCCGCGGACGAGCTCGCGCACGCGGCCACGCACGACGCGCTCACCGGGCTGGTGAACCGGATCGGCTTCGACCGGCTGCTGCTGGACGCGATCGGCGCGTCCGCGTCCGCGCCGCAAACGCTGTGCCTGGTCAACCTGGACCGGTTCCGGCTGATCAGCGAGGCCGGCCGGCACACCCAGGGCGACGAGATGCTGCGCCGGGTGGCCGAGCTGATCGAGGATCTGGCCGGCGACGACGCGGTGGTGGCCCGGGTCCGCGGCGACCGGTTCGCCGTGCTGCTGCCGGTGACGGCGGAGGAGTGCGTCGCGGTCGCGGAACGCGTCCGGGCCGGCGTCGCGAACCTCGCGTTCCAGGTCGAGGGCCAGGCGGTCGCGCTGACCGCCAGCATCGGCGTGGTACCGGTGTCGCCGCTGGCCGTCGGCCCGGAGGAACTGATCGTCGCGGCCGAGGCGGCCTGCTACACCGCGAAGGAACGCGGCCGGGACCGGGTGGAGCTGTACCGGGCGGACAATGAGGCGCTCGCGAAGCACCAGCAGGAGATGGACTGGGCCGGCCGGCTGGTCACGGCCCTGCGCGACGACCGGTTCGAGCTGTTCTACCAGCCGATCGCGCGGGTGCCCGGCGCACGCGTGCCGGACGGCGACCACCAGTTCGGCGAGCTGCTGCTGCGCATGCGCACCGAGGACGGCAAGGTCGTCCCGCCCGGTCTGTTCCTGCCCGCGGCGGAGCGCTACGACCTGCTGCCCGCGGTCGACCGGTGGGTGGTCGCGCACGCGTTCCAGGTGCTCGCCGCGCACTACCACGGCCACGGCGCGGCCGGGCCGGACGGCAAGATCGGCGACCACTGGGCGATCAACCTTTCCGGACCGTCGATCGGCGACGCCGAGTTCACCGACTACGTGCAGGCGCAGCTGGCGATGTCCGGCATCCCGGCGGAGCTGATCTGCTTCGAGATCACCGAGTCGGTCGCGATCAACGACCTGAAGAAGGCCGCGGAGTTCATCGCCGAGCTGCGCAACCTCGGCTTCCGGTTCGCGCTGGACGACTTCGGCACCGGGCTGTCGTCGTTCACGTACCTGAAGCACCTGCCGGTCGACTTCCTCAAGATCGACGGTGCGTTCATCAAGAACCTGGAACGCGACGAGCTCGACCGGGTGATGACCCGCACGATCAACGACCTCGGCCACCAGATGGGCCTGAGCACGGTCGCGGAGTTCGTCGAGGACGCGGCCACCATCGCCCGCCTCCAGGAGATCGGCGTCGACTACGCCCAGGGCTACGGCATCGCCATGCCCGGCCCGCTCTCCGACTGGCTGCGCACCCACCCGGCCGGCTCCGGCGCCGACCTGCGCCTCGCCACCGCCTGACTACGCTTACCGGATGATCTCTCTGACCGTTGCCGGTGTGGTCCTGCGGGACCCGCACGACCGGGTCCTGCTCCAGCTGCGCGACGGCAACACCACGGTCGCGCCGCACCGCTGGTGCCTGCCCGGCGGCGCAGTGGAACCCGGCGAGACGCTGATCGAGGCCGCCGCACGCGAGCTGGCGGAGGAGACCGGGCTGCGCGCGGACGGTCCGCTCGACCTGATCTGGCACGGCACCGCACCGTCGGTCCGCGACCCCGGCACGCTCACCGAGTACGCGCTGTTCCTCGGCCACACCACCGCCACCCAGGAGCAGGTGCAGTGCAACGAGGGCGCGGCCATGGTCTTCACCCCGATCGCGGAGCTGCCCGGGGTCGACTGGGCCGACCACTACGAACCGGTGCTCGCCCGGGTCTTCCCACACCTCGGCCTGCCCTGGGATCCGCACAGGTCCTGCACACCGTGACGGCGCCGGCTGCGGCACCATAGGGGCATGGGGGCAGCTCACGGCACACCCGCGGCGCGGCAGCGGACCACGGCGGTCATCACCGCCGTGCTCGTCACCGCGTTCGTGATCGGGATCCTGGTGGTGGTGTCGCGCGCACCCGGCCCCGGCCGGGACGCCCGCGCCTACCCGGCCGACCGCGGCACGATCACGCTGGCCGGCGCGCTCGGCCGGGCCCACGTGCGCATCCCCGACTGCCTCGCCGGCACGCTGCGCTACGCCGTACCGGGCCCGTCGCACGACCTCTACCTGCTGCTCGGCGGATCCCGCCCGTGCCTCGACCGGTTCATCACGATCAACACCCTGACCGGCGAGGGTACGGTCTCCGAGCTACCCGCCTGGGCACGCGACGGCCGGGGTGAGGCGCTCGGCTGGCGGCTCGACCCGAGCCTCGGCTACACGCTCTACACGGGCCGCCCGGCGCCGGACCACGAGGTCGAGGCGCTGATCCGCGAGCTGAGCGACGGCTCCGGGCTTCAGGCGTACGTCCGGGCGACCTGACACCGGGGCTCAGCGGTCTTTCAGCGAGCCGCGTTACGGTCCGGGAGGTGAACGAGGACAGGGCACGGTGGGTGGTCGACCGGCTCCGGGCGCGTGGCGTACCGGCGCATCTGCAACTCCCGCGGGCCGGGCAGACGCAGGCCGGCATCCGGGTCGGCCTGCCGGACGGGCGCGAGGCGATCTGGGACACGGACGGCACCGCGGGCCTCGAGGCACAGGTGCTGCGCAACGGCGTGCTGGTCGGTTTCGTGCCGGTGATCGACGGCTCGGACCGGTTCACGCCGGAACAGACCGTGGACGCGATCGCGCACACCGACTACGACCAGCCGATCGCCCGGCGCGCGGCGACACCGCGGTCGCACGGGCCGGCACTCCCGCCGGAGGGCGGGTTCTTCCGCCGCCTGATGGACGGTTTCCGCTGACGGGCTGATCGGGGCTTTCAGGTTCCGGGCCCCGCCCCGGCATCGGGGACGGGGCCCGCCGATCCGGCCGGGAGGTGTGATTCCCGTGCCGGTCGTCCTTCGGGCCCCGCCGCCCGTCGTTCCTCGGGCGGCGGGGAAACCAGGCGCCGGTCAGCGCTGGCCGTGGGTGCGGCGGCGGGAGCGCGGCTCGGTCGCCGCGAACGCCGCCGCCAGCAGCCCGGCCGCGGCCGCACCGGCCAGCAGCCACGGCATCCGCCCGTCCGAGCCGGCCGCGGCCAGCCCCAGCGTGACCACGGCACCGACGCCGAGCACGGCGGCCAGCACGCGCCGAACCGTGTTCAGCGCGCGGCCCAGCGCCCGCCGCCCGGACGCACCGGACGACCAGACGAACTGGACCACCATCAGCGCGATCGTGACCAGCGTGATCACGGCGGCCAGGCGAGCCGTGTCGGTCAGGTTCCAGACCAGGCACGCGTACGTGACACCGGCGCCGAGCGCGGTGGTCACACCGGCCCGGGCCATCGGCCACCGGGCGTCCGACGCGCCGTACGAGACGACCGGGACCGTGCCGGTGCCCTGCTGCCAGGCGCGGGTGCCGGCCAGCGCGGACCAGTCCGGCCCGCCCGGCCGCATCGTGCCGGTCATCGACGGGCCGCCGCGCTGCCACGGCTTGTCACCCGGGTCCTGGGTGACCAGCTTCGGCATCGGGCGCGGCGGACGGTACGCCGCCTTGCCCTCCGGCACCGTCTCGCCCTCCAGCACGGTGACGCCGTCGTTGCCCGGCACCACCGGCACGTCCGACTTCAGCGACTCGACGAAGTCGACGATCGGCTCTCCGTCCGCCGAGGTCTCCGGCTTCCCGGCGGACGGCCCGGCCGGCAGCGCGAGCGCCCGGCCGGTGCCCCGGCCCCAGGCCCAGCGGCGTGCCGGAGCCCGGTCGTCCTCACCGGCGTCCGGCTTGGCCGCACCGGCCGGGCGGAACGGGACCAGCGCGGTCTCGGTCGACACCTCCGGCTCCGCGCCGCCCCGCCCACGGCGGTGCCGCGAACCCTGGGTCAGCACGGCCGTGGCCTGGAACGCGGGCTCGTCCGGCATCGCCGCGACCGCGGCCCGCGCCAGCTTGTCCGCCTCGGCCCGGTCCTTACCGGCCTCGACCAGCCGCGTCGCGACCAGGTGCTGCCAGTGCGGGTTGCCCGGCTCCGCCTCCAGCGCGGCGCGCGCGGACGCGATCGCCTCCGCGTGCCGGCCGGACGCGGCCAGCGCGTCGCTGACCACGGCCGAGATCGTCGCCGCACCCGGCTTCAGCGCGGACGCGGTCTCGGTCGCCCGCAGCGCACCCGGGATGTCGTCCAGCGCGATCCGGATCCGGGCCATCAGCAGCCACACGTCCGCGTCCGACGCGAGCCGGGCCATCGCCGGGCTCGCCTCCGCCAGCGCGGAGTGCGGGTCACCGGACGCCAGCAGGATCTCGGCGCGGCGCAGCGCGAGCCGGTCCATCCGGCGGCGCTCCTCCAGCTCCGACTCATCGCTCGACTCGCCCTCGCCGGCCGGACTCTCGTCCTTGCCGGTCTCCTCGACCGGTTCGGGCGCGGGCATCTGACGGAGCGTGGGCATCGGCTTCGGCGTCCGTGCGGGTGCGGCCGTTTCGGCGCCACTCGCGGCGCTGGATCCGGCCGCCGTTGCGGTGCCGCTCGCGGAGTTCGATCCCGCTGCCGTCCCGGCGCCGCCGGCGGTGCCTGATCCGGCTGCCGTTCCGGCGCCACGTGCGGCGTCCGATCCGGTGCCGCCGGCGGTAGCCGAGCCGGCCCTCGAAACGGTGCGGCCTGCGGTAGCCGGGCCGGTGCCGGTTACCGAGCTTGCGCTCGCCGGCGTGCCGGTGTCTGCGGCGGTGCCCGTGCCGGCCGGCGTGCCCGTGCGGGGTGCCGCGCCGGTGGTGCGGTGCGTGCCGGTGCCGGTTGCCGCGCCGGTGGTGCGGTGCGTGCCGGTGCCGGTCGCGGCGCCGGTGGTGCGGTGCGTGCCGGTGCCGGTCGCCGCGCCTGCCGTGGACGCGGCGTCACCCGCGGCGCCGGCCGGGGTGCCGGTGGTCGCGGTGTCACCGGCGCCGTTCCCCGCGGCCGAGGCCGGCAGACCGGCGGCCGACGTGCCGGTGCGGTCTCCCGCGCCGCTGTCCGGCATACCGGTGGCCGGGCCGGCGGTGGGAATGCCGCCGGCCGTGGTCGGGATGCCGGCGGACCCGTCGATGGGCGTGGAGAACACGGACTCCGGCGAGCGCGCCTCCTGCGCGCCGGGGTCACCCGGCGTGCCCGGGACGCCTGGCGTGCCCGGGACGCCTGCCGTGCCCGGGACGCCTGGCGTGCCCGGGACGCCTGCCGTGCCCGCGGCACCCGGCCGGGGCACGGCGGAACCGCCGGCCGGCACGGTCAGGCCCGGATCGGCCGGCGTGCCCGCGTCGCGGTGCGGCGTGGCCGGCGCACCGGCGGGCCGGCCCGGCGCGTCGGGACGGGCGAACGCCCCGCCCGCCGGCCGGAAGGCCGGGGACGACGTCCCCGAACGCCCGGCCAGCGTGCCCGGTCCGACCCCGGTCGTCCCGGCGGGCCCGGCCGATGTCGCGTCGCCGGTCGCCGCGCCGCGCCCACCGGCGCCGTGCCGCGATGCCGCACCGCCCGAATCCGGACGGCGCAGTCCCGGCCCGGCCGGCCGGAACGCGGGCGTGCCGTCGGACGGCCGTCGCGCCGGTGCGGACTCCGTGCCGCCGGCGCCGCCCGTGCCGGACGACGCGGCGGCGTGTGGGGCCGCGTCGCGCGCCGAGGCGGCGCGGTGCGTCGAGGGCTTCGTCTCCTCCGGGCCGGCGGCCGCGTCCGAGGACGCCCGGCCCGGCCGCGGCGGCCGGTATCCCGTGCCGCCATCGGTCGCGTTCGCGCCACCCTCGGCGGCCGTCACACCGTCACGGCCAGGACTCGGCTTCGCCGCGCCCTGGGCGTACCCGCCGCGGTCGGCAGCGGCCGCCGCGCTGCGGTCAGCGCGCGTTCCGCGGCCGGCAGCGGTCGACGCACCGCGATCGGCGCGTGACGGTGCCGCGTCCCGGGAGTCTTCGGTGCGCGTTCCGCTGCCGGCGGTGGCCGCCGCGCCGCGATCGGCGTGTGACGGTGCCGCGTCCCGGGGGCCGGCACCGCGCGTTACGCGGTCGCCGACGGCCGAGCCGCTGTGGTCGGTCACCGCATGGACCGAGTCCTGCGGCCGGTTCCCACGGGCGAGTCCGTCGGCCACGGAGGCGGCGTCGCCGCCGGCGGACCGGGCCGGGTCGTGCGACCGGCCACGGCCGGTGACGTCGCCGGCCGCCGATGGCGCACCGCCGGTGGCGAACCGATTCCCGTCCTGCTGCCGGACGCCAGGACCGCCGGTGGTGTCGTCGCTTCCCGTGGCGGAATCGCCGCCGGCGGAGCGCGCGCCGTCGTGTCCCGCGCCCGCCGCCGGCGTGGCGGCACGGCTGGGCTGCGGCGTGACCAGGTCCGGCGGCCGGAACCCGGCCGTCGGCATCTCCCGGACCGGGAGATCGTCCCCCTCCGTACCCGTGGCGGGAACCTCGGCTCCCGAGATCAGCGCGTTCGCCGCGTCCACCGCCGACCGCGTGGTCAGCGGCATCGCCGGAACCGCCGGCTGCTGCGCGGCCGGCCCGGGCTGCACGGCCGGAGCCTGCACCGCAGGGGTCGCCGGCTGACCGGCCGATCCCGCGCCCGGCACGCCCGTGCCCCAGATCGGCGCGTTGGCCGCGTCGACCGCGGCCGGGCTCGGCTTGGGGGCGAACGCCTGCCAGCTGCCGGTCGGCAGCTGGGCGCCCCGTTCCCGGCGCGGCAGCGGGTACGCGCCGGACGCGTCCGGCGTGGCCGGGCGCGTGACGGTGGTGTCCTCGGCCGCGAGCGGCCCGGTCGCGGGGTGCGGGATGGATGGGCCGGGCGGCGGCGGGACCAGACCGGCCGCGCTGACCAGGTCTGCCTCCGCTGATGACGCCGCACCCGGCTGCCCCTGAGGCGGCTCGGGTTGCTGCCGCGCGGGGGTGAAGGATTCCGTGGACATCGGTACGCCTTCCGCGGGGGATACGGGGATCACCGGGCGCGTACACGCCCGGTCGGGGGGTTCGATGCCACGGTCGGCAGGGAGGCGGTGTGTCCTGAGCGTTCCGGCAAACCTCACAGCGGTACGGTCCGCATCGTGGACGATCTCGTGGTACGGACCGACCGGGGCCGGGTGCGCGGGCGGGACGGCGTGTTCAAGGGTATTCCGTTCGCCGCGCCGCCAGCGGGTGAACTGCGGTTCCGTGATCCGGTGCCGGCCGAGCCGTGGAACGGTGTGCGGGACGCGCTGGAGTTCGGCCCGGCCGTGCCGCAGCCGTCGCCCGCGCCGGGCGTACCGTCGTGCTTCGATCCGGCCCGCGGCGACGACTGGCTGACGCTGAACGTGTGGTCGCCGGACCCGGGCCCGGGTGCGCGGCTGCCGGTGATGGTCTGGATCCACGGCGGCGGCTGGCGGATCGGCTGGCCGGGGATGCCGCAGTACGACGGCGCGACGCTGGCCGCGCACGGCGTGGTGCTGGTGACGGTCGCGTACCGGCTGGGAGAAGAGGGTTTCCGGGGTGCCAACCGTGGGCTGCGTGATCAGCTGGCCGCGCTGGAGTGGGTGCACCGCAACATTGCGGCGTTCGGTGGCGATCCGGGCGCGGTGACCGTGTTCGGGCAGTCGGCCGGTGCCGCGTCCGCGGTCTTCCTGGCCGCCTACCCGGGCGCGAAGGGCCTGGTCCGGCGCGTGATCGCGCAGAGCATCCCGAACGGGTACGCGACCGGGCCGGCCGAGGAGCCGATGCCGCTGATCGATGGTGACCTGGTGCCGGCGCCGCCGTGGGAGCTGGCGATCGGCGTGGACCTGCTGGCCGGTGTCAGTCACCGCGAGTGGCGCACGATGGGCCCGGTGCCGGACGTCGACCACCCCGACCTCGCACGCTATAAAGCGAAATATCCGGATAATCCGGAGGAGGAGTTGATGTCCGACTTCGTGTTCCGGCGGCCGACGGTCCGGACCGTCGAGCGCAACGGCGGCTGGCTGTACGACTTCGCCTGGCGCGGCGGCGGCCACGGGTCCGAGGTGCCGTTCGTCTTCGGCAACGGCGACAACCGGTTCGCGGCCCGGCACGTCGGCGTGCCGCCGTCGCCGGAGTTCGCGCCGCTGTCCGCCGCGATACGCGCGTCCTGGACCGGTTTCGCCGCCACCGGCGACCCCGGCTGGCCGCGCTACCGTATGGAATCGGCCGGCCCGGTCCGCAGGTGGGACGTCGAGCCGGCCGAGGTGCGCAATCCGTTCGTCAGCTGGTGAACAGCTTTGCCGCGGTGATCCCGGTCTGGATCACGCCGTAGCCGAGCAGCGCGCCGACCAGCAGCCAGGAGATGATCAGCCGGGCGCCCTGACCGGCCGGCTTCGCCGTACTCTCAGACATCCTTGCCTCCGTGTGCGTCGGTGCCGGCCAGGACCGGGTCGGCCGGCCTGCTCGGCTCGTGGTACTTCTCCGGCACCGGCCGGACCAGCAGGTTCGCGATGAAGCCGATCGCCAGCACGCCGACCATGGTGAACAGCGCCGGCCGGTAGGCGTCCGCGGTGAGCGTGCCCGGCTTTCCCTGCGCGTCCAGGAAGCCGTTGATGATCAGCGGCCCGGCCACGCCCGCGGCCGACCACGCGGTCAGCAGCCGGCCGTGGATCGCGCCGACCTGGAACGTGCCGAAGATGTCCCGCAGGTACGCCGGGACGGTCGCGAACCCGCCGCCGTAGAACGACAGGATCACGCCCGCGAGCAGCACGAACAGCGCGGTGTGCAGGTTGCCGAACGCGGCCAGCGTGGCGTAGAGGACCATGCCGAGGCCGAGGTACAGCATGTAGATCGGCTTGCGGCCGATGAGGTCCGACGTCGACGACCAGATGAACCGGCCACCCATGTTGAACAGCGACAGCAGGCCGACGAAGCCACCGGCCGCGGCGACCGCCACGGTGGAGGTGCCGTTCTCCCGGAAGAAGTCCTGGATCATCGGTGAGGCCTGCTCCAGGATGCCGATGCCGGCCGTGACGTTGCAGAACAGCACCACCCAGAGCAGCCAGAACGTCGGCGTCTTGATCGCGTTGGCGGCGGAGACGCTGGCGGTGGTGACCATCGGCTTCGCGGCCACGGTCGACGGGTCCCAGCCCTCCGGCTTCCACCCCTCGCGTGGCACCCGCACGTTGAACACGCCGAACATCATGATCAGGAAGTAGGCGACGCCGAGCGTCAGGAACAGCGAGACCAGCGCGCCGCCGGAGGCCACGGACGCGGCGTTGCCCGGGTCGTAGTCCGGGTCGTAGAACGACAGCAGCTGGCGTGACAGCGGGCTGGCGACCAGCGCGCCACCGCCGAAGCCCATGATCGCCATGCCGGTGGCCAGTCCCGGGCGGTCCGGGAACCACTTGATCAGCGTCGACACCGGCGAGATGTAGCCGATCCCGAGGCCGATACCGCCGATCACGCCGTAGCCGAGGTAGACCAGCCACAGCTGCTTCGTGGCGATGCCGAGCGCGCCGACCAGGAAGCCGGTGGCCCAGAAGCAGGCGGAGACGAACATGGCCTTACGCGGCCCGTTGCGCTCCACCCAGGTGCCGCCGACCGCGGCGGACAGGCCGAGCATCACGATCGCGATGCTGAAGATGACGCCGATCGCGGTCTGCGACGCGCCGAAATGGCTGATCAGGGATGTTTTGTACACACTTGTGGCGTACGCCTGCCCGATGCACAGATGCACCGCGAGCGCCGCCGGCGGAATGAGCCACCGGGAATAACCGGGTGGCGCGATGGTGTGCTGGCGATCGAGTGCGGACAGCAGCGCCATGTTGGTAAAACCTCCCCACATCGGGCGGTATCTCCACGGGAAAGTAGCCCTCTGTCACGGTGTTCGATGTTGAGTGATCGCTGAGCGGTCATCGGCCTGAGCCGAACGGTCAAAGATCAAAACAGATGACGGCCGGCCGGTACGGAGATCAACTGTGCGGCTCCGGCGACCGGCGGGCCATCGCGTCGAAGTACGCGTCCTGCGCCGCACGGAACGCCGCGTTCGCCGCCGCGACCGCGGTGATGTCCGCGACCAGCGCGACCAGCGCCCGCTCCTGCGCCGGGGTCACCTCCCGCACCACGTCCCGGTGCGCCGCGTCGGCCGCGAAGTACGCCTCCTCGGCCTGGTCCGCGGCGGCCGCCAGCCCGGGCACCTGCGCCGGCAGCGCCCGCGCCGCGTCCCAGGCCGCACCGGCCTGCTGCACCGCGGCCGCGGCCTCGGCCAGCCGCCGGTAACCGGACGTCACGGTCGCCACCCGGGCGTCCGCCTCCGCCGCGGCCTCGGTCACCAGCTGCCGGTGCACGGCGAACAGCCGCGCGGCCTCATCTTTGAGCGGCTGGATCCGCGCGTCGTCGTCCACCGGCACCTCCACGGGTTCGTCGTCCGCCCACGACTGCCCGGTGGCGCCGCCCCCGAAACGATCAGACCGGCACCTGTCCCAGCGCGACCAGCAACGACATGACCCGGTACGCCTCCGGAAGATCGCGGGCGGCGAACCGGACCGTGCGCGCGCCCGGCGCCCGTTCGACGCCGGGGACCAGCGTCGCCAGGTCGACGGCGGCGGGCCCGTGCAGGTCCATCTCCAGCACGACCGGCCCGTCGATCCGGAACGGCGGGATCCCCGGCACCGCGCGAACCGCCTCCGCGGCCGCGGCACGCAGCCGTTCCCGGACCACCGTGGGGTGCAGCGTCACGGCCGCGAACTGCCCGGCCGCCTGCTTCACCGGCACGGCCACCGACCGCGGCGACAGCGCCGCCAACTCGGCGCAGGCCACGTCGTCACCGGCGACCAGCGCGACCGGCACGCCGTGGTGACCGGCCAGCGCCGCGTTGAGGCCGATCTCGCCGACCGTGCGGCCGTTCAGCCGCACGTCCAGCACCGCGCCGCTCATCGCGTGCGCCAGCACGGCCGGCCCGGCACCGGCCCGCGCGTGATAACCGACGAACATCACCGCGCCGGTACGGTCGTCCAGCCCGGCCATCATGCCGAGCGGCCGCGGCCGGCCACGCACCAGCCGGACCCGTGGGTCCAGGTCCTCCGGCAGGATGCTCCGGAACGGCCCGTGCGCGTCCGCGACCAGCACGTCCGCCCCTGGATCGGCCGTCAGGACGCCGTCGATCACCGCGTTCACCTCGGCGGTCATCAGCGCGCGGCCGCGCTCGTAGTCGTACTCCCCGGGCAGGATCTCCGTCCGGTGGACCACGCCGGAGATGCCCTCCATATCGGCGGATATCACAACGCGCATCCCGTCACCCTAACGCCCCGCCGCCGCCCGGAAGTCACGGCGCGGGCGCCGACGGCCGCCCGGCGGTATAGAGTGAGGGGATGAGGACCGCGGTGTTCTGACCCGAGCGGACGCGCTTCTCGTCTTCTGCGGAGGGGTCCGATGACCCACCAGCGAGCCTTCGGGCACCTCGATGACGCCTATGAGCACCCCGACGACATAGTGCAGATCGACACGATCGTGGCCGAGCCGGGCGGTCAGGTGTGGTTGCACGTGCGCGGCGACCTCGACCGGGACACCGTTCACCGGCTGACCTCGGCGTTCGCGGCCGCGCTGACCACGGCCGGCCTCGCCCGGCTGGAGCTGAACCTGGCCGAGGTGGCGTTCGTCGACGCCGCCGGTGCCCGCTGCCTGCTGACCTGCCGCAAGACGGCGGACGCGGCCGGCATCCCGATGACCGTCCGCAACCCGTCCCCGGCGGTCCTGCGCGTCCTGGACGCGCTCGGTTTGCACGACTGCTTCGACCTGCCGCGCAAGACCGGCACCCGCGCACCCGGCACGTTCGCCCGCGGCGGCCTCCTCCGCCCGGCGAACAGCTGACCTGGCGTAGGACGCGGGGCCGCACCCGGGCTCGCGCCCGAGCGAGGCGAGCCCGGAGAACGTCCTCGATGTACTCGGCGGGCTGAGCCGGCGCGGTCTCGCAGCCGGGGGTTTCAGCGCGCCACCGCGGGCCGGGGCGCGGCGGGTCCGCGCCCCGGCTCTCGTGCGGTCAGAGGCTCTCGTGCGGTCAGAGGCTCTCGCGTGGTCGTAGGGTCTCGCGCGGTCGTAGGCTCTGGTGCGGTCAGAGCAGTGCCGTCACCGCCTCCGTGGTCTCCGGATGCGCCGCGAGCAGTGCGGTGACCGCCGCGTCGGCCGGGCCGCCGGCCGTCGTGTTGCCGGGGACCGGTGCCCACTCACCGGCGCAGCCGAGCAGCGCCGCGACCGCGTCCGCGGCGTCCGGCCGGGTGGCCAGCAGCGTCGCGGCCGGCCCGCGGGCCGGCCCGGCCGCCGGTGCGGCCGTGCGCGGCCGGCGCGGAGGTGCGTTCCATGGTGCGACCCAGGCGTCGACCGCGGGCAGCGTGCCGGGGAACGTGCGGCCGGCCTCCCGGGTCAGCAGCGGCACCAGCTCCGCGGCCTGGTCCTTCAGCGTCATGATCAGCGTCGGGAGCCAGGGCAGCAGCACCGGGTCCGGCAGCCGGGCGAACGCCTTGGACAGCGTCTCCACCACGAACGGCGCCAGCCGCGGCACCGACTCCAGGGACTGGATGAAACCGGCCACGTACTGCGGGAACGCGGGCACCACCAGCGGGTTGCCGAGCAGCCCGTCCACCCGGGACCGCAGGTCCGTCATGGTCAGCACGCCGAGCTGGTGCAGCGCGGCCCAGAGCAGCGCCACCTTCGCCGGGTGCTCCGGGTGCGACTGCCGGACCGCCAGCTCCAGCTGGGCCCGGTCGCAGCCGAGCGACAGCGCCAGGCTCTCCATGCTGAACAGGAAGCCCAGCATGGCACCGACCTGCCGGACACCGGTGTCGTCCGCGACGAACGCGGTCGGCAGCAGCGTGCAGTAGTGCGCGTACCCGGTCCGGACGAACGACTCCGACCAGGCCGGCAGCGTCGGCGTGGTGGCCCGGTAGTGCGCGAGCAGCCGCCGGATGCGGCGCAGCACGGCCGGGGCCTCGTCGACGGTCCGCTCCGCGGCCAGCAGCTCGACCGCGCGCCGGCCGAGTTCGTCGGTCAGGCGCGGGCTGTCCAGGAACAGCAGCGAGTCCTCGACGGCCGTGAGCGCGGTCGCGGCCGTCGCCTTCGGGTCCCAGGCGGCGCGGCGCAGGCGCTGCTCCAGGACCTGCTCGACGGTGACGCCCTCGTACCCCAGCTCGATGATCGTCCGCTGGTGACGGCCGAGGTCGAGGTCCCAGCTCTCCTGGATGTGCTTCTCGCCGAGCTTGCGGGAGCCCATGATCGGGCGGACCGCGTGGTCGGGCAGCAGGTAGCGCAGCATCCAGAGCAGCCGCGAGCAGGCGGCCAGCTCCGGCCGGGCGGCCAGGTCGAGCAGCGCACGCTGGATGCTGCGCTGCTCGAGGCTGAGGCCGAGCGGTGCCAGCCGGTCGTAGACGTCGCGGGCCAGCGGCGGCAGCGCGTCGTAGCCGACCTGGCCGACCCGGTCGCCGCCGAGCAGGATCTCGCAGAGCCGGCGCACGTCCCGGCGGCCCGGCACGGTGTCCTTCTCGATGCAGGTGACGGCCGCGTCCTGGAAGTCGTACGGCGTGGGCCGCGCGCGTCCCCGCATGCCGGCCAGCAGGATCGACGTCTCGAAGACCGCGATCGCGTCCGCGGTGCTGGCCAGGTAGCCGTTGCGCCGGGCCAGCCGGACGATGTCCACGCACCACCCGCGCAGCTCCTCCTCGTCCAGCCCGTCCAGCGCGGGCGGCCCGGACAGGTAGCCGGTGAGCTGGTCCTCGACCGGCCCCGGCGCGGCGACCGGCGCGGGCAGCTCCGCGGGTTTCCGGCCCTTCTGCCCGGCGAGCCGGAACGGCTTCAGGCGCGTCTTCGCCAGGTTCTTCTGCCAGGTGGCGGCCGCGATCGAGACCGAGCCGGGCGCGAGCCCGAACTGCGCCTCGATCGCGGAGTGACTGGACGGGATCAGGCCGTACAGCCACGTCGTCGCGGTCCGCGGCGTGATGTCGAAGTCCGGCGTGCCCGGCTCCGACCCGACCTCCGCCAGCCGGCTCGCCGCGTGGAACGCGCCGCAGACGTAGAGCGCGTCGGCCCGGTCCAGGTCGTTCGCGGCCAGGTGCTGCCGGATCCGCGTCCACATGTAGCGCTCGCGGTCCTCGTCGGACGCGTACCGTCGGGTGCCGTGCGGCGCCAGCCGCCGGAACAGCGAGCCGATCAAAACCATGACCTGCCGGTACGTGTCGTAGTCCGCACCCGCGAGCGGCTGCTCCACGTACTGGTCCCACCACTCGGACCAGTGCCGGACCCGGCCGTGGTGCAGCAGGTGCTCCTCCAGCTCCGCGAACCGGGGCCGCAGGTCGCCGATCTCCACGCCGACCGCGTCGCCGTGCAGGTCGTCCTCCGCGTCCTCCGGCTGCTCGTGCGCCTCGGACGCGTCCGGCTGCCACTGGAAGACGTGGTCGGTGGACCGGTCGACCAGGACCAGCTCCACGCCGGGCGTCTCCAGCGCGTACGAGATCGCCTGATACTCCGCCGATGCCTCGGTGATCGGTGCGATCACCGAGAGCGGCGCGGACTCCTTCGGGAAACCGTCCAGCTCGGACGCGAACGACTGGAGCGCCACCGGCAGCCGGCAGTTGCGCAGCTCGGTGAGCAGCGGCGTCATGTCCTCGCAGAGCTCCAGGTAGATCACCTTCGGCTGTTTCTCCCGGAGGCGGCGCACCATCGCCAGCGCGGAGGCCGGGGAGTGGTGGCAGACCGGGAAGATCTCGAGCGGTTCACGGAGAGCGTGATCCACGTCGTCGACGATCCCGCTGAGGATGTCCGGCAGCGTGGCCGGGCCGCCGGCGAGCGCCTCGGCGGCGCCGAGCAGCTGCGTCCGGAGGGCATCGAACGGCCCGCTCACGACAGGGTGGCGATCGCCTGACGACCGCCCTCCAGGAAGCCGTTCCACTCGCCGCCCGCGTCCTTGCTGCGCGGCTCGATCACACCGTGCCAGTACTTGTTCAGGATCGCCAGGTCCTCCGGGCTGCGCCGGGCGAGCGACCCGACCAGCGAGGACGCCAGCGTCTGCGAGGTCAGCGACGCGGCGCCGAAGAAGGTGCTGTGCAGGATCGCGTCCTCCAGCACGCCGATCTGCTCGGCCGTGGACAGCGCGGACTCCAGCCGCTCGTCGTCGCTGGTCGCGGACGCGGACGCGGCGCGCAGGTCGGCGAACGACTGGAGGAGCACGTCGAGCAGCGTCGGCGGCACCTCCAGCTCGATGTTGTGCCGGCGCAGCAGCTCCTCGGTGCGGAACCGGACGATCTCCGCCTCGCTCTTCTTGTTCGTCACCACCGGGATGCGGACGAAGTTGAACCGCCGCTTCAGCGCGGACGACAGGTCGTTGACGCCGCGGTCCCGGCTGTTCGCGGTCGCGATGATCGAGAAGCCGGGCTTGGCGAAGACGATGTTGTCCTCGTCCAGCTCCGGGATGGACACGTACTTCTCGGACAGGATCGAGATCAGCGCGTCCTGCACGTCGCTGGTCGAGCGGGTCAGCTCCTCGAACCGGCCGATCACGCCGTTCTCCATCGCCGTCATGATCGGCGACGGGATCATCGACTGCCGGGACTGGCCCTTCGCGATCACCATCGAGACGTTCCACGAGTACTTGATGTGGTCCTCGGTGGTCCCCGCGGTGCCCTGCACGACCAGCGTCGAGTTCCGGCTGATCGCGGCGGACAGCAGCTCGGCCAGCCAGCTCTTGCCGGTGCCCGGGTCGCCGATCAGCAGCAGGCCGCGGTCGGACGCGAGCGTGACGATCGCGCGCTCCACGAAGCTGCGGTCGCCGAACCACTTCTGCGGGATCTCCCGCTCCAGCCCGTCGGCGCGCTCCGAGCCGAGGATGAACAGGCGCACCATCTTCGGGCTCAGCCGCCAGGAGAACGGCTTGGGGTTGTCGTCGATCGACTCCAGCCAGTCCAGCTCCTCGGCGTACTTCGCCTCGGCCGGGGCGCGCAGCAGCTCGTTGCTCATGTGTATGTGCTCCTTAAAACGGTCAGACGAGGAAGTTCTTGAGCTCGTGGACGAGCTTCTTGATCCGGCCGGAGAGCACCGGGGTGCCCTGATCCTTGAACCGCTGCCGGAACCACGGGTTGACGGACTGCTGGCCGCCGCTGCTGACCGACCCGACCGGGATGAACCGGGCGCCGGACCGGTGGATCGCGGAGAACCCGTCCCAGCACTCCTGCTCGCGCCACTCGTAGAAGTCGGAGATCCAGACCACCACGGTGTTGCGCGGGTCGGCGATCTTCGGGCGGGCCAGCTGCAGCGCGGCCGTGCCGTCCGTGCCGCCGCCGAGCTGGGTGCGCAGCAGCACCTCGAACGGGTCGTGCACCCAGGTGGTCAGGTCCAGTGCGCGCGTGTCGTACGCGATGAGGTGCACGTCCACCTTGGGCAGACCGGCGAAGATCGAGGCGAGGATGGTGCAGTTGACCATCGCGTCCACCATCGAGCCGGACTGGTCCACCACCACGATCAACCGGGCCGGCTCGACGCGCTTGGCGGTCTGCTTGTAGTACAGCCGGTCGACGTAGAGACGCTCGTCCTCCGGGCTCCAGTTCGGCAGGTTCTTCCAGATCGTCCGGTCGACGTCCAGGTTGCGGAACACCCGCTTCGGCGGGATCGACCGGTCGATCGTGCCGGTGGAGGCCTGTGCCACCTGCGTGCGGAGCACCTGCGCGACCTCGTCGACGAAGCGCTTGATCAGTGCCTTCGCGTTCGCCAGCGCCACCCCGTCCAGGTTGTCCTTGTCGCGCAGCAGCTGCTCGATCAGCGACATGCTCGGCGTCAGCTTCTTCGCCAGCCGCGGGTCGGCCAGCACCTCGCGCAGCCGCATGCGCTTGATCAGGTCGGCCTCGATCGCGGCCAGTGCCGGGCCGAGGCTGACGTGGAAGCCGCTCCCGGGCGCGTTCCCGGCCGCGGGGCCGCTGCCCGTCTCCGTGCCGCCGGCGCCGGTGGCCGCGGCCCGGCCGCGCAGCGCACCCGGCTCGCAACCCAGCGCGCGCTCGAACCAGCCCGCGTCCGACTGCCAGCGGGCCAGCTGCTCCGCGGTGACGTTGCCGCCGCCGGTGACGAACACGTTCAGCATCAGCTTCGACACCAGCGCGGCGCGGCGGACCTCCTGCGACCGGCCGTCGTCGGCCGGTGCCATCAGCCCGTCGATCTCGGCCTCCAGGTCCGGGTACCGCTGGACCACGCTGTCGACCGACACGGACGGGTCGAGCAGCAGCGCGGGCAGGCCGAGGTCGTCGACGATCGCCACGCTCGTGGACTCCAGCGAGGCCTGCTCCTCCGGGTCGAACAGCCGCGCCAGCAGCCGCCAGTAGAGCACCTGCCGCCGGTTCTCGTCCGGCGAGGGCGCGTTCGCGGGCTCGTTCATTTGCGCAGCAGCCTTCCCGCGCGCTCGCGCAGCACGTCGACCGCGGTGCCGGCCACGGCCTCCGCCTTCGCCGCCTTCGCCTCGGCCGGGCCGGACGCCCACTCGCCCGAATGCACGGTGACCTGCTTCTTCTTCACCGTGGTCTGGACCGCCAGCGGTTGCACCGACCAGCGGCCGTCCCAGCGCAGCAGGCCCAGGCACGCGGTGGCGCCGTCGACCAGCGCCGGGGTCAGCGGCCCGGCCGCGGGCAGCCGGCCGTAGTCGACCGCGACCGCGTCGAACCCCTCCAGCAGCACGGGCGTGGCGAGCATCGCCGGGTGCCGGTCCAGCGGCGGGACCGCGGGCAGCGTGGCCGCTCCCATCCGAACCCGTGCGGTGGTGATCGGGTCTGCGGCGTCGCCGGGCGTGGCCTTCGCCTCGTCCCAGATCAGGTCGCCGGCCGGGGTCAGCGCCATGCCGTCGATCTCGGCCGTGGTGCCGCCGGTGACCATGGCCCGGAAGACCGGGAACCCGGCCAGCATGCGCCACGCGGACGGGCCGGTGATCGTGTCGACCTTCGCGGCCGCGACACTCGTCCGGACCACCCGCACCTCGTCGCCGGTCTCCAGCAGCGCGTGCACCTGCGCCTGGAACACGGTCGGGTGCTCGTGCAGATCCACGCCCAGGTAGAGCAGCCGGCCGCGGACCGGGGTGGCCCCGAACGCCGGGAAACCGTCCTGGCTGAGCAGCAGCCCGCGGGTCCACAGGTCGGCCCAGCGGCGCACCGGCACCCGGTCGAGCGTGGCGACCGGCGCGGCCGCGCGCAGCTCGGCGGCGAACCCGTCGAGCAGCACGGCCAGCCGCCGCTGGGCCGGGTCGGCCAGCAGCGCGGCCACCGCCTGCGCACCGGCCGCGGCCAGCTCGTGATCGACGCCGTGCCAGCCCGCGATGGCCAGCTCGCGCAGCCAGGACCGGCCGCCCGCGAGCAAGCCCGGCGGGGTCTGCGCACCGGCGCCCGGCTCCCACCCGGCGCGGGTGCGGCCGAGCGCGGTGTCGACCGAGGTCAGCAGCGCGTCGTGGACCGCGCCGAGCAGCGCGGTGCGGGCACCGGCCAGCGCGATCAGGTGCTCGTCCGTCACCGTACCCGCGATGATCTTTCCGACGGAGTCGGCGATCCGGCCGGCCAGCGGTGACCCGGCGAACGCGCCCGCGAGATCCTCGAGCGCGGCCGTGCGCTCCTCGTCGAGCCGGGCCAGGCCGTGGATGAGCGCGTCGTCCAGGCCGTCGACCAGCGCCAGCGACTCCTCGACCCCGGCCGGGGTGGCACGCAACGCATCCGCCAGCATCAGCGCACCGCCCCGGTCGCCGGGAACCACTGCAGCTCCGGCAGCGGATCGGTGCCGGCCGGCAGCTCCAGGTAGGCCAGGTGGCGCAGGAAACTGGCGAACACCTCGGCCGCCCGGTTCGGCGCGGTCGTGGTCCGCAGCGCGGACATCACGCTCGCGCCCTCGGCCACCTCCACCTTCAGGTAACGGGCGACGCGGTCCGTGCCGTACTGCAACTCGGCCTCCGCGACCAGCGCCTGAATGTGCTTGCAGGGCCGGGAACCGCCGGACAGCCCACCACAGGGCCGGTTGTTGTTGGTGTTGCAGCTCAGCCCGTGCTCACCCGCGGTCACCGACGACACGTAGACGCGCTCGACGTCCGACCCGCTGGACACCACACCCTGCAGCCGCCCCTCCGCCAGCTCCACGAACGGCACCTTCGCCAGCTTCCGCGGCCGTGCCGGCGCGACGACGGGCGCTGCGCTGCGCCGCTCGTAGGCGACGCCATCGCTTGTCACAACCAGTCCTCCTCACGAACAAGTGCCCGTAGTTGTATCGGAGCGGTCCGACAAAAACCGGTGACCTGGCCTTCTGGCATGATTCGCGGTCATGTGGGAGAGGACTGACGCGGGTTTCTGGCGGCACGTCGCGTCCGGCGTGCTGTTCCGCCGGGTGCCGGCCGGCACGTTCCGGATGGGTCTGTCCGAGGCCGAGGAGGCGACGCTGGCCGGCGTCGAGTTCGCCGACGGCGGCCTGACGGCCGAGGACCTGGCCCAGATGCGGCCGGTCCGCGACGTACGCGTGGACGGGTTCCTGATGGCCCGGCACCCGCTGACCGTCGCCCAGGTGCGGCACTGGCTGCCCGAGTACGAGGACGAGTACGCCGACGGTGACGAGCACCGGGTGGCGCGGCTGGAGTGGCCGGACGAACTGCTGGAGCAGCTGCCGTTCCGGCTGCCCAGCGAGGCCGAGTGGGAGTACGCCGCGCGAGCCGGCACCACCGGCCTGTGGCACCGCGGCGACACGCCGCCGGGCTCGGGCGACGTGCTCGACACGTTCGGCGACGAGGCCGCCGTCGCCGCGTCGGAGAACCCGTTCGGGCTGGCCGCGATGGGCAGCACCGCGGACCTGTGCGCGGACACCTACATCGACGGGTACGCGGACGCGCCGTCCGACGCCCGGCCACGGATCGCGGAGGACGCGGAACGGGTGGTCCGCGGCGGTGCCGCCGATCTCCACCCGTGGCAGGGCGTCGACGAGTGGCTGATGCTGCTGCCGTCGACCCGCTACGAGTTCGGCGAGTTCGCCTCCGTCCGGCCGGTCGCACCGCTGCCGTAGGGTGCTCGCCATGACGATCGTGGAGATCTTCACCGACGGTGCGTGCCGCCGGAACCCCGGGCCCGGCGGCTGGGGCGCGCTGCTGCGTTACGGCGCGCACGAGCGGGAGATGTGCGGGGGCGAGGCGGGGGAGACCACCAACAACCGGATGGAGCTGATGGCCCCGATCGCGGCTCTGGAGACGCTGACCCGCCCGTCCGAGGTGCACATCCACACGGACAGTACGTATGTGCGGAACGGGATCACCAGCTGGATCAAGGGCTGGAAGCGCAACGGGTGGCAGACGAAGGACAAGAAGCCGGTCAAGAACGCGGATCTGTGGCAGCGGCTGGACGAGGCCTGCAAGCGGCACACGATCGAGTGGCACTGGGTGAAGGGCCACGCCGGGCACGTGGAGAACGAACGCGCGGACCGTCTCGCGGCCAAGGGCCTCGCGGAGGCGGTCGCCAACGACCACCGCGCCGACCCACCCGCCCCATTGGGCTCGCGTGCCGCGACGGATCCGGGCGCCCTCTTCCCGGCGGGCTGAGGACTCGCCGGACCGTCGTCCCGCCTCCGGCGCCCCGCCGTCACCGAGGGCTGTTCGGGCCGGTGAGGGTCGTGATCGGCAGTACGTCCCGCCAACGGTCCTCGCGGGTGCGGTCGCGCAGCTCCGCATCGGGCTCGTCGCCGGCGCGCACGGCGTCGACGTACGCCTTCGCCTCCCGGAGGCTGAGCCGAGGCGCGTTCCGGCGCAGATGCCGCAGGGCGGCCGTGCCGCTCTCCCGCGTGATCAGGTCCCGTACCGCGTCGAGCAGCGCGTCGGGTGGCGCCATGCCCTTGACCTGCTCGCGATAGAGCTCCTCCCAGGCCTCGGCGACGAAAGTGGTGACGGGAATGTGATGAATGCTCCCGTCCTCCTGGTCGACCAGGTACGGGCCGTGCCCGACCAGCATCCGACCGGGATCTCCGGTACGGATGTACTCCGCGGACTGCCAGGAGACGAGCCACCCGAGAGCGTGTCTCCGCACGGCGCTCACGCCGAGTTCCGGAAGCCGGGGCTGCGCCCGCCGCTCGACCGC
This sequence comes from Catenuloplanes indicus, assembly GCF_030813715.1. Classification (NCBI taxonomy): domain Bacteria; kingdom Bacillati; phylum Actinomycetota; class Actinomycetes; order Micromonosporales; family Micromonosporaceae; genus Catenuloplanes; species Catenuloplanes indicus. Next base: position 8,924,796 of record NZ_JAUSUZ010000001.1, read on the forward strand.
GAGCTGCGCCTCCACCAGCGCGACGGCACGCTCCATCGTGATCACACCAGCATTGTCCGGTCTACCGGCGCCGAGCCGGCGCAACCGCGTGTCGCTGTCCCGGTGAGGAACGATTCCAGATCGTTCCTGATCGATCGGCGGTTCGAGCGGCTGGTCGCGGACGGACTGGACGCGGCTCGGCGGGATCACCATGGGACTGCGGCCGCGCGGGCAGCGGGAGGCGCTCACGCCGTGGCGAGGGCCGGCCTTCGCGGACGTGGCGGACCGGTCGGTCATCGCCCACCTCCGCACGACACGGAGGCCGTACCCGCCCGGTGGCGGCGCCGATCGACGAGGTCTGCGCGGACGTGACGGCCGCGTGAGGGTCGCCCGCTGAGCATGGCGGGATGTTGGCCGGTACGGCGTGGCGGCGCGGTGCGGCACGAGGAGCTGCGTGCCGGCGTGCCGGACCTGCGGATCACCGGCGCGCGCCGGAGTGGGCCACCCGGATGCCGATGACCGAGTCCGGCGTGCCGGTGGACTGAATCCGGGGGTACGGCGCGCACGCCGTACCCCCGGGCGGTGTGTCAGACCGTGCCCGCGCTGATCTTCAGCATCAGCTGGATCTGGGCGGTGCGGGAGTCGTCGATGCTCTTGGCGAGCGCCTTCGCGTCCGGGTTCGCGCCCTCGGCGGCCTCGGTCTTCGCCATCTCGACCGCGTTGTGCTGGTGGCCGGTGAACAGCGCGAGGAACGTGCCGTCGAAGTCGGCCGCGGGCGTGTTGCGCAGCGACTCGATCTCCTCGGGCGTGGTGGCCGGGAGGCCGCCGTGGTCGGCGTGCAGATTGACGTCGGTGTCGGCGCGGTCGGCCTCGCCCCAGGCGGTCAGCCACGACTTCATGGTGGCGATCTCGTCCTTCTGGGTGGCGACGACCGCGGAGGCGAGCGTCTTCAGGTCGTCGCTGGTGGCCTTCTCGGTGGCGATCTCCGCCATCGCGACGCCCTGCTCGTGGTGGTTGACCATCATCTGCAGGAACATCACGTCGTGGTCGTTGCGCCCGCCGGTGTTCGGCGCCGTGTCCGCGGCGGCCGGCGGGGTGTCCGGCGAGGTGGACGGCGTGGCGGGGGCGGTACCGCAGGCGGTCAGGACCGCGGTCAGGGCGGTGGCGGTGAGCAGGGCGGTGGCGAGACGGCGTGTCATCGTGGGCTTCCTAGCGGTGTGCACGAGATCGTGGGCGAGGGGACCGTGCGGGACCCGCCGGTCGGAACGGGTCCCGCACGGAGAATCACGTGACCGGAAGCCAGAGCGCGAGCACGATCGGCGGCTCCCAGCCGGGGAGCGTGGTGTGCCCCTGGCGGCACTCGTAGGTGACGCCCTCGAACGTGACCCTGTCGCCGGTCTTGTACGCGGTCCAGCTCTTCCAGTCCGTCGCGGCACCGCCGCCGGTGTTGCCACCGCCGGTGTTGCCGCCACCGCTGACCGGTGCGGACGTGCCGGCCGAGGCGGACGGGGACGCGGGCGCCGGGTTCGCCGGCTGCTGCGGTGCCGGCTGCTGGGGCGCGGGCTGCTCCGGGGCCGGCTTCGCCGGTGCGTTGCCGCCGGTGCCGCCCACGTTCAGGTCGACGCAGTTGTAGAACGCCATCGGCGTGTCCGCGATGTTCCACACGGCCAGCACCTTGATCCGGCCGGAGTAGCCGCTCAGGTTCACCTGGTGCCGGACGGTCGCGGCCGGCTGCGCGCCCTTGTCGTCGAACTCGGCGATCTTCTTGGTGCCGACGAAGTACTGCCACGTCGACGTCTTGTGCCGGGCGGTCAGCACCCAGCTGAACGACGCGGACGTGCCGACGTTCGTCACCGGCCAGGCCCGCGCGTCGTCCTTCAGCACCGAGAACTGCGACAGGCCACCGTCGCAGCTCGTCAGGCCCTTCGGCCCCTCGACCGACTGCGGCTCGTACTGGATGTTGCCGCAGTCCTTGGCCGCGCCGCTCGCGCAGTTCGCCTGCCGGCTCGGCGGAGACGATATGTAGCCGTGCGCGCTCGCCGGCGACGCGACCACCAGGGAACCGGCGACGGTGCCCAGCGCGAGAAGGGACGTGGTGAGGGTTCTACGCATGACGAACGGTGCTCCTTCGTAGGACGGACCCGCTGCGCGATCCCCGGCGGGAGGGTGTCACTCAGCGTGGAACTCACGCTAGAAGAAGGTCACCTAAAGTAAGATCATGCCTTCCCTAAATCTTCTTTATGCTCTTCTCCTGGCTCACCGCGTACCCTCGGCGGGTTCGTGATCCGGCGGGTCCGGGCACCGCGCGGCGACGCCCGGACCGGCGGGTCAGACGCGGTCCCAGAGCGCCGGTACGTTCGGCGGCTCCCAGCCCGTGATGGCGGTGTGCGACTGCTTGCAGCGGTAGCTCAGCCCGCCGTAGGTCACGGTCGCACCGGTCGCGTAACTGGTGCCGGCCGCCCAGGTGCCACCGGCAGGCGGCGGCGTGACCGGGGGCGGCGTCGGGGTCGCGGTCGGCCGGGGCGTCGGGGTGGGCGACGGTCCAGGGTTGCCGGTCCCGCCGCCGAACTGCAGGTCCACGCAGGCGTAGAACGCGTTCGGCGTGTCCGCGACGTTCCACACCGCGAGCACCCGCTGCCGCCCGCCGTAGCCGCCGAAGGTGACCGTGTGCCGCACGGTCGCGCCCGGCTGCGCGCCGCCGTCGTTGAACTCCGCGACCTTCGCCGAGCCGATGAAGTACTGCCAGGTGCTGGTGGCGTGCCGCGCGGTCAGCACCCAGTTGAACGTGACGCTGGAGCCGGCCGGTGTGGCCGGCCAGCCCTTCGACTCGTCGTCCAGCTGCCGGAACCGGTCGACGCCGCCGCTGCACTGGGTGCGCCCCTTGGGCGCCTCGACGGACTGCGGCTCCCACTGGATGTCGCCGCAGTTGGCGACCGTCTTGCTGGCACAGAGCGCCTGCCGGCTCGGCGGCGAGGAGATGTAGCCGTGCGCGCTGGCCGGCGCCGCCGCGACGACCGTGGTGGCGAGGACGGACAGCGGGGTGAGCAGGGCCAGGGTGAGGAGATTCCTCCGCATGTGACGGGCTCCTTCGGGTGGGGGTCCAGGGCCGCGGCCGATGCCTGCGCGCTGCTGCGATCCCCGCACAGCGCTGCGGCCCAACCGCCGGAACGCCCTCCACCAGGCGCCTGACGTGCCAGCCAGTCTACTGAAAACCTAGTTAACAGTAAATGCCGAATCCGTCGAAGGCGGGCGCAGTGCGCGCTTCCGCCGAGCGGGTGCAGCGGGCCGCAGACCACCGGGGTGAAGTCGTCGCCGCCGGGCAGGACGCGGTATCAGGGCAGTGGCCGCGACGGCGCGGATGCGGTCGCCGTCGTCGGCGTCGTGGCCGGTCGTGACCACGGCGCGCAGTGCCGATGCCACGAACGCGAGGCGGTCCGCCTCGCCGACGTCGTCGAGGTCGTGGACGAAGTTCGCCGTGATGTCGTGGTCGAAGATGTCGTCGCCGGTCACGGGCGGGTGCGCTTGGCGTACTGGGCCGGGGTCTCGGCGTAGTGGGCGCGGAAGGTGCGGATGAAGTGGCTGCTGTCGGCGAAGCGGAACCGGGCGGCGGCCTCCGAGACGGTGTGGCCGGCGGCCAGCGCGCGGCGGGCCTCCTCGAGCCGGCGGCGGCGGATGTAGGCGGCGGCCGGTTCGCCGGTGCCGGCGAAGGCACGGCTCAGCGTGCGGACCGAGACGTGCAGTTCGCGGGCGAGCAGCGCGGGGGTCAGCTCGGCACGGGTGAGCAGCCGGTCGGCCAGGTCGCGGGCGGCGCGGGCCAGCGCGGGGGCCAGCGCCGGCTCGGTGGCGTCGGCGGCGCGGCGCAGGACGCCGCGGGTCAGTTCGACCAGCGCGTTGCGGGCGGCGCCGACACCGGCGTCGCTGAGGTCGTCGATCGTGTCGTGCAGCAGGGTGGCGTGGGCGAGCAGCAGCCGGACCTCGGCGGCGGCGGCGGAACCGGTGAGCGGCGCGTCGACGGGCAGGTCGCGCAGCTCGCCGAGCGGGATCGCGACCGAGTGGCCGGTGGTCTGCGGCGTGGTGTCAAAACCTTTCAAACCCGTCGACGGGTACGCCAGGAAGCCGCCGGGCCGCACCGGGAACGCGCCACGGTCGTAGTCGAGCGTCCAGACGCCGCGGCGCACCAGGTAGAGCCGCATCTCGGCGGGCTGGTGCGGGGCGACCGGGGTCCGTACCCCGGCGGTGGTGTGGAAGTCGGTGACGGTCACGTCGCCGGCGCGGGAGTCGCGGCCGTGCACGCGTGCGGCCGACCGGGTCACCGCGGGCAGCGGCGCGCAGCCGCTGATCCGGGTGAACCGCTCGTCGTGCGCGGGCGGGCCGGGGCGTGCGGTGTCGACCAGGACCGTGCCGCGCGGTGAGTTCATCCACCCATGGAAGCACGCTGTCCCGGACGTTCCATTCGGCGGCCGCCGCGTTCAAGCCGCGGGGCCCGGGCGGCGCCTAGCTTTGCCCGCACAGCAACGGCGTACGAGAGTGGGAACACGACATGGGTGACACGAGAGTGGTGCTGGTGACCGGCGCGGGCACCGGCTTCGGGCGGCTGGCCGTGGAGGCGCTGGCGGCGCGCGGGCACACGGTCTTCGCCGCGATGCGCGACGTCGAGGGCCGCAACCGGCCGGCCGCGGAGAAGCTGGCGGCCGTCGCGCGCGTGATCGAGCTGGACGTGACCGACCAGGACGCGGCGACGCGCGCGGTCGAGACGGTCGTCGGCACCGCCGGCCGTCTGGACGTGGTGATCAACAACGCCGGGCAGGTCTTCGCCGGGCCGGTCGAGGCGTACACGGCGGAGGAGGTGCTGCGGCAGCTGGACGTGAACGTGCTCGGCGCGCTGCGGGTGAACCGGGCCGCGCTCCCGCACCTGCGCGTGCGGGGCCGCGGCCTGCTGATCCAGGTCAGCTCCACGTCCGACCGGGTGACCGTGCCGTTCACCGGCCTGTACAGCGCCAGCAAGGCCGCACTGGCCAGCCTGACCGAGGCCTGGCGGTACGAACTGGCCGGCTCCGGCGTCGAGTCGGTGAGCCTGGAGGCCGCGCCGCACACCACCGAGCTCGGCGCGAAGGGCACGATGCCCGCGGACGCGGCGCGGCTGGAGCCGTACCTGCCGGCGCTCGGCGCGTTCATGACCGACCTGATCACACGTCAGCAGGAGCAGGACGGCGACCCCCAGCCGGTCGCGGACGCGCTGGTCCGGCTGGTCGAGGCCGCGGACGGCACCCGGCCGCACCGGACCGTGGTCGGCCCGGCCGTGCAGGTCGCGGCGCTGGACGACCTCAACCGCGCGGCGGCCGAGGCGGCCCGGATCGTCGGCGCGGACATGGGAATCGCGGCCCACATGCGCTGACCGGGCTCAGGCCGGAACCGGTGAGCAGCGACGCCGGCTCCGCAGGCCGTCGAGGTCGATCAACGGCCCTGGCGGAGCCGCGCGGCCGGCGGAGCCGCGCGGTCCCGGGTGACGGCACCGGCCCGGCGCATGATCTGCTCGGTCGGCCTGATCGGCCACGTCGAATCCGCCGCTCCCCGCCGCTACTGCCAGCGACGTTCGCCCGGCGTCTCGTCCGCCGGCGGCTGATACGGTCGGCCGTAGCCGGGCTGCCGGTACGGGTCCGCGCCGGGCTGCTGATACGGATCCTGCTGATCCGCGCCGGGCCGCGGCCGGTACCCGTCCACCGGCTGATGCTGCGCATCCCCGGCGGCCGGCCGATAAGCGGCACCGTCGGATCCTTGATAGGCCGCGCCCCCGGCGGGTGGCTGGTTGGAGCCGCCCCCGGCGGGTGGCTGGTAGGAGCCGCCCCCGGCGGGTGGCTGGTAGGAGCCGCCGCCAGCGGGCGCCTGGTGAGTGCCGCCGCCGGTGGGCTGCGGACGGGCGGTGCCACCGAACGGCTCCGGATAGGCAGCGCTCCCGGACGGTCCCGGGTAGGCCCGGCCGCCGGTGGCGGGCTGATATGCGGCGCCGTCGGCAGGCGGCGTGGCTCCCGCCGCCTGCCGGCGAGCGGTGCCGACACCCGGCTGCGGGAAGGCGGTGCCGCCGGGCGGCGCCTGCGGCTCCGGCGCGGCCGGCCGGCCCGGCGGGGTCGGCTGGGGTACGTGCACCACGCCGCGCGCCGTGTCCGGCTTGGCCGCGCCGGATATGGCGGGCTCCTCGTCCGGCTTGCCGGACCGCCCGCCGCGCGGCGTGACCAGGCCGAAGCGCGCCGCCAGCTTCGTCAGCCCGCGCTTCATCGCCTTCGCGCCGGGGCGCTCGACGTACCGGTGGATCAGCCAGGCGACGCTGCACATCAGCAGCGGCACGATCAGCAGCAGGACCCAGCGGTTGACGTAGTCGTCGAGGCGGTTCCAGAGCACGACGCCGACCCGGTCGTGGATCAGGTAGAGCGGGTAGGTGAGGCTGCCCGCGACCGCGAACCAGGGCCGGCCGACACCGCGCGTGACGCGCAGCGCGACCAGCGTCATCACCACGAAGACCAGCAGCACGACGGTGACCACGACCGCGGTGTGGAACTCCGCCTGGTACCGCTCGCCGACCGCGTTCTTGAAGTCGATCGACCGGACGACCGCGATCACGGCCGACACCGCGAGCAGTGCGAACGGCTGCCACGTCCGGCCGAACCGGTAGAGCAGGCTGAGCGCCATGCCGGCGATGAAATACTGCGACCACTCCGGCTGGAAGATCAGCGTGGCGACGGTCTGGACCGGGCCGGGCAGCACGTTCGCGGCGAGCAGCAGTGAGATCGCGGTCCAGCCCCAGAGGAAGACCAGCACCCGGTTCTTCGTGATGCCGATCATCGTGAAGATCAGGATCATCACGTAGAAGCGCATCTCGGCCCAGAGCGTCCAGTAGACGACGTCCACGTTCGGGATGTTGACCAGCGAGTTGAACATGGTCAGGTTCGCCGCGTACTGCACGACGCTGATCGGGAACTGGTCGGCGCCGATCGTGGCCAGCACGATCGCGGTGATGGTCAGCGCCACCCAGTACGCCGGGTAGAGGCGCACCACGCGGGAGATGACGAACTCGGCCGGGCGGCGGCCCATCGCGCTGAGCAGGATGACGAAGCCGCTGATCGTGAAGAACAGGTCGACGCCGAGGTAACCGTACTGGAACAGGCCACCGAGCTCCGGGTAGCCGGTGCCGGTGTGCGGTTCGGGGCCGGCCGCGTTCGCCCACGCGTAGTGGTAGAACATGACGGCGACCGCGGCGAAGATGCGCAGCCCGTCCAGCTCGTACAAGCGGTCGCGCTCGGCGGACTGCTCGGTCACGGCGACTCCCCTTCAGGCTTCGTCGGCTGAGGGCGCAGGACACCCGGCAGAACGAGGAACGGACGATGGGGCAGCGTACCGGAGTCGCCCGCGTCGCTGGGAACGTGCTGAACACCCGACAGTTGCCGTCAGCGGGCGAATCGTGCGGTGAACGCGGCCCGGATGGGTGCGTCGCCGCGGTCCAGCACAGCGAGAACCACCCGGTCGAAGCGGCCCGGGAGCGCGTCGAGCGCGGTCGCGAACGCGTCCGCCACCGCGGCCGGGTCGTTGCGGAAGACACCGCAGCCCCACGCGCCGAGCACGAGCCGTCGCTCACCGTGCGCGGCCGCGACCTCGAGGACGCGGCGGGCGCGCGCCGCCAGCACCGCGTCGACCCGGGGGAGCGACGCGGGCTGGTTGCGGGCGATCGCACCGCGGTTCGGGGCGGCCGCGGTCAGCATCGACACCGGGTGCGGTGCGTCCAGGAAGCGGCCCTTGTCGTCCCGGAAGACCGGTACGGCCGGCGAGTAGATCACCCGATCGCTGTACAGCAGGTCGCCCTGCTCGCGGTGGAAGTCGTAGAACCCGGGCACGGCGGTGAGGCAGGGGAACAGCGCGCTCGCGCGGGCGACGCTCTCCTCCTGTGCCTGCGCGCCGGTGCGGAACCCGCCGCCGGGGTTCTTCGCGGACGCGAACACCAGCGCCGCGACCGGCCCGTCCGCCGCGAGCCGCCGCGCGGCCCACAGCGTGCTCTCCGCGGTGACCTCGACGCCGGCCGCGGCGTCACCGGCCGCGCCGGCGGGTGCGGCGGGAAGAGCGGCGTCCGGCAGGTGCAGCACGGTGCCGGCGACCGCGGCGTCGACGAGCGGGGCCAGTGGCACGGTCGCGCCGGACGGGGCGGTGTATGCGCCGGCGTCGAGCGCGGCAAGGGTGGAGCGGGCGATTTCTCGCAGTCGGGCACTCACGGAACCCGATTCTGGGGCCAATGTGCTGATCTTGAACAGCGAATATCCCGGTCGGCCGCGCGCCGTTGTACCTACGAAGGAATTGAACGGACAAAAAGGAGTCACCGATATGATCCGCCGGATCCTCGGCGTGCTGACCGCCGTGGTCGTCGCCGTCACGCTCGCGCCCGCCGCCGCCCAGGCCGCGCCGAACCCGTACTCGCCCGCGAAGCTGTGCGGCGCCGGATACACGGTGAAGCGGCAGGCGAAGGTCGCGGACGCGGTCGTCTACCAGCTGACCAGCGGCCACTGGCAGTGCGTGGTCACGATCAAGACCGCCCGGATCGGCAAGGCGTCGTACGTGGGTGCGGGCCTGCTGGTGCGCGGCGGCCGCGGCTGGGCGCTGGACGACGGCACCTACCGCTACTACGCCGGGCCGGTGAAGCAGAAGGGCGCGTGCGCGAGCGTGCGCGGGCTCAGCGGCACCTCCGCGGTGTCGTTCAGCTGCTGATCCCCGACCGTGGCAGCGCGGCCGCCTCGCACGATGCGCGGGGCGGCCGCATCCGTACCCCATGATCGGAATTTTTGTTAAGGGACCTTTACATATCAGTGACCGGCGATCGAAGATGGCGGGCGGGTCATCATCGTCGATGGAGGTCTCATGCGTCGTCTGCCCGTCGCCGCCACAATGGCATCGGTACTGGTCGGAGGGCTGGTGATGATCCCGGCACCGGTGTCGGCGGCTCCGGCGCCCCGGTTCGCCAGCTCGTTCGAGAGCGGGGATCCGCCGCCGGCCTGGGTGGACACGGCGGAACGCGTGTCCGGCGTGGACGGCCGGCTGAACCCGGGGCTGCCGGGCTCGGTCGCGGGCCGGGTCACCGCGATCACCGCGTCCGGGGAGAACACCGGGGGCGGCGAGGTCAAGGAGAACCTGAACGACGCGGACCCGGACACGAAGTGGCTGGTCTTCACCGCGACCGGCTGGGCCGCCTACCGGCTGGACGCGCCGGTCCGGGTGGTGAGATACGCGCTGACCGCGGCGAACGACGCGCCGGAGCGCGACCCGAAGGACTGGCGCCTGGAGGGCTCGAACGATGGCAGCGCGTGGACCACGGTGGACACCCGGACCGGGCAGAACCTGGGCGCGCGCGGCAACACCAGCACGTTCGACGTGGCCACGCCGGGGGAGTGGAGCCACTACCGGCTGAGCGTGACCGCGAACGGCGGCGTGAACCTGATCCAGCTGGCCGACCTGCAGCTGTCCGACGGTGACGAGACGCCGCAGCCACCGGCGCCGGTGCGCAGCGCGATCGGCGACGGGCCGGGTAACGCGCCGGCCGCGAAGGCACGGGCCGGCTTCACCGGCGTCAAGGCGCTGGAGTTCGCCGGGCGGCACGCGGTGGACGGGCGCGGCTACACGTACAACAAGATCTACGACGTGAACCTGCGGGTGCACCGGGACACCGAGCTGTCCTACCTGGTGTTCCCGGAGTTCACCCGCGGTGACATGAGCTATCCGGCCACGTACACCGCGGTGGATCTGGCGTTCACCGACGGCACGTTCCTGAGCGGGCTCGCGGCGAAGGATCAGCACGGGACCGTGGTCAGCCCGGCGGCGCAGGGCGCGGCGAAGACGCTCTCCGCGAACCAGTGGAACAAGATCATCACCCGGATCGGGGACGTGGCCCGCGGCAAGACGATCGACCGCATCCTGGTCGCCTACGACAAGCCGGCCGGGCCGGCCAGCCCGTGGCGTGCCTGGTTCGACGACATCAGCATCGCGGACACGCCGGTCGAGAAACCTTCGAAGAGCCTCGCCGGGTACGTGGAGACGCGGCGCGGCACGCACTCCAGCGGCGCGTTCTCCCGCGGCAACAACATCCCCGCGACCGCGGTGCCGCACGGCTTCAACTTCTGGACGCCGGTGACCAACGCGGGCACGCTGAGCTGGCTGTACGAGTACCACAAGGCCAACGACGCGCAGAACCGGCCGGCGCTGCAGGCGCTGGCGGTCAGTCACGAGCCGAGCCCGTGGATGGCGGACCGGCAGACGTTCCAGTTCATGCCGCAGGACGGCACCGGCGTGCCGGACGCGAGCCGGACCGGGCGGGCGCTGACCTTCCGGCACGACAACGAGGTGGCGAAGCCGCACTACTACGGCGTCACGTTCGACAGCGGGCTGAAGGCGGAGATCGCACCGGCCGACCACGCGGCGGTGCTGCGGTTCACGTTCACCGGCGACGGCGGCAGCATCGTCCTCGACAACGTGGACGCGAACTCGGGCCTGACCATCGACGCGGCAACCGGCACGATCACCGGCTGGTCGGACGTGCGCAGCGGCCTGTCCAACGGCGCGACGCGGATGTTCCTCTACGGCACGCTGGACGCGCCGGTGACCGCGAGCGGCATGCTGCCGAACGGCAACCGCCCCTCGACCGGGTACGTGACGGTCGGCGCGAGGACCGTGAACCTGCGCGTGGCCACCTCGCTGATCAGCGTGGCGCAGGCCCGGCACAACCTCGGCCTGGAGGTCGCCGCGAACGACACCGTCGAGTCGGTGCGGGCCCGGGCCGAGGCGGCATGGAACACGAAGCTGAGGACCGTGGAGGTGGAGGGCGCGAGCCGCGACCAGCTGGTCACGCTCTACTCCAACCTGTACCGGCTGTTCCTCTACCCGAACTCGGCGTTCGAGAACACCGGCACGGCCGCGGCACCGGTCTACCGGCACGCGGTGCAGTCGTCGGTGTCGACGCCGCCGAGCACGCCGACCGAGACCGGGGCGGAGGTCAAACCCGGCAAGGTGTACGTCAACAACGGCTTCTGGGACACCTACCGCACCACCTGGCCCGCGTACTCGCTGCTCACACCCACGACGGCGGGCGAGATGGCGGACGGGTTCGTGCAGCAGTACCGGGACGGCGGCTGGATCTCCCGCTGGTCGTCGCCGGGCTACGCGAACCTGATGGTCGGCACCAGCTCGGACGTCGCGTTCGCGGACGCGTACCTCAAGGGGGTCAAGGGCTTCGATCTCGAGGAGGCCTACGCGGCGGCGGTGAAGAACGCGTCGGTCACACCCCCGAACGACAACGTCGGGCGCAAGGGCATGCGGACGTCGATCTTCAAGGGCTACACGCCGTCGGACGTGACCGGTGAGGCGTTCTCCTGGGCGATGGACGGTTACATCAACGACTTCGGCATCGCGAACATGGCGTCCGCGCTCGCCTCGCGCGGCGGCCCCGACGCCGCCCGGTACCGGGAGGAGGCGGAGCACTACCGGCAGCGGGCGCTCGGGTACGTCAACCTGTTCGACCCGTCCGTGGACTTCTTCCAGGGCCGGAACTCGGCCGGTCAGTGGCGGTGGACGCCGGAGCAGTACGACCCGGAGGTGTGGGGCTACGACTACACCGAGACGAACGGGTGGAACATGGCGTTCCACGTGCCGCAGGACGGGCAGGGCCTGGCCAACCTCTACGGCGGCCGGGACGCGCTCGCGGCCAAGCTGGACGCGTTCTTCGCCGACCCGGAGGAAGGGCTCAAGGGCGGCTCGTACGGTGGCGTCATCCACGAGATGACCGAGGCGCGGGACGTGCGGATGGGCCAGTACGGGCACTCCAACCAGCCGTCGCACCACATCCCGTGGATGTACGCGTTCACCGGGCAGCCGTACAAGACCCAGGCGCTCACCCGCGAGGTGCTGGACCGGCTCTACCTCGGCAGCGAGATCGGCCAGGGCTACCCGGGCGACGAGGACAACGGCGAGATGTCCGCCTGGTACGTGTTCGCCGCGCTCGGCTTCTACCCGCTCCAGATGGGCAGCGCGTCCTACGTGATCGGCTCCCCGCTGTTCACCAAGGCGACCATCAACCTGGAGAACGGCAAGAAGGTGGTCATCCGCGCCCCCGGCAACTCCAGGTCCACCGTGTACGTGCAGTCGCTCAAGGTGAACGGCAAGGCGTGGAACCAGACGCACCTGCCGCACTCGGTGCTCGCGAACGGTGCCACGCTGGACTTCACCATGGGTGCGACACCGTCCCGCTGGGCGACCGGCGCGAACGCGGTGCCGCCGTCGCTGACCCAGGGCCCGGCGATCGCCACACCGCGGCGGGACGTGACCGGCACGGTGACCACGGCCGCGCTCGCGGACGACTCGTCGGCCACGCCGGCGTCGGTGACCGCGCAGCAGTGGGACCTGCCCGAGGCCGCCACGGTCGAGCAGTACACGATCACGTCCGCGGCCACGGCGGGCGCGGACCCGGGCGCCTGGAAGCTGCTCGGCTCGGCCGACGGGCAGACCTGGACGACGCTGTCCGAGCGGTCCGGTGAGTCGTTCACCTGGCGGCAGCAGACCCGGCCGTTCACGGTCTCCGCACCCGGTTCGTACCGGCACTACCGCCTGGAGTTCACCGGCCCGGCCACCGTGGCCGAGCTGGAACTGCTGGCCTGATCCTCGTGTCCGGCGCCGCCACGGCGGCGCCGGACACGAATGCCCTGTCGAGGGCCGCTATCGTGATCCGGTGACGCACCTCTGCATCGATTTCGGCACCTCCAGCACGGTGGCCGTGGTGGACGGCCGCCCGGTGCTCTTCGACGGCACGCCGTCGCTGCCGTCCGGGGTCTGCGCGGACCCGGCCGGGCAGCTGCTCGTCGGGCCGGACGCGGCGCACGCGGCCCGCACCTCGCCGGAGAGCTACGAGCCGTACCCGAAGCAGCGCGTCGACGAACGGACCGTGCTGCTCGGCGACGTCGAGGTGGACGTGCCGGACCTGTTCGCGGCCGTGCTCCGCCGGGTGCTCGGCCAGCTCACCGCGCCGCCGCGGCGGGTCACGATCACCCACCCGGCCGCCTGGGGCAGCCGCCGCCGTGAGGTGCTGCGCGAGGCCGCGACCCGGGCCGGCATGCACGACGTCCGGCTGGTCAGCGAGCCGATCGCGGCCGCCGCGCACTTCGCCGGCACGGCCGGTACCACGATCCCGGCCGGTGGCACCGTGGTCGTCTACGACCTCGGCGCCGGCACGTTCGACGCGTCCGTGATCCGCCGCACCCGGGACGGTTTCGAGGTGCTGGCCACGTCCGGCCTGTCCGACGGCGGCGGCCTGGACCTGGACGCCGCGATCGTCGCGCACCTCGGCGCGGTCTACGGGCCGAAGGACCCGGCCGCGTGGGGGCGCCTGATGCTGCCCGCCTCGGCCGCGGACCGGCGGGTGTCCCGGGCGTTCTGGGCGGACGTGCGGACCGGCAAGGAGATGCTGTCCCGGTCCGCGGCCACGCACATCCACGTGCCGCTGCTGGAGACGGAGGCGCCGCTCGGCCGGGAGGAGTTCGAGGCGCTGGCCCGGCCGGTGATCGACCGTACCGTGGCGGCCACCCGGGCGGTGCTGCGCGAGGCGGGCGTGGCCGAGTCCGCGCTCGCGGGCGTGCTCCTGGTCGGCGGCGCGAGCCGGGTGCCGCTGGTCGCGTCCACGCTGCACCGCGCGCTGGGCGTGGCACCGTCCGTGATCGAGCAGCCGGAGTTGGCGGTGGCGCACGGCGCGTCCCGGTCCGGTGAGGTCAGCCGGACCGACGCCCACGCGACCGTGCGGGTCGCCCGGGACCAGGTGCCGTACGTGATTCCGGCGCAGACCGGGTCGGACCTGGCGACGGTCCTGAACGGGCCGCCGGTGCCGCTGGTGCCGTTGACGGCGCTCGCGGCGGCGAAGCGGGCCGGTGACGCGGCGGCCCGGCCGGGTGGCACGTCACCGGCCCGGCCGTCCTCCGCGGGGCCGTCGTCCGTGCGGATCGAGCCGAACGACGGCGCGACCCGGCCGTACGCGCGGGTCGGTGCGCCCGAGGTCACGATGACCGGCGATCCCGCGCCCACCGGCCCGGTGCCCCGGCGGCGCCGCTGGCCGGCCGCGCTGGCCGCGGTCGTCGTGCTGGCCGCGGCGGGCGCCGGCTATGCCGTCTACCGCAACGACCGCGAGGCGGACCGGTCGCAGCGCACCGGCCCGGCGGCTCCCAGCGGTGCCGCGGCCACCCCGGCCGGCCCGCTGCGCAACGCCGCCGGTGATCCGCTGGACCCGCTGGTCGTGCAGGCGGTCCGGGAGGCGAACCCGGACGACCCGGACGCCTACCGTGGCCTGCCCGGCACCGATTACGCCGGGCGCGGACCGATCGCGATGGTGATCGACTCCTCCAGCACGTCCGGCGGCCGGCTGCGGCTGCGGATCCGGGAGGCCGCGGAGACGGGCGGCACGGCCGACGGGGTCGGCCCGTGGTGGCTCGCGGTCGCCGAGGACGCGACGTTCCGCACCATCAACGGTGGCGCCGTGCCCCTGGCCGACTTCGTGGCCGCGCTGCCCGGCTACCCCCGGTCGCAGACGTACGGCATCACGTTCGACGCCGACCTCGCGATCACCGAGATCAAGCAGCTGTAGGCGCCTGGTAGTCCTCGACGGTGAGCGCGGTCGCGTTGCGGTCGATCCGCGAGGACAGCCGGGACAGCAACGGCGCCGCCCGCAGGCCCTGGTTGCGCAGCCACAGCCCGGGCCGGGTGCGCGGGAACAGGAACGACGCGCCGACCGCCATGTCCTGGTTGCGTCGCACGTACTCGCGCATCGCCGCCTCGTACCGCGAGAACGCGTGCTCCGGCGCCCGGTGCAGCTCACCGGCCAGCACGTACGCGCCGGTCAGCGCCAGGCTGGTGCCCTGACCGGACAGGAACGACGGCGCGTAACCGGCGTCCCCGGCCAGCACCACCCGCCCGGCCGACCAGGACGGCATGCGGATCTGGCTGACCGTGTCGAAGTACAGGTCGTCCGCCGCGTCCATCGCGTCCAGCAGGCGGGGCACCTCGCCGCCGAAGCCCGCGAACCGCTCCCGCACCCGGCGGCGTACGTCGTCCGCGGTCCAGCCGCGCGGCGGCTGCGGGCCGGTGAAGACCATCAGCGTGAACAGGCGCGGCTGGTCGCGAATCGCGTACATGGTGGCGCCGAGGCCGGGCCCGTTCTGCAGCACCGCCTCGCGGTACAGGCCCGCGGTGTTCGGCACGGAGAACCCGGCGAAGCAGAAGCCCAGGTACCGGTGGTAGTCCGGCTCCGGGCCGAACGCCAGCGACCGGGTCCTCGAGTGCAGCCCGTCGCACCCCACCACCACGTCGACGGTACGCGGTGCGCCCTGCTCGAACGTGACGCCGACCGTGTCACCGTGCTGCGTGATCGTGCGGATCGAGTCGCCGAAGACGTACTCCACCCGGTCCTTGGTCAGCGCGTACAGCAGGTCGCTCAGCTCGCCGCGGGGCAGCTCCACGTCGCGCTGCGTCTGCCCGGTCCCGAGCAGCCGCTCCACCTCGACGCGCCCCGCGACCCGCCCGTCCGGGTGCAGCGCGGTCAGCCGCCGGGTGTTGACCGCCGCCTCGCGCAGCGCCGGCAGAATGCCCATCCGCGCGCAGACCTCGATCGCGGACCCGCGGACGTCGATCGGATAACCACCCTGCCGTACGCCCGCCGACCGCTCCACCACCGTGACGTCGAACCCGTACCGGTCCAGCCAGTACGCCAGCGCCGGGCCCGCGATGCTGGCCCCCGAAATCAGCACACGTCTCATACCTCTCGATGCTTACTTACCGGCCGGCAGGTAGTCAAGGGCGGGTCTATGATCACCGCATGCCACGTCCGAACGCCGACACCCGCGAGGAGGCCCGGCGGATCGCGACGGAGCTGTTCGCCTCCCGCGGCTACGAACAGACCAGCCTGGCCGAGATCGCCACCCGGCTCGGCATCACCAAGGCCGCGCTCTACTACCACTTCCGCTCCAAGAGCGATCTGCTCAAGAGCCTGGTCGACCCGCTGCTCGACGACATCGAGACACTGGCCGGCAATCTGCCGGCCGACCCGCGCGCCACGCTCGAGGCCTACTTCGACACCTGCCACCGCCACCGCGCGGTGCTGCTCGGGCTGCTCCGCGACGTCGCCGTCCTCAACGAACTCCAGATCGTCGACCGCATCATCGCCGTCCGCACCCGCATCGACGCCGCGCTCACCGACCCCACCCCGGCCGGCCGGGTCCGTGCCGTCGTCGCCCTCGGCGGCCTCCAGGACGCGGTCATCCTCTTCCCCGACGACCCCACCCTCACCACCACGCTTCGCACCGAGGCCGTCAACGCCGCCCTACGCGCCCTCGACCTCCCCGCCTGACCGCCACCGGTACCGCACCTGCCGGCGATTCCCGGCCCTCATCACAGCACGTGTTCCTGCCTCGGTTCTTCGCCGGGACGCCGGACGGATCGCGCTGTTCGGTGCGCGAGCGGCTCGGGCTCACCGTGTCCGCGGACGGTGAGCATCGGTTCTGGGCCGCGTTCATCACCCGCTCGGCAGGCTCGTGGATCTCCTCCGCGCCGCATTCCAGGCAGGCCGTCGCCTGGCCGGACGGTACCGGAACGGGGGCGCGCGTGCCGGGGTGCTTGCGGTGCGGGTGGGATCGGGGGACAAAGGATCATGCGAATCGCCATGCTGTGCGTCGGGAGCCGGGGGGACGTGCAGCCGATGGTGGCGCTCGGGGTGGCGCTGCGCCGGCGCGGGCACGACGTGCTGCTCGCCGTACCGTCGGATCTGGTGGGTCTCGCGGAACGCGCCGGGCTGGCGGCCGTGTCCGCCGGGGTGGACGCGCGCGAGTTCCTGCAGTCGGCCGAGGGGCAGCGGCTGCTGGCCGCGGGGGACTCGCGGCGGTACCTGACCGCGCTGGCCCGCAAGCGCGCCGCGGTCATCGGCGACGTCCAGGACGCGCTGATCGGGGCGGCCCGCGGCGCCCGGGTGATCGTGGCCAGCCGGCTGGTCGAGGACGACGCGGCCGTGCTCGCCGAGCACGCCGGTGTCCCGCTGGTCGGCCTGCACTACGCGCCGTCCCGGCCGAACCGGGCGATCGCGCCGTACTTCGTGACGGTGCGGCGGCTGCCCGCGCCGCTGACCGCGCTCACCCACGAGGTGGCCGCGCGCGTGCACTGGCGCGCGATCGCCGGCAGCGTGAACGCGCTGCGCGCCCGGCTCGGGATGCCGCCGGTGCGGGAACCCACCGGGCATCGCCTGGCCCGCGCCGGTACCACGGAGATCCAGGCGTACAGCCGGGTGCTGGTCCCGGCGATCGCGGACTGGGGCACGTACCGGCCGACGGTGGGCTTTCTGGGTCTGGACGCGGCTACCCGGGCGCGGATCGGTGAGCGGGGCACCGCACCGGACCTCGGCCGGTGGCTGGACGACGGCGAGCCGCCGATCTACATCGGATTCGGCAGCATGCCGGCGGCCGAACCGGGCCGGATGCTCGGCCTGCTCCGTGACCTGCCGGGCCGGGTGCTGGTCAGCGCCGCGTGGGACGTGCCACCGAGCCGGAACCTGTTCGTGGCCGGTGCGCTGGACCACGACGCGGTCCTGCCCCGGTGCCGCGCGGCGGTGCATCACGGCGGCGCCGGTACGACCGCGGCCGCGCTCCGCGCCGGACTGCCCAGCCTGGTCTGCGCGGTCCTCGGCGACCAGCCGTTCTGGGGCGAGCGGGTGCGCGCGCTCGGCGCCGGCGACTGGCTGCGCTTCGCCGACCTGGACGCCCGCCGTCTCCGCGACGGCGTCGGCCGGCTGCTGGTGCCGGACGTCCGGGAGTCGGCGTCCCGGCTGGCCGCGCGGCTGGCCGCGGAGGGCGACGGTGGTGACCGGGCCGCTGACCTGGTCGAATCGGCGGCACGGTGAGGCGGAGAACCGCGGACCCGGCCGGCGGTGGTGGACTACTGTGAGTAGCGCCGCCGACCCACAGCTCGGGCACAGCCTGCGCTCAGCCGGCGCACGGCGGCGGACAGCAGGCTGGCCGGTGATGACGTCGGCGAGCGGAGGACAACGATGAGGCGCACCTACGAGGGCCGGGTACTGCCCAAGCAGGACGAGGAGGTCGTCGATCAGGGGCTCGGTTTCGACCTGGAGACGCTGCTCGGGCGGCGGCGGGTGCTGCGCGCGCTCGGCCTGGGCGCGCTCGGTCTCGGGCTCGCGGCCTGCGGTGACGGCGGCTCGGGCACGCCGGGCGCGACCGCCACGACCGGCGGCACCAGCACCGGCGAGATCCCGGACGAGACGGCCGGGCCGTACCCCGGTGACGGCTCCAACGGGCCGGACGTGCTGGAGCAGAGCGGCGTGGTCCGCTCCGACATCCGGTCCAGCTTCGGCGGCACCGGCACCGCGACGGCCGAGGGCGTGCCGATGACACTGGAGCTGACGATCCTGGACATGGCGAACGGGGACGCGCCGTTCGCGAACACCGCGGTGTACGTGTGGCACTGCGACCGGGGCGGCGGCTACTCGCTCTACTCGGACAACCTGACCGGCGAGAACTACCTGCGCGGTGTGCAGATCGCGGACGCGTCCGGCAAGGTCACCTTCACCAGTATCGTGCCGGCCTGCTACACCGGGCGGTGGCCGCACATCCACTTCGAGGTGTACCCGGACCAGGCGTCGATCACCGACTCGGCGAACGCGATCGCCACGTCGCAGGTGGCGTTGCCGAAGGACGTCTGCGACACGGTGTTCGCACAGACCGGGTACGAGGCGTCCGTGTCGAACCTGGCGCAGCTGTCGCTGGACTCGGACAACGTGTTCGGCGACGACGGCGGCGCGTCCCAGCTGGCCACCGTGACCGGCGACGTGACCGGCGGGTACACGGTCGCGCTGACGGTCCGGGTGGACACCCGCACGGAGCCGGCCGGGGGAGTGGCGCCGGAGGGCGGCGTGCCCGGTGGCGGTGACCCGTCCGGCGGCCCGGGCGGCCCCGGCGGTCCGGGTGGTACGCCGCCGTCCGGCATGCCGGGTGGCACGCCGCCGTCCGGTGCGCCCGGCGCCTGACCGTACGGCCGGTACCGGTCCGCCGGGCAAACGCCGCTCGGCGGACCATCGGCATGAATCGCCCACACAGCGAGCGGCGTCGATGGAATCGATTTATCGTGCTGCGTCATGGGCATGTCGAGACGCACGTTGCTGTCCGGATCGGCCGCTGCCGGTCTGATGTGGACCCCGCTCGGCCGGCTGGCCGACCCGGGGCCCGAGCCGCCCGGTTTCCCGGCCGGGATCCCGCACGAACGCCGTACCTATCTGAACTGGTCCGGTGAGACCGTCGCGGACGACGTGTGGACCGCGTCCCCGCGTACCCCCGGCGATCTGGTCACGCTCGCGAACTGGGCGCACGGTCAGGGCTGGCGGCTGCGGCCGCACGGCTTCCGGCACGGCTGGTCGCCGCTCACGCTCGCACCCGGCGACGACGCCGACGTGGTGCTGCTGGACATGACCGCGCACCTCACCGGCATGTCGATGGCCGCGGCCGGCCGGGTGCGCGTGCAGACCGGCGCGTCGATGGAGTCGCTGCTGACGTTCCTGGAGCGGCAGGGCCGCGGGCTCGCGCACTGCCCGGCACCGGGTGACCTGTCGGTCGGCGGTGTGCTCGCGATCGGCGGGCACGGCACCGCGACCCCGGCCACCGGCGAGACCCGCGCGCCCGGCACCACGTACGGCTCGCTCAGCAACCTGGTCGCCTCGGTCACCGCGGTGGTCTGGGACGGAACGTCCTATGTGCTACGCACGATCGACCGGTCCGCCCCGGGCGCGGCCGCGCTGCTCACCGGCCTGGGCGTGATCTGCCTGGCCGAGGTCACGCTGCGGACCGGCATCGACACGAACCTGCGCTGCGTGAGCCGCGTCGACATCCCGGCCACCGACCTGTTCGCCACGTCCGGGCCGAACACGGTGGAGTCGTTCCTGGCCGCGGCCGGGCGGATCGAGGTGATCTGGTTCGCGTTCACCACCCACCCGTGGCTGAAGGTGTGGAGCGTCGCGCCGCAGAAGCCGCTGCCCAGCCGGCTCGCGCTCACGCCGTACAACTACCCGTTCTCGGACAACATCCCGCGGCCGGTGGCCGAGGTCGCCGGTGCGATCCTGAGCGGGCAGTACCACCTCGCACCGGTGCTCGGGCAGTTGCAGTACACCACGTCCGCGGCCGGGCTGACCGCGTCGCTCGCGCTGGACCTGTGGGGCCCGTCGAAGAACCTGCTGCTCTACATCAAGCCGACCACGCTGCGCGTGCACCCGAACGGGTACGCCGTGCTGACCCGCCGCGCCGACGTGCAGTGGGTGCTGCACACGTTCGCCACCGAGTACGAGCGGCTGCTGCACGCGTACGCGGCCGACGGCCGGTTCCCGGTCAACGGCGCGGTCGAGATCCGGGTCACCGGCCTCGACGACCCGGCCGACACGGACGTGCCGGGCGCGGAGCCGCCGCTGCTGTCCGCCGTGACCCCGGCGCCGTCCCGCCCGGAGTTCGACACCGCGGTCTGGCTGGACGTGCTCACGCTGCCGGGCACCGCGCACGCGAACGCGTTCCTCGCCGACCTGGAGGCGTTCTGCTACGCCACGTTCACCGGCGACAAGGCGCTGACCCGGGTGGAGTGGTCCAAGGGCTGGGCCTACACCGCCGCGGCGCCGTGGACCGACCGGACGCTGCTGGACCGGGTGATCCCGGCGTCGTTCGGCCCGTCCTGGCAGCGCGCCGCGACCGAGCTGCACGCGCTCGACCCGCACGGCGTGTTCCGCAACGGGTTCACGGACGCGCTGTTCAGCTGACCCGCTCCTCAGCTGACCCGCTCCTCAGCTGACCCGCTCCTCAGCTGACCCGCTCCTCAGCTGACCCGCTCCTCAGCTGACCCGCTCCTCAGCTGACCGCTGTTCAGCGGGCCTGCAGTGACCGGGCGTACGCGGCGAAGTCGACGTGGACCGTGCTGTACGGGTCCGCGCCGTACTGGCCGGCGATCCCGGCGAGGTAGCCGGCGATCTCGCGGCGCATCGTGGCCGGGGACGGCAGCCGTACCTCGCCGGTGATCACGCCGGCGATCCAGCGGGACTGCAGCTCGACGATGCGGGTGATCGCGCCGACCGGCCGGACCATGCCGGCGAACATCAGGCCGGGCTGGTTCACCGAGACGATCCGCTTGTACAGCCGCATGCGCCCGGCCCGGTCCCGCGCGCTGCGCGCGGTCAGGAACGGGAACCGGGGTGCGTAGCCGGTGCACCAGATGACCGTGTCGATCTCGTCCGTGCGGCCGTCGGTGAACGTGACCCGGCGGCCGTCGAAGCCCGCGATGCCGGGCCGAGGCGTGACCAGGCCGTGGCTGATCTGGCTCAGGATGCTGTCCGAGATGGTCAGCCCGGCGGAGAACAGCTCGTGGTCCGGTTCCGGCAGGCCGTAGTCGGTCAGGTTGCCGTGCATCGTCCATAGCGTGCGCTGGATGAACGCCCGGGCGCCGGCCAGGCCGAGCTCGGCGTACCAGGGCTGGTCCGCGATCTCGTCGATCGGCACGCCGTAGAGCCGTTTCGGGGTCACGTGCATGCCGCGCCGGACGGACAGCAGCGTGGTCTCGGCGACCCGGGACAGGTCACCGGCCACGTCGACCGCGGACGAGCCGAAGCCGACCACCAGGACGCGCTTGCCGGCGAACGGCGCGCTGTCGTGGTAGTCGATCGTGTGCAGCACCTCACCGGTGAAGCCGCGGTGGCCGTCCGGGACGCGCGGGTCCTGGTGCAGGCCGGACGCGACGACCACGTGGCTGAACCGGCGGGACCGGCCGTCGCCGGTGACCACGGTCCAGCCGCCGTCCGCGTCCCGGCGCGCGGAGTCCACCGCGGTCCGCGTCTCGACGTGGTCGAGCAGGCCGTGCTCCTTCGCGTAGTCGCGCAGGTAGCGGGCGAACCGGGCGTGGCCCGGATGGGTCGGGTAGTCGTCCGGCATCGGCGTGTCCGAGTAGCCGGTCAGCCGCTTGGACGTGTTCAGGTGCAGGCTGGCGTAGCCGGGACCGCGCCGGCCGGTGCCCGCCCGGGCCCACATGCCGCCGACCTCGTCCTCCCGCTCGACACAGACGAACGGCACGCCGGCCCGGTGCAGCGCGCGGGCGGCCGCGAGCCCGGAGAGCCCGGCACCGATGACGCAGACTGAGCGCCCAGTCACTTTCACTCCTCCACGGATCCGTTCCGAGCGGCCGTGTTCGGAGAGTATCGTCCAGGGTGGACATGTGTAACTACTGAGTCCACGATCAGGTACTGATTGTGCAAAGACTCACGCATAGGGTGACCGCGCTCGATTCGCTGGTGCAGAATATGCCGTTATGCCTGATAAGTCCGGCCGCGCGCTTGCCGTGCGGCACCAGCAGCTCTTCGGCGCGTCACCGGACACCACGCACGCGGCCCTGCTCGCCTCGCTCTGGGACCGGATATGCACGGCCGCGTGGGCGGGCGGCGAGCGAGTGGACGCCCGCGCGCACCTGGCCGACATGCTCCTCCCGTGGGCGCACCGTCCGATAGAGACGGTGCCGCGATATCCGTCCTTCGTGTCCGCGGACGGGTTCCCGGCCGAGCTGTCGGTCAGCTGGCGCAAGGGCGTCACCGAGGTGCGCATCCTGTTCGAGCCGGTCGGCACGGACCCGGCGGTGCGGGCGGTGCAGGACGCCGGGCGGGCCATGGTCCGCGCGCTGACCGCACGGGACGGCGTGTCGATCCGCGGCTACGAGGCGGTCGAGGACCTGTTCACCTCGGACGACCCGCCGGCCCACCGGTCCGGCGTGTGGCTGTCGCTGGCCTGCGGGCCGGACCTGCCGCCGCACTTCAAGGTCTACCTCAACCCGTACGTCAACGGCGCCGGGCGGGAGTGGGCGACCGTGACCCGCGCGATGGAGCGCCTCGGGTTGGCCGCCGCGTGGGCGCCGGTCGTGGCGGCCCGGGACGCGCTCGCGGCGACCGGAACTGGCCTGGACTACGTGGCACTCGACCTGGCCGCGGGTGCCCACGCGCGCGCGAAGATCTATTTCCGGCACCGCGCGGCCGGGCTGGCCGGCATTCACCGTCTCGGCGCGTTCGCCCGCAGCTACGACGCGGAACGGGTCGCGGACGCGGCGGCGGACCTGTACCCGGACGGCGGCCCGGACACGCCGGACAACGAGCCGATGACCGGGCTGGCGTTCCGGGCCGGCCGGGACGGCGCCGACGAGGCCAACGTCTACTTCCGCCTGCCGGGCGCGGTGCCCAGCGATGCGCTCGCGGCCCGCCGGATCACCACGTTGATGGATCGTGAGGGCGCACCGGCCGACGTCTACCGCCGGATCGCGGACGCGGTCGCGCCCGCGCCGATGGAGACCACGACCGGCGTCCACGAGCTGGTCAGCTTCCGCACCCGGGACGCGGGCCCGGCGGACATCGGCGTCTACTTCCGGCTGCCGGTGCACGCGTCCGGCGACGCGCCCCGGCCGGGCCACGGCTGGCCACGCGTGCCGTTGTAGGCGGCTGCCGTTCGGTCGCGCGGGCCGATGAGGCGCGGGAAGAGGCGAAACCCGACGGCGGTCTTCCCGCTCCCGGCGTGGTGCGGCCCGCATGCTCCCGCGGGCCCCGGTCGTCGCCGGCGCTCCTCCCTGCCGGTGCCGTCGTGGCGGGCTCAGGACCACGCGGCCTCCGATGCGTGCCGCGCCCGTTGCCGCGACCGCGGCTTCCGCCGTGGCGGCGGCATTTTTCGTGACCGCGGCACCTGCCCGAGTCACGCCGCGACCGTTGCGGCCGGCGGTCCCGCGGTCACGTCCCGGCGGCACCGGTGTCGTCGTTGTGCCGGGACCGCCGCCGCGGCTTCGTCACGTCGTGTGACCGGTGAGGACGTGGTCGCTGATCATGCGGGTGGCGCCCAGGTAGGCCGCGTCCGGGCCGAGTTCGGAGAGGACGACCGGCATGTCGCCGGTGGCCAGCGGGAGTGACGATCGGTAGACCACGCCGCGGATCTCGGCGAGCAGTGCGTGGCCCATGCCGGACAGGCCGCCACCGATCACGATCATGCCGGGGTTGAAGAAGCTGACCAGGCTGGCCAGCACCTGGCCGACGCGCCGGCCGCCGTCGCGGACCAGCGTGGTGGCGAACGGGTCCCCCGCGGCCATCGCGTCGGTGACGTCACGCGCGGTGAGCGTGCCGGCGTCCGCGAGCCGCATCGCGAGGATGTCGGAGCGGCCGGCCGCGGCCGCGGCGGTGGCGTCCCGGGCCAGCGCGGCGCCGCCGAAGTGCGCCTCCAGGCAACCGGTGTTGCCGCACACGCAGAGTGGCGGCGGCCCGTCCGACATGACCGCGGTGTGCCCGATGTCGCCGGCGCAGCCGTTCGCGCCACGGTAGACCGTGCCACCGACCACGATGCCGGCGCCGATCCCCGCGCCGATCTTGACGAACAGGAAGTCGTCGAACGGTTTCGCGATGCCGGCGTGCTTCTCGCCGAGCGCCATCAGGTTCACGTCGTTGTCCACCAGCACCGGGCAGTCCAGTTCGGCCGCGAGGTGGTCGCGGACCGGATGCCGGTCCCAGCCGGGCAGGAACGGCGGCGACACCGGGACACCCTCGGCGTAGCTGACCGGTCCGGGGATGCCGACACCGGCGCCGCACAGGAAGCCGCCGGCCTCCGCGCGCACCTTGACCGCCAGCTCGACCGCGCGGCCGAGCACCGCGGACGGCCCGCGCCGCAGGTCGACCTGCTCGGTGACGCGCGCGACCGGGCGCAGCGTGCCGTCGGTCAGCGTCACCTCCAGCGAGGTCGCGCCGAGCGCGATGCTCAGGAACCGCATGCCGGCCGCCAGCCGCACGATGGACGAGCGCCGGCCGCCCCGGGACGCGGCGGGCTCGCCGCCCTCGATGAGCCCGCGGTCCGCGAGCCGGGTCACCTCGACCGCGGCCTTGGACCGGGACAGGCCGACCGCGTCGCCGAGCTCGGCCCGGGACCGCTCGCCGTCGTCGCGGAGCAGCCGGAGGAGGCGCGCCTGGTGCGTGTTCTCCGGACCGTCCATGTTCCCCACTTTCGCTTGGGCGGAGACAAAGATACCGCTAAGTCAACGGAAAGTTGTGTCAGTGGGGGTCTTTCTTTTCCTGTGACGGCGCGCTAACTTTCCGGGCAGGACGTAACACGGACGACACACGGGAGCCTCGGACCTGTGCCGGGGCCCGCACCACCCTGGGTCCACAGTCGGCGTTCGGCGGCGCTCGACCCGCACACCCATCCCTTCACGACAGCGCGTTTCAACCCGACCTCGGCTCGGGCGATGCCCCCTGCCGTTCTCGAGAGGTGAAGAAGCATGGACGAGGTGCAGCAGAGCCGTTCGAACCTGACCCGCCGCAAGATCCTCGGCGCCTCCGCGGCCGCCGCGGCCGTGATCGGCGGCGCCGGCGGGACCGTCGTGGCCACCGGCCCGGCGCTGGCCGGCGGCAACGGCCACGGCCACGGACGGCTGCGGGCCGAGCCGCTGATCCCGGCGCGCAACCGCGGCATCATCCTCTACAGCGTGCGCGACCGGATCACCGCGGCGCCGGACGACAGCGGCGTGCCGTACGGGTTCGAGCGGGTGCTCGCCCGGCTGGCCGAGCTGGGCTACAAGGAGATCGAGTTCGCCGGTTACAACCAGCACGAGTCGATCCTCGGCCGGCAGATCACGCCGCAGGAGATCCGCAAGATCCTGGACGACAACGGCCTGGTCGCGAACGGCGCGCACACGCAGATCAACGCGGCCACGTTCACCCAGCAGATGGACATCGCGCAGACGCTGGGCATGAAGAACATCGGCACCGGCTCGGACCCGACGAACAGCTCCTACACCAAGGACTGGGACGCCGCAGCCGACCTGTGGAACGAGCTGGGCCGCCAGGCCGCACGCCGTGGGCTGCGGCTCTACACCCACAACCACGACGCGGCGTACGGTTTCCTGCTCGACGCCGGCCCGAAGGACGTGAACGGCAACCCGACCCGGTCGTCCGGCACCCGGAAGCTGGAATACTTCTTCGGGAAGACCGACCCGCGCTACGTCTTCTTCGAGATGGACATCTTCTGGGGCTACGTGGCCCGCTACAAGCACCAGAAGTTCGTCGACGCGCGCGGCCGGGAGCAGACCGACCTCTTCGACCCGATCATCACGGTCGCGGAGCGGACCAAGCGGTTCCCGCTGTTCCACGCCAAGGACGGCAACAGGAACACCGCGGTGCCCAACGGGTACGACATGGTCCCGCTCGGCGAGGGCGACATCAACTTCCAGCAGTTCTTCCAGACGATCGGCGAGCAGGACTTCCACCACGCCAACTGGGAGCAGGACACTGCACCCGGAGGCGCCGCGAACCCGGGCCAGTCGCTGAACTTCGCGGCCCTCAGCTACCAGAACATGTCCGAGCTGACGATCTACAAGCGTTAGTCAGCCCGACGAGAGGTGGAGTTGAACGTGCGACCCGACGAGGCCCTGCACCTGCGGCTGCTGCGGCTGCTGCGCGACCACGGCGCGATCTCCCGCGCCGAGCTCGCCGACCGGCTGCAGATCCCGCGTCCCCGGCTGCTCACGGAGCTGGACCGGCTCGCCGCCGCCGGGTTCGTCAGCGAGGCCGGCATGGCCGCGTCCCGGGGCGGGCGTCGCTCCACCCTCGTCGAGCTGAACCCGCGGCTCCGGTTCGCCGCGGTCGACCTCGGCGCCAGCTCGATCGACATCGAGGTGGTCAACGGCCGGCTGGAGCCGGTCGCGGCGTACGCCGAGGCCTCCGACATCCGCTCCGGCCCGAAGGCGATCCTGCACCGGGTCAGCGAGCTGCTGGCCAAGGCCAAGGCGGACGGCGTCTACGAGCGGCTGGACGGCATCGGCATCGGCGTGCCCGGCCCGGTCAGCTACCGCGACGGCGTGCCGGTCTCGCCACCGATCATGCCGGGCTGGGACCGCTACCCGGTGCGCGAGCTGCTGGCCCGCGAGCACGGCTGCCCGGCCGTGGTGGACAACGACGTGAACATCATGGCGCTCGGCGAGCGGCACGGCGGCGTCGCGCACAGCATCGACGACTTCCTGTACGTGAAGATCGGCACCGGCATCGGCTGCGGCATCTTCCTCTCCGGCCAGGTCTACCGCGGTACGGACGGGTGCGCCGGCGACATCGGGCACATCATGGCCGAGCCGCACGGCCCGGTCTGCTCGTGCGGCAACTCCGGTTGCCTGGAGGCGCTGTTCAGCGGCGCGGCGCTGGCCCGGGACGCGACCGCGGCCGGCCGCTCCGGCGCCTCGCCCGCGCTCGCCGACCGGCTCGCCGCGTCCGGCGCGCTGACCGCGCGGGACGTCGGCCTGGCCGCGGCCGAGGGCGACATCACCAGCATCGGCCTGATCCGGGACGGCGGTCGCCGGGTCGGTTCGGTGCTCGCCGGCCTGGTCAGCTTCGCGAACCCCTCGATGATCGTGATCGGCGGCGGCCTGGCCCAGCTCGGGCACGTGCTGCTCGCCGAGATCCGCAGCGTGGTGTACCGCCGCTCGCTGCCGCTGGCCACCGGCAACCTCCCGGTGGTCCTGTCCGAGCTGGCCTCCCGCGCGGGCGTCACCGGTGCCGCCGTGCTGGCCAGCGACGTCGCGTTCGAACAGGCAAGCGAATGAGCGAACGTGTGAGTGTTCCCGAGGAAGGCGGCATGAGCGATTCCGCGATCCCGAGGCCGGACAGCGGCGTGATCCTGCGCCTGACCGACGTGGTCAAGACGTTCCCCGGCGTGCGCGCGCTGGACGGCGTACAGCTGGAGGTGCGCGCCGGCGAGGTGCACTGCCTGCTCGGGCAGAACGGCGCCGGCAAGTCGACCCTGATCAAGGTGCTGGCCGGCGTGCACCGCCCGGACAGCGGCCGCGTCGAGTGGCAGGGCAAGCCGGTCGAGTTCGCGAACCCGCAGGCCGCGATGCGTGCCGGGATCGCCACCATCTATCAGGAACTCGACCTGGTCGACGACCTGTCGGTGGCGGAGAACGCGTTCCTCGGCCACGAGCCGCGCCGCCTCGGCTTCGTCCGGCGCGGTGAGACCGCCCGCCGTACCGCCGAGATCCTGCACCGGCTCGGCCACGGCGAGATCCCGGCACGCCGGCCGGTGCACCGGCTGCCGTCGGCCGGCAAGCAGATCGTGAGCATGGCCCGCGCGCTCTCGCACGACGCCAAGCTCATCATCATGGACGAGCCGAGCGCGGTGCTCGCGCACGACGAGGTCGGCAACCTGTTCCGGATCATCCGCGAGCTGACCGCGGCCGGTATCGCGGTCGTCTACATCTCGCACCGGATGGAGGAGATCCGCGAGATCGGCGACCGGGTGACCGTGCTCAAGGACGGCCGGACCACCGCGGCCGGTCTCTCCGCCCGCGAGACGCCGACCCGCGACCTGGTCACCAAGATGACCGGCCGGACCATCGAGTACGTGTTCCCGGACCGGGTCACCCACGCCACGGACACGGCACCGCTGCTGGACGTGCGCGGCCTGACCCGGCACGGCGAGTTCGCGGACGTGTCGCTGACCGTGCGCCCGGGCGAGATCGTCGGCATCGCCGGCCTGGTCGGCTCCGGCCGCTCCGAGCTGCTGGAGACCATCTTCGGCGCGCGCCGCGCGGAGGCCGGCACGGTCACCATGGACGGCCGGCGGCTGCGTCCCGGCAGCGTCGGCGCGGCGGTCCGGGCCGGCATCGGCATGGCGCCGGAGGAGCGCAAGAGCCAGGCGCTGCTGCTGGACGAGCCGATCTACCGCAACGTGACCCTGGCCGGGTTCAGCCGGTTCGCGGCCGGTGGGTTCACCCGCACCGGCCGGGAGACCGCGTCCGCCCGCGCGGTCGCGGAACGGCTCGACCTGCGCCCGCCGGACGTGCGCCGCCCGGTGCGGCAGCTCTCCGGCGGCAACCAGCAGAAGGTCGTGGTCGGCCGCTGGCTGGTCGGCACCGGCCCGCGCAACGGCGGCCCGCAGGGCGGCGCGGACGGCACCCCGACCCGGTTGCTCCTGCTGGACGAACCGACCCGCGGCGTGGACGTCGGCGCGCGCGCCGAGCTGTACCAGGTGATCCGCGACCTGGCCGCGGCCGGCCTGGGCGTGCTGCTGGTCTCCAGCGAGGTGCCCGAGGTGCTCGGCCTGGCCGACCGGGTGCTGATCATGCGTGAGGGCAGCGTGATCCACGAGGCGCCCGGCGGCACGCTGGACGAGGAAGCGGTACTGGACATGATCATGGCGGGCTCGCTCACCACCGGGGCGCTCGCGGCCGAGACGGACACCACCGAGGGGGAAGCGGCATGAAGGCCACGACGGCGGACCCGGGCACCCGCCCGGAGATACGCAAGGACGGCGGCGACGTGTTGCGCCGCTGGTGGACCAGTGAGAGCAACGAGTTCGCCGGGCGGAACCTGGCGCTGATCGGCGTGCTGGTCGTGCTGATCGCGCTCGGCGCGCTGACCCGGCCGGACCTCTACGGCGACCCGGACTGGGTGCGCAACAACGTCTTCACCATCCTGCAGCAGGCGTCCGCGATCGGCGTGGTCACGGTCGGCATGACCTTCGTGATCATCGGCGGCGGCATCGACCTGTCGGTCGGCGCGATCATGGCGCTGGCCGGCGTCTGGGCCACCACGGTCGCCACCCAGAGCTTCGGCGCGGGCGGCATGATCTTCACGGCGATCGCGGTCGGCGTCGGCACCGGACTGGTCAACGGCCTGCTCATCTCGTACGGCCGGCTGGTGCCGTTCATCGCGACGCTGGCCATGATGGTGGCGGCGCGCGGGCTGGCCGCCTCGATCTCCGGCAAGCAGACGCAGATCTCCGGCAACGCCACGATCAACGGCATCGCGTCGACCGAGATCCTCGGCGTACCGCTGCTGGTGATCATCCTGGTGGTGGTGGTCGCGGCCGGCTGGGTGCTGCTCAACCGGACCACGTTCGGCCGGCGCACGGTCGCGGTCGGCGGCAACCCGGAGGCGGCCCGGCTGGCCGGCATCAACGTCCGCCGGCACACGCTGCTGCTCTACGCGCTCTCCGGCCTCTGCTGCGGCATCGGTGCGCTGATGCTCACCGCGCAGGCGAACTCCGCGCAGGCCGCGATGGCGAACCTGTACGAACTGGACGCGATCGCCGCCGCGATCATCGGTGGCACGCTGCTCTCCGGCGGCCGCGGCACCATCGTCGGCGCGCTCTTCGGCGTGCTGGTCTTCTCCACGATCACGAACCTGTTCGCGATCAACAACCTCACCACCGAGTCGCAGAACATGATCAAGGGCGGCATCATCGTCGCCGCCGTGCTGA
Organism: Catenuloplanes indicus; assembly: GCF_030813715.1. NCBI lineage: Bacteria > Bacillati > Actinomycetota > Actinomycetes > Micromonosporales > Micromonosporaceae > Catenuloplanes > Catenuloplanes indicus. Next base: position 8,955,113 of record NZ_JAUSUZ010000001.1, read on the forward strand.
TCCAGCAGTTCCGGTTCGGCTCGCTGACCAAACTCTTCTCTCGCACAGCCTGACCGGGGCGTCCCCGAGGGCGCCCCGATCACGAAACAGCACATAGGCGGCCGTCACGATCGAGACGGCGGCCGGGCACCGCACATCCTGAAATCGATCCGAGAGCGAGGATTCCATGATCCAGGACGCTTCCCGCCGCCGCCTGCTGTTCGGCGGCGCCATGGTCGGCGCGGGCGCGCTGCTCGCCGCCTGCACCAGCAACGAGCAGGCCCCGACCGCCGCGCAGACCAAGGGACCCGAGGGCGACAACGCGAACGCGGCGCCCGGCAAGGCCGTCACCATCGGTTTCTCCGCGCCGGCCGCGGACCACGGCTGGATGGCCGCGATCACGAACAACGCGAAGGCGCAGGCCGCCGCGTACTCCGACGTGACGTTCAACAGCGTGGAGGCCGGCGCGGACGCGGCCGCCCAGCGCGCGGCGCTGGACACGCTGATCTCGCAGAAGCCGGACGCGATCGTCATGCTGCCGCACGACGGCAAGGAGCTGACCGCGTCCGGCCTGAAGGCGATGCAGGCCGGCATCCCGGTGATCAACCTGGACCGGGCGTTCACCCAGGCGCTCGCGTACCGCGTGATGATCAAGGGCGACAACTACGGCATGGGCGTCTCGGCCGGCAACTTCATCGTGGCGCAGATGAAGGCCAAGGGCGTCACCAACCCGGTGATCGGCGAGATCGCCGGCATCGACTCGCTGGAGCTGACCCAGGAGCGCTCGCAGGGCTTCAAGGACGCGCTGGCCGCGGCCGGCTTCACGGTCGCGAACCGGCGGGCCGCCGAGTTCACCGTCGACTCCGGGCAGCGCGAGGCCACGAACCTGCTGCAGGCGCTGCCGAAGATCGACGCGCTCTGGAACCACGACGACGACCAGGGCGTCGGCGTGCTGGCCGCGGTCAGCCAGGCCAACCGCAGCGAGTTCATCATGGTCGGCGGCGCCGGTTCCAAGGCCGCGATCGAGGCGATCCAGGCGGACAACAGCGTGCTCAAGGCCACGGTCACCTACAGCCCGTCGATGGCCTCGTCCGCGATCTCGCTGGCCCGGCTGGTCGCGCAGGGTCGCGGCCTGTCCGATCTGGTGGAACTGTCGGTACCGAAGGACATCACGCTCGCCTCCGAAACGATCACCAAGGAGAACGCGGCGAACTACCTTCAGCTTGGGTTCTGACACACACTTCTTACAGACAGGGAGCTTTCCGTGGGCGAGCTGCGCATCGGGATGGTCGGCTACGCGTTCATGGGCGAGGCACACTCGCAGGCGTGGCGTACCGTCAACCGCGTCTACGACCTGCCCGTACGCGCCCGCATGTCGCTGATCGCGGGCCGGGACAAGGCGAACGTGGCCGCGGCCGCGGACCGGCTCGGGTGGGACGAGCACACCACCGACTGGCGTGACCTGATCAGCCGGGACGACATCGACCTGGTCGACATCTGCACGCCGGGCGACTCGCACGCGGAGATCGCGTGTGCCGCGCTCGCCGCCGGCAAGCACGTGCTCTGCGAGAAACCCCTGGCCAACACGGTCGAGGAGGCCCGGGCGATGGTCGCCGCGGCGGACACCGCCCGGGAACGCGGCGTGCGAGCGATGTGCGGGTTCACCTACCGCCGCGTCCCGGCCGTCACGTTCATGCGCCGGCTGATCGCGGACGGCCGGCTCGGTGACCTGCGGCACGTCCGGGCCGTCTACCTGCAGGACTGGATCACCGATCCGGAGTTCCCGCTGGTCTGGCGGTTGCAGAAGGACAAGGCCGGGTCGGGCGCGCTGGGCGACATCGGCGCGCACATCATCGACATGACGCAGTTCGTCACCGGGCAGGCGATCACCGGCGTGTCCGGGCTGACCGAGACGTTCGTCCGCGAGCGCCCGCTGGCGTCGGCCGACGGTGCGGCGCTCGGCGCGGCGAAGGCCGCGGAAACGAGCAAGGGCCAGGTCACCGTGGACGACGCGGCGCTCTTCATCGCGCGGCTGTCCGGCGGCGCGGTCGCCACGTTCGAGGCGACCCGGATGGCGACCGGCCGCAAGAACGGGCTGCGCATCGAGGTGAACGGCACCAAGGGCTCGCTGGCGTTCGACCTGGAGCGACTCAACGAGCTCGAGTTCTACGACGCCACGCTGCCGGGCACGGAGCTGGGATTCCGGCGGATCCTGGTCACCGAGCCCGAGCACCCGTACCTGTCCGCGTGGTGGCCGACCGGTCACCTCATCGGGTACGAGCACGGCTTCACGCACCAGGCCCGGGACCTGCTGGAGGCGATCGGCAACGGCACCGATCCGCTCCCGTCGTTCGCCGACGCGCTCGGCGTGCAGTTGGTGCTGGACGCGGTGGAGAAGTCCGCCGAGACCGGCGGCTGGGTCCAGTTGTAAACCAGAACTCCTCGGGCCGCGCCGGCGAGGGGCCGGCACGCGGTTGCGCCCCGCGTGACGGCAGGCGGGCGCGGCCCGAGGCAGCACCACCTTGGCGGATGTGGCACCGCGCCAGGGGTGAGGCACAACCCCCGTGCCCGTGGCGGGGCGTCTCGGATCGGCACCGGCCCGAAGCGCCTCTCTGACCCCGGAGGAACACCATGACAAGATCCGTCCGTCGATGGCTGGCATCCGTGGCAGGCCTGGTCATCGCCCTCCCGATCCTGGCCGCCGCACCGGCTCATGCCGAGCCGCCGAATCCCGACACGCTGATCACCACCGAGAACGGCCCGGAGGCGCTGCGCTCGGACGTGCGCAAACCCGGTTCGTACCGTGTGCTGGTCTTCACGAAGACGACCGGGGAGCGCCGCGCGTCGATCCCGGCCGCGGTCGCCGCTATCCGGCTGATGGGCGTGGCCAACGGCTTCCGGGTGGACGAGACCGCGAACGCGGGTGCGTTCACCGCCGCGAACCTCGGAAGATACCGCGCGGTGGTCTTCCTGAACACCACCGGCGACGTGCTGAACGACGCCCAGCAGTCCGCGTTCGAGCGGTACTTCACGAACGGCGGCGGCTACCTCGGCGTGCACGCGGCCGCGGAGACCGAGCCGGACTGGGACTTCTACCGCGACCTGGTCGGCAGCTCCGTGTCCGGGAAGCTCCCGGTGGAGGACGCCACGATCGACGTGGCGGACCGGGCGCACCCGTCCACCGAGCGGATCGCGCGCAAGCTGACGCTGTCCGAGGAGTGGTACAACTTCGCCACCAACGTGCGCGGCACCGCGCACGTGCTGGCCACACTGGACGAGTCCACGGTCACCGGCGGGACCATGGGGCACGACCACCCGGTCTCCTGGTGCCGTGACTACCAGGGTGGGCGCACGTTCTACACCGGGCTCGGCCACTCCACCCGGTCGTACCTGGACTCGTCGTTCCGGCGGCACCTGCTCGGCGGCCTGCAGTGGGCGGCCGGGGTGGTCGAGGGCGACTGCGGCGCGACCGTGGTCCGCAACTACGAGAAGGTCGTGCTGAACGACGAGCCCGGCGAGCCGATGTCGCTCGCGGTGCTGCCGGACGGCCGGGTGCTGCACAACACGCGCAACGGCCAGATCAGGCTGTACGACCCGGCGAGCGGCGCCAGCCCGGTGATCAACACGCTCGAGGTCTACCAGCACGACGAGGACGGGCTGCAGTCGGTCGCGCTGGACCCGCAGTTCGCCACCAACAAATGGGTCTACATCTACTATGCGCCCCGGCTGACCACGCCCACCACGGACGCGCCGGCCACCAGTCCCGATCCGTCGGTGTGGGACGCGTACAAGGGCTACAACCAGCTGTCCCGGGTCAAGTTCGCCGAGACGCCCACGCCGCATCTGGACATGAGCACGGAACAGCAGATCATGCGGGTCGACGTGGACCGCGGCGTCTGCTGCCACGTGGCCGGCGAGATCAAGTTCGACGGCAACGGCCTGCTCTACCTGGTCACCGGCGACGACACGAACGCGGGCGGCTCGGACGGCTACACGCCGATCAACGAGTCGCCGACCCAGGGGCCGGGCTACGACGCGCAGCGCTCCTCGGGCAACACCAACGACCTGCGCGGCAAGGTGCTGCGGATCCGGGTCAACGCGGACGGCAGCTACGGCATCCCGGCCGGGAACCTGTTCGACGAGCGGCGGGACACGGCCGGGAGGACGCGGCCGGAGATCTTCCTGATGGGGCTGCGCAACCCGTTCCGGTTCGACGTGGACAAGCGCGGGTACGTGTACATCGGCGACTACTCGCCGGACTCGCAGGTGCCGTCCGCGACCCGCGGGCCGGAGGGGACCGGGCGCTGGCTCGCCACGAACAAGGCCGGCAACTACGGCTGGCCGTACTGCTACTCGCCCACGCTGCCGTACATCGACTACGACTTCGTCACCAAGCAGTCGAAGGGCGCGTTCAACTGTGCGGCCCCGGTCAACGACTCGCCGCGCAACACCGGCCTGACCACGCTGCCCCCGGTCGCGCAGCCGGACTTCTGGTACACGTTCCAGGGCCGTACCCCGTGCGCCGGATCGTATCTGTCGACCCCGCCGACCACGTGCGGCTTCACCTGGCCGGTGATCGGCACCGGTGGTGTCGGGCCGATGGGCGGGCCGATCTACGAGTACGACTCCCGCTCCACGTCGGCGTCGAAGTTCCCGGAGTACTACGACAACGCCGTGGTCTTCGGCGAGTTCACCCGCGACAAGATCTTCATGATGCGGACCGACGGCAACGGCAACCTGACCGGCGTCGAGCAGCTCCTGCCCGGCGTGGTCTTCGACAACCCGATGGACATGGAGTTCGGCCCGGACGGCAGCCTCTACGTCCTCGAGTACGGCGACGGCTTCTTCCGGGCGAACCCGGACGCGGCGCTGTCCGTCATCCGCTACGCCAAGGGCACCCGCGCCCCGGTCGCCGCGCTCGAGGCCACGCCGGACAACGGACCGGCACCGCTGACCGTGCAGTTCTCCTCCGAGGGCACCTACGACCCGGACCCGGGCGAGTCCATCTCGTACGCCTGGGACTTCACCTCGGACGGCACGGTCGACTCCGCCGACCCGAACCCGGCGTTCACCTACACCGCCAACGGCGTCTACACCGCGCGCCTCACGGTGACCGACTCCAGCGGCAAGACCGCACAGCTCACCCACCAGATCGTGGTCGGCAACACCCGGCCCACGGTCACGGTCACGTCGCCGATCTCCGGCACGTTCTTCAACTGGGGCGACACGGTCCCGTGGACCGTCTCCGTCACCGACCCGGAGGACGGGCCGATCGACTGCTCCCGGGTCACGGTCTCGTTCGTGCTCGGCCACGACACGCACGGCCACGGCATGAGCGACGCCAACGGCTGCTCCGGATCGTTCGTCTCCCCGGCGGACGGCGCGGACCACGCCGGCGGCTACCTCTACGGCGCGGTCAGCGCACGCTACACCGACCTGGGCGCGAACGGCCAGCCGGCGCTGGAGGACGTCGACCAGGTGGTGCTGCAGACGTGGCGCCAGCAGGCCGAGTTCGCGCAGCAGCAGCTCGGCGTGACCACGGCGAACACGAACGACACCGGCGGGGGCACCCACCTCACCGGCTTCGACCCGAACGAGTACGTCGCGTTCGACCCGATCAACCTGGGCGGCGTCGGCACGGTCACGCTCCGGTACGCGGGCGGCACCGCCGCCACCGCCGGGCAGCCCCGCGCCACCGTGACGCTACGGCTCGACGCACCCGACGGCCCGATCGTCGGCAGCGCCACGCTCGCCGCCACCGCCTCCAACACCACCTGGGCGTCGCAGACCGTCGCGGTCTCCGCGGCACCCGGGACCCACCGGCTCTACCTGGTCGCCGGTGGCGTCGAGGGCGGGCCCACCACCGGCCTGTTCAACCTGAACTGGGTCGAGTTCGCCGCACCGTAACCGGGCCGTATCCACTGCCCACCACGAACCCCCGTCCGTCGCGCCGTCCCGGGTCCCCGGGGCGGGCGCCCGACGACCGCCGACTGACGGCGCCACCCCGGGTGGTGCCACCCCGGGAGGCGCGGCGGGCGGGGCCACATCACCATCGGAGGTCGGTCCCAGTGTCCTTCGTCTCCCCCCGTACCGGCGTCTGGCTCATCGGCGCCAGAGGCTCCGTCGCCACCACCGCGATCACCGGCGCGCTCGCCGTCCGGGCCGGCCTGGCCGGCACCGACGGCTGCGTCACCGAGCTGCCCGCGCTGGCCCGGCCCTGGCTCCCGCCCATCCCGTCGCTGGTCTTCGGCGGCCACGACATCACCGACACCCCGCTGCCGAAGAAGGCCGAGGCGCTCGGCGCCGCCGGTGTGCTGCCCGCACACCTGGCCGCCGCGCTGTGCTCCGAACTGTCCGCGGTGGACGCCTCCGTGCTGCCGCTGCCCGCGACCGTGGACGGCATCGCGCGCGACATCGCGCGGTTCCGTGCGGTCAACGACCTCGACCGCGTCGTCGTGATCAACGTGGCGAGCACGGAACCCGTACCCTCTGATGATCTTGAAAGCGCGTCCCTGGACGCGCTGCCGCCGAGCGCGCGTGCCGCGTACGCCGCGTTCCTGGCCGACGCGGCGTTCGTCGACTTCACGCCGTCCACCGGCGCGCGGCTGCCGATGCTGGACGCACTCGCGCGGGACCGCGGCCTGCCCTACGCCGGCAGCGACGGCAAGACCGGCGAGACGCTGGTCAAGTCCGTGCTCGCGCCGATGTTCGCGTCCCGCAACCTGCGCGTACGCAGCTGGTCCGGCCTCAACCTGCTCGGCGGCGGCGACGGCGCCCGGCTGGCCGACCCGGCCGCGAACGCGGCGAAGACCGCCAGCAAGCAGCGCGTCCTCGCGGACACGCTCGGCTACGAACCGCAGGGGACCACGAGGATCGACTACGTGGAGACGCTCGGCGACTTCAAGGCCGCCTGGGATCTGATCAGCTTCAGCGGCTTCCTCGGCACCGGGATGCGGATGGAGTTCACCTGGCACGGCTGCGATTCGGCCCTGGCCGCACCGTTGATCCTGGACCTGGCCCGGCTCACCGCCGCCGCCCACGCCGCCGGGCGCGTGGGTCCGGTGCCGGAGCTGGCGTTCTTCTTCAAGGACCCGATCGGCACGGGGACGGGCGCGCTCGCCGACCAGTGGTCCCTCCTCGTCTCGTTCGTCGAGGACCTTTCCCGATCCCTCCCCGGTACGGCCGAAGCCGCTCCCGGCACGCCCGTACTCCCTCCGGCGGCCCCGTCGGCCCGGGGGCCGGCGCCTGGCGGCGAGGCCGGCGTTCATGTTGATTCTCCGGCTCATGTTGACGACATCCGTCATGTTGATCCGGCTCGTCATGTTGACAGCGCCGGTCGTGTCGACGGTGCCGGCCATGGCGACGGGGGAGTGGCCTGATGGGCGGCCTTGCCGACCTGGCCGAACTCGTGCGTGCCCCGGCCGCGCTGTCCGTGCCGGGCGACCTCGTCGCGGGGGCCAGCGCGGCCGGTGCGATCACGCCCGCGACCGGTGTGCTCTCCGCGGCGTCGGTCTGTTTCTACTGGGCCGGTATGGCCGCGAACGACTGGGCCGACCGGGACCTCGACGCCGTCGAGCGTCCGGAGCGGCCGATCCCGTCCGGCCGGGTGCGGCCGGGCACCGCGTTCGGCCTGGCGGCCGGGCTCACCGGTGCCGGTCTGGCGCTGACCGCCGCGGCCGGTGGCCGTCGCTCGCTCGCGGTCGCACTGCCGCTGGCCGCCACGATCTGGGCGTACGACCTGCGCACCAAGAACACGCCCGCCGGGCCGGCGGTGATGGCCGCGTGCCGTGCTCTCGACGTGCTCCTCGGCGCGACGGCGACGCCCGGCCGGGCAGCGTCCGCGGCCCCAGGAGCGGCCCGGAGATCGCTGTGGCGGGCGCTTCCCGCAGCGGCGGCGGTCGCCGCACACACCTACACGGTCACCGAACTGTCGCGCCGCGAGGTATCCGGCGCCACCCCGGCACTGCCCGCCGCGACACTCGCCGCCACCGGCGTCCTCGGTGCCACGATCGCGGGCTCGGCCGGTCGTGCCGGTCGTGCCGGTCGTGCCGGTCGCGCCGGTCGCCCGGCGCCATCCGCCGGGACCGGCGCCTCCGGTGCGCCGATCGCCGGTTCCGGTGGCCGGCGTGCCGAGCGGCTGGTGGTGCGGACCGCTGTCGTCGGTGCGCTGGTAGGGCAGTATCTGGCCGGGTACGGGTCGGCGCAGGTGCGTGCGCTAACGAGTCCGGCCCCCGGACCGATCCGGGCGGCCGTCGGTGCCGGGATCACCGGGCTCCCGGCGTTGCAGGGGGCGCTGACCGCGCGTGCCGGTGCGACCCTCGCCGGACTGGCCGTCGCCGCGGCGGCGCCGCTCGCCCGCATGCTCGCCCGGAAGGTGTCGCCGACATGAGCCATCAGGATGCTGCGGCCGGGGCGACACCCGCGCCGGGCGGCGTGCCGCCGCGGTTCGGATACGGCACGAACGGGTTCGCGAACCATCGGCTGGCGGATGCGTTACGGGTGATCGCGGACCTCGGCTACGTGGGCGTGGCGCTGACGCTCGACCATGATCACCTCGATCCGTTCGCGCCGGACGTGGCACGCCGGACGGCGGAGACCGCGGACCTGCTGCGCAGTCTCGGGCTCGCGGTCGTCATCGAGACCGGCGCCCGCTATCTGCTGGATCCGCGCCGGAAGCACGCGCCCACGCTGCTGCACGACGACCGCGCGCTGCGCCTGGAGTTCCTGCGCCGGGCGATCGCGATCGGCGCGGATCTCGGCGCGGAGGCGGTCTCGTTCTGGGCCGGGGTGCGGCCGGACGGCGTACCCGCGGATCTGGCCTGGAAACGGCTCGTCGACGGGTGCGCCGAGGCCGGTGCGGCCGCCGGGGACGCCGGGATCCCGCTCGGGTTCGAACCGGAGCCGGGCATGCTGGTCGAGGACATCGCGGGCTGGCACCGGCTGCGGGCCGAACTCGGCGCACCGGCCTGGTTCGGGCTGACGCTCGACATCGGACACTGCCGGTGCCTGGAGCCGACCGGCGTGGCCGAGTGCGTGACCGCGGTCGCTGAGCACCTGGTCAACGTGCAGATCGACGACATGCGCCGGGGCGTGCACGAGCACCTGGAGTTCGGCACCGGCGAGATCGACTTCCCGCCGGTGCTGCGCGCGCTCGCGGACGGCGGCTATCGCGGCCTGGTCGCGGTCGAGCTGCCGCGCCATTCGCACGCCGCGCCGACGGTCGCCGCCTCGTCGCTCGCCTTCCTGCGCGCGGCCGCACCGAATGCACCTAGCTTCCTAGGAAGTGCCAGGCGGGGTGCGGCCGGGCACGGCGCGCAGGCCACGCTCGACGGTGAGGTGCGCATTCCGGAGCGCCCCGCATCGGCGGCCGATGTGTCCGGGACCGGCATACCGGCGGCGGGCGAGTTCACGCCGGGGGGAGCGGCAGCGGTGGGTGGGGGAGAGACCGACGGGAGAGCGTCATGACGACCACGGCGGACGACATCACCATCGAGGTGCTCCGGGGCGCGCTGAGTGACGTGCCGGGGCGGGACTGGCTGGCGGACGCGGAGGCCGCGGTGCGGAAGGAACCCGCCGCGGTCGGGCGGCTCTTCCCGGCCGCCGGTCGCCACACCGGCCGGGAAGAGCTGCCCGGCGTGCCGGGCTGGACCGCCGACGCCGCCGCGCGCGCGGTGCTGCTGGCCACGCTCCTCGGTACGCCAGGCGGCACCGGCGAGGTCGCGGAGCTGTACCGCTATGGCGACTCCCGGGAGAAGCTGGCGATCCTGCACGCGTGCTCGATCCTGCCGGACGCGCCGGACGAGCCGGTGCTCCCGCTGCTGCGCGACGCGCTGCGCACGAACGACACCCGGCTGGTCGCGGCCGCGCTCGGCCCGGTCGCGGATCGCCTGGACGACGACACCTGGCGGCAGGGCGTGCTCAAGTGCGTCTTCATGGGCGTCCCGCTGACCGCGGTGCACGCGCTGCGCGACCGCGCCGACGACGCGCTGGCCGACATGCTCGCGGCGCTGGCCGAGGAACGCGCGGCCGCGGGCCGCGACTTCCCGCCGGACGCGGACGCGCTGCTCACCGAGCTGCGCCGGCGTGGCCCGGTCTCGTCATGACCGGCGGCCACGATACCGGCGGCGACGCCCGCGCCGAGCGCCTGGAACGCCGTTTGCGTGGCCGCGCCGACGTCGGGACGCGCCACGGACACAGCGGCGGGGGCGGCCGGGCGTGCCGCTCACCGCACCTCGGTGACGGCCGGGCGGGTCGCGCGAGCGGCCATGGCGGTGTCGACGGCCCGGCCGGCCGCCGGGACGGCACCGCGCCGGAGACCGGAGCCGGCGGCACGGAAGCGCGTGGCGACAGCGAGAGGGGACGGTAATGCGGATCTTCGACCCGCACATTCACATGACGTCGCGGACGACGGACGACTACGCGGCGATGGCGGCCGCCGGGGTGGTCGCGGTGGTCGAGCCGGCGTTCTGGCTGGGGCAGCCGCGGACCGGGCCGGGCTCGTTCGCGGACTACTTCGACTCGCTGGTCGGCTGGGAGCCGTACCGTGCCTCGCAGTTCGGGGTGCGGCATCATGCGACGATCGCGTTGAACCCGAAGGAGGCCAACGATCCGCGGTGCCGGCCGGTGCTCGATCTGGTGCCACGCTATCTGGCCAAGGACGGCGTGGTCGCGGTCGGTGAGATCGGCTACGACTCGATGACCGCGGACGAGGACGACGCGTTCACCCGGCAGCTGGCGATGGCGGTCGAGTTCGGCCTGCCCGCGCTGGTGCACACGCCGCACCGGGACAAGGCGCGCGGGACCGCGCGCAGCCTGGACGTGGTCGCGGAGTCCGGCATCCGGCCCGAGTACGTGGTGATCGACCACCTGAACGAGGTCACCGTCAAGGCGGTCAAGGACGCGGGCTGCTGGGCCGGCTTCTCCATCTACCCGGACACGAAGATGTCGCCGCCGCGGATGGTGGAGATCCTGAAGGAGTACGGGCTGGACCGCATGCTGGTCAATTCGGCCGCGGACTGGGGGAAGTCCGACCCGCTGCTGACCGTCCGGACCGCGGAGGCGATGCGCGAGGCCGGGTTCACCGAGGATGACGTGGACCGCGTGCTGTGGCGGAACCCGGCCGAGTTCTACGGCCAGTCCGGCCGGCTGGACCTGACGGACCTGAAACCCGCCGACGGTACGTACGAGGGCAGCTCGATCCTGCGGGGAGGCTCCTGACATGCGGCTGCGGCACCCGGACGGTACGACCGTCCACCTCGGATACTGCACGAACGTCCACCCGGCCGAGGACCTGCCCGGCATCGTGGCGCAGTTCGACAGGTACGCGGTCCCGGTCCGCGAACGCCTCGGCGTACCCGTGCTGGGTCTGGGACTGTGGCTCGCGGCACCGGTCGCGGCCGGCCTGGCCGCGGACCGGACGGCCGTGCACCGGCTCCGCGCCGAGCTGGCCGCGCGCGGCCTCGAGGTGGTGACGCTGAACGGCTTCCCCTACCAGGCGTTCCAGGCCCCGGTGGTCAAGCACGCGGTCTACTACCCGGACTGGTCCGAGCCGGAGCGCCTGCGGTACACACTGGACCTGGCCGAGGTGCTGGCGCAGCTGCTGCCGGAGGACGCCCGCCGCGGCTCTATCTCCACGCTGCCGCTGGCCTGGCGCACCCCGTGGGACGCGGGGACACGACGGCGCTGCCGGGCCGCCCTGCGTGCGCTCGCCGACGGACTGGCCGCGCTGGAGCGGCGCTCCGGCCGTACCGTGCGGGTGGCCTTCGAACCTGAACCCGGCTGCGTCATCGAGTCGACCGCGCAGGCGGCCGGCCTGCTGAGCACCGTGGACACCGAGCGGCTCGGCGTGTGCCTCGATCTCGCCCACCTCGCGTGCGCCTGGGAGGAGCCGCGCGACGCGCTGAAGCGGCTGGACGCCGCGGGCGTGCCGGTGGTGAAGGTGCAGGTGTCGGCCGCGCTGGAGAGCGCGGACCCGCGCGCGGACGCGGAGGTGCTGCGGGGCTACGTGGAGCCGCGCTTTCTGCACCAGACGCGCGCGGAGGACGGCGCCGCCACCGACGACCTCGACGAGGCACTGTCCACGATGGGAGCCGGACCGTGGCGGGTGCACTATCACGTGCCGCTGCACGCGGAGCCGATCGCACAGCTGCGCGCGACCACCGGCGTGCTGGCCGACGCGCTGACGGAGATCGTGGGCGGCCCCGCGGCGCGCTGCGACCACCTCGACGTGGAGACGTACACCTGGGGCGTGCTGCCGCCCGCGCGCCGCCCGTCCACACCGGGCGAGCTTGCCGGTGGGATCGCGGCCGAGCTGGCGTACGCGCGGGATCTGCTGACGACGCTGGGACTGACGCACACCGTGGAGGCGACCCGATGACCACCCCACTGCTCGTGCTCGACGTGGTCGGGCTGACGCCGCGCCTGCTGGCGCACATGCCCAGGCTGTCCGCGATCGGGTTCCAGGCCGAGCTGGGCACCGTGCTGCCGGCCGTGACGTGCTCCGCGCAGTCGACGTTCCTGACCGGGCTGCTCCCGTCCGAGCACGGGATCGTGGGCAACGGCTGGTACTTCCGTGACCTCGGCGAGGTCTTCCTGTGGCGGCAGCACAACCGGCTGGTCCAGGGCGAGAAACTCTGGGACGCGGCACGTGCGGCCCGGCCCGGCTACACGGTCGCGAACGTGTGCTGGTGGTACGCGATGGGCGCGGACGTGGACTGGACGGTCACGCCACGCCCGATCTACTACGCCGACGGCCGCAAGGAACCGGACTGCTACACCGCGCCGCCGTCGCTGCACGACGAGCTGACCGGGCGGCTCGGGCCGTTCCCGCTGTTCACCTACTGGGGCCCGAACGCCGGTATCGCGTCGTCCACCTGGATCTGCCGGGCCGCCGAGCAGATCATGGCGGACCACGATCCCGACCTGACGCTGGTCTACGTGCCGCACCTGGACTACGACCTGCAGCGGTTCGGCCCGTCCTCGCCGGAGGCCGCCCGGGCCGCGCGCGCCGTGGACGACATCCTCGCGCCGCTGCTCGACGCGGCGCGGAACCGGGGCGCGACCGTGGTCGCGCTGTCCGAGTACGGGATCACCGACGCGCACCGCCCGATCGACATCAACCGTGTCCTTCGCGCCGAGGGTCTTCTCCACGTTTACACGCAGGACGGCATGGAATATCTCGATCCGTGGACCTCCGCCGCGTTCGCCGTCGCCGACCATCAGATCGCGCACGTCTACGTCCGGGACCCGGCCGACCGTGACCGCGTGCAACGGCTCTGCGCCCGGCTGCCCGGCGTCGACGTGGTGCTCGACGCGGCCGGTAAGCGGGCACACGGTCTGGACCACGAGCGGGCCGGTGACCTGGTGCTGATCGCCGACCCGGACGCCTGGTTCACCTACTACTACTGGCTCGACGACGCCCGCGCGCCCGACTTCGCCCGGCTCGTCGAGATCCACCGCAAGCCCGGCTACGATCCCGCGGAGCTGTTCTTCGACCCGGCCAACCCGGGCGCCGCCAAGCTGCGGGCCGCGAAGGCGTTGCTGCGCAAGAAGACCGGCTTCCGCTACCTGATGAACCCGGTCGGCCTGGACGCCGGTGCGCGCGCGGTCCGTGGCTCGCACGGCCGGCTGCCCGCGGACCCGCAGGACGGCCCGGTGCTGCTCTGCTCCGACCCGGCGCTGGCCCGGGAGCGCGTCGAAGCCGTACAGGTGAAGGATCTGCTGTTGCGCGCGGCCGGTCTCACGCATGACGCTGTGTCCATCGACTAGAGAGGGCCGGGTGATGACGGCGGACGTCGTCGCGAACGCCAGCGGTCTGCGGGAACGCTGCGAGACCACGCTGGCGCACTGGCTGGACCGGCACCGCCCGGCCTGGCCGGACCCGGACGTGTTCGAGACCATGCGCCGGTTCGTGCTGCACGGCGGCAAGCGGCTGCGGCCGATGTTCTGCTACTGGGGCTGGCGCGGCGCGGGCGGCGACGACGGGCCGGACATCGTGTCGGCCGCGGCCGCGCTGGAGCTGTTCCACGCGTTCGCGCTCATTCACGACGACATCATGGACGGCAGCGATCTTCGCCGCGGCGAGCCGTCCGTGCACCGCCGGCTCGCCGACGAGCACCACCGGCGCGGCTGGCGCGGATCGTCCGGCGCGTACGGTGCCGGTGCCGCACTGCTGGTCGGCGATCTGCTCGCCGCGTGGGCCGACGAGCTGTTCAGCGTGGCCGACCGGCATCGCCGCGGCGCCACGTTGTTCGCCCGCATGCGCACCGAGGTGATCGCCGGCCAGTACCTCGACCTGCGCGCCGGTGCCGACGGCGGCTCGGTCGCGGACGCGCTCACCGTGGTCCGGATGAAAGCCGCCCGCTACACCGTGACCCGCCCGCTGCAGATCGGCGCCACGCTGGCCGGGGCCGGCGACGACCTGCTCAGCGCCTACCGCGCGTTCGGCGACCCGCTCGGCGACGCGTTCCAGCTCCGCGACGACGTTCTCGGCGTCTTCGGCGACCCCGCGATCACCGGCAAACCCGCGCTCGACGACCTCCGCGAGGGCAAGCAGACGGTGATGCTCGCGCTCGCCCGCGACCACGCCACCCCGTCCCAGGCCGCCCAGCTCGACCGCCTGATCGGCAACCCCGGGCTGGACACCCCCGGCGCCGCCACGCTCCGCGAGATCATCGTCGACACGGGCGCGCTCGCCCGTACCGAACGCATGATCCAGGTCCGCGCCGAGGCTGCCCACGCCGCGCTGGCCGCCGCACCCATCACGCCGGAGTCAGCCGCGGCCCTCACCGAACTCGCCCACCACGCCATCCACCGCCTGTCCTGACCGAACCCCTGCCCGGGTACGGTCCGCACCCCGCCGCCGGGCTGACCGCCCCCGGCCGGTCGCGCAGCACGAGGTCTTCCCGGCCGGCTGGCGCGTGCTGGTCCGGGTCGACCTCGCCGGTCCGGACCTGCGGATCGCGATCGAGTACGAGGGTGACCACCACCGCGACCCGGCCACGTTCCGCAACGACCTGCTGCGGGCGTGCCGCCTGGAGCAGTCCGGCTGGCTGGTGCTGCGCTTCACCGCGGACGACGTGTACCGGAGGCCGGCCGAGACGGTCCGGGCCGTCGCGACCGCTCGCCACCGGCGGCTCGCCGGATCGGGCGCCGCTCAGGGGGTTGCGGCGGTGCGGGTGAGCTCGACGCCGTAGAAGGTGCCGTGGATGACGAGGGTGTCGTCGCGACATTCGTAGGAGGAGGCGTCGTCGCTGACGGAGAGCGCGCGGGAGTTGTCGAGGTCGCCGTTGACGAGCAGCTTGGAGGTGCCGGTGGCGGCGACGTCGGTGGCGGCGAGCTTGCCGCCGGTGGTGGTGTACCGGCCGGTGACGCGGCCGGTGACGATGTGCTCCCAGAGGTCGTCGCGGACGGTGGCCCTGAACGGGCTGCCGCTGTAGACGATCTCGTAGCTGCCGTCCGGGCGGTACGTGTCGGTGCCGGTGTCGTAGCCGGTGAAGTCGGTCGGCTTGCCGTCGATGGTGTTCTCGATGACGTACTTCTGCTGCTTCCACACGCCGATCACGCACGGGTCCAGACCGGGGCTGATCGACGGGGAGGGGGACGGCCCGGCCAGGAACGGCCAGCGGCCGGTGGTGGCGGCGCGGACCGTGATCGAGGTGGCCACGGCCACGATGAGGACGCTGACGACGGCGATGGCGATCACCAGGCCGCGCCGGGCCGAGACGGCGGGTACGCCGGTGGCCGGTGCGGTACCGCCGGCGCCGGAGACCGGGCCCGGCTGATGTCCGGACGGCAGGGCCGCCCGGGGACCGGGTGTGCCGGCCTGGGCGGTCAGCGGCGCTGCCGCGTGCCCGGATGGCGGGGACGCCGGGTATCCGGCGGGCGGTGCTGCCGGTTGACCGGGCGCGGCTGAGGAACCGGCAGCCGGGGACGGTGGGTGCCCGGGTGCCTGTGGTTGTCCGAGCGGCCGTGGAAATCCGGGCGCCTGCGGATGTCCCAGCGCCTGCGGATATCCCGGCGGCTGAGGATGCGCCTGTGGCCGCCCGGGCGCCGGTGGCTGCGCCTGCCCGGGTGTCCGCGGGTATCCGGGCGTCTGGGGTCCTGGCGTCTGCGGGTGTCCGGGCGGTGGGGCCGAGGCGTGCGGGGCCGGTGAGTGACCGGCCGGCGGCGACACCGGCGAGTGGCTGCTCTGCGGCGGCACCGGCACGGACCGCGCCGGTGGCGTACCCGGTGGATGCCCCGCGGCCTGCTGCCGTGCGCCCGGTGGCTGCCGGGGCGGTGGGGTGACGGCGGCGGGGAGCGAGGCCGGGGTGGTGGCGTAGAGCGCGCCCTCCGCGACCACCAGTTCGGGCTGGTCGAGCAGGGTCGGGCGGACCCCCAGGCTCTGGTAGAGCAGCGCGGCGGTCAGCGGCATGCGGCTCGCGCCGCCGACCAGGAAGACGCCGGCCGGGGTGCCACCGGCGCCGGCCACCACGCGGCGGGTGGCGACCAGCGTGCGCTCCAGGATCGGGCGGGCGGCCTGGTCGAGCTGTTCGCGGCCGAGCGGCACCTCCTCGTCGAAGATCGGCACGTGCAGCACGGTGGAGGTGGCGCGGGACAGAACCTCTTTCGCGGTACGGGCGCCGTCCCACATGGTCCGGGCGGCGCGCCGGTCCGCGCGGGTGGCGGGGGCGGCGAGGCGCTGCCAGGCGGCCGGGTCGCGGGGCGCGAAC
The DNA here is from genome assembly GCF_030813715.1 of Catenuloplanes indicus. Lineage (NCBI taxonomy): Bacteria > Bacillati > Actinomycetota > Actinomycetes > Micromonosporales > Micromonosporaceae > Catenuloplanes > Catenuloplanes indicus. The sequence goes on from NZ_JAUSUZ010000001.1 coordinate 8,971,804, forward strand.
GTGTGGGCGAGCAGCTCGACGACGGCGGCGTCGACGTCCGCGCCGCCGGTGTCGTCCAGGCCCTCGGAGGCGACCACGCGCAGCCCGTCCGGGTCGGCGCGGACCACGGAGACGTCGAACGTACCGGCGCCGAAGTCGTAGACCACGACCCGGCCGCCGGGCGGGATGCGGGCGGCGGCGCGGTGCACCACGTAACCGGCCGCGGCGACCGGCTCGGGCACCAGTGTGACCTCGGGGAAGACGGTGCGGGCCGCGGACTCCAGGCGTTGCCGGCGCTGCGCGGCCCAGGCGGCCGGGTGGGTGAGCACGACGGTGCCGACCGGGCGGCCGGCGACGCGGCCGGCCTCCGCGGCCACGTGCCCGAGCACGGTGGCGATCACCGACTCGACGGACGGCTGCGCGGTGCCGAGCAGCATCGTCTCCTCGTCGATGTGCCGTTTCGGGTGCGGCTCGTAGCCGGCCGGGTCGGTCTGCGCGGCGTGCTGGGCGTCGCGGCCGACGATCAGGCGGCCGGACGGGTCGGCCCAGACCGCGGACGGCAGCAGCGGAGATCCGTCGAACAGCAACGGCACGGGCGGGCGCCCGCCGACCGCGAGCATTCCCACGGTGTGCGAGGTGCCGAAGTCGATGCCGAGCCGCGCGGCCGCGTTCACATCGGACACGGTACGGCTTGCGCGCCACCCGCGGTGGACGGTCAGCAGCCGTTCGGGTCGATCGCGCGCATGATCCGGCCGGCGATGTCGCCGAGCTGGCGGACCTGGGCCTTGGTGGTCCGGTCGAAGACGAGCCGGCGCACCTCCGCGACGTGGCCGGGCGCGGTCGCGACGACCTTGTCCCAGCCCTCGCCGGTGAGGACCGCCAGCGTGTAGCGCCCGTCGGCCGGGTCGGGCGTCCGCCGTACCCACGCGCGTTTCTCCAGGCGGGACACCGCCTGCGAGAGGCGCGGCAGGGAACCCTCGCAGTGCGCGGCGAGCGTGCTCATCCGCATGGTGCGCTCGGGTGCCTCGGACAGGGCGGCGAGGATCAGGTATTCGAAGTGGCTGATCCCGGCGTCGCGCTGCAGCTGGGCGTCGAGCGCGGCGGGCAGCGCGAACAGCAGCGCGGCCGTCGTCCTCCACGACTCCAGCTCGTCGGCTCCGAGCCAGCGGGGTTCGTCCGTCACCGGCCCAGTATAACTTCACCGTTGAAGTGACCAGAACTTGCATGTTCAAGTCACGGCCGCTACGGTTCGCTTCACCGCTTAACTCATTTCGCGCTTTGGGGAATCATGAACATCGTTCTTTGGGTCATCGCCGCGCTGCTCGCGGCCGCATTTCTGATGGCGGGCGCGATGAAGGTGATCCAGCCGCGGGAGAGGCTGGTCGCGTCCGGCATGGCCTGGGCCGGGGATTTCCCGCCCGCCGTGGTCAAGGCGATCGGTGTGCTGGAGGTGCTGGGCGCGGCCGGGCTGATCCTGCCGGCGGTGACCGGCGTCGCGCCGATCGTAGTGCCGCTCGCCGCCACCGGCCTGGTCCTGATGATGGCCGGCGCGGTGATCGTGCACGTGCGCCGCGGTGAGTTCTCCATGATGGCGCCGAGCGTGGTGCTGCTGATCCTGGCCGCCGTGGTCGCCTGGGGCCGGTTCGGGCCGTACGCGTTCTGACCGGAGGTGGTCACGGTGCCACGACATCGTGACCACTTCTCCGCGAAGTCAGGTATGGGCATGCCTCGATCGCGAATCGGCGCTAGTGTCCCCTGCGGGGCACAGGCGGAATCGACGTGCATGGGGGCATGATGCTGCGACGAACGATCCTGATCGGCACCGTCATCCTGGCGATGCTGCTCACCGGCGCGCAGGGCGCGGCGGCACACGGCGGCGGGTTCACGCCCGGCGCACCCGGAACAGGCGATCCGTATTTCCCGCTCGACGGCAACGGCGGCTACGACGTCCGGCACTACGACCTCGACGTGCGCTACACACCGGCCACCGACGTGCTGGCCGGCACCGCGACGATCAGCGCGCGGGCCACGCAGAACCTCTCCGCGTTCAATCTCGACTTCGACGGGCTGACCATCCGGTCGCTGACCGTCGACGGCGTGCCCGCGCGCTGGTCCCGGTCCGGCGCCGAGCTGACCGTCACACCGCGCCGCGGCCTGCCGAAGAACCGGCCGTTCACCGTGGTGGTCCGCTACGACGGCGTGCCGCAGACGATCGACGACCCGAACCTCGGGCGGACCGGCGTCTTCCACACCGACGACGGCATGATCATCGCCGGCCAGCCGGACGTGGCGGCCACCTGGTTCCCGGTCAACGACCACCCGACCGACAAGGCGGCCTACACGATCCGGCTGACCGTGCCGAAGGGCCTGGAGGCGGTCGCGAACGGCGCGCTCACCGGCACCCGCACCCGCGGCGGCTGGACCACCTGGACCTGGGACGCGCCCGAGCCCATGGCCTCCTACCTGGTGACGGCGAACGTCGGCGAGTTCCGGCTGAACGCCTACCGGTCCGGTGGCATCCGCTACTGGGACGCGGTCGACCCGGACCTCTACGCGCCACCGGCCACGCCGAGCACCGGCGAGCGGTTCGCGCTCAGCGGCGTCGGCGAGCCCGGCTACCGGCGGCTGACCCGCACGATCGACGTGCCCGCCGGCGGCGCCACGCTCGGGTTCGACGCCACCCTCGCGGTGGAGAACGACTGGGACTTCTTCCTGGTCGAGGCGCACACGCCGGGCCAGGACGACTGGACCACGCTGCCGGACGCGAACGGCCACACGTCCACCGCGACCGGCGCGGTCTGCGCCTACGCGGGGGCGCTGCACCCGTTCCTGCTGCACTACGTGACGCCCGGCGAGGACGGCGCCTGCACGGCCGCGACCGGCACGACCGGGCAGTGGCACGCCGCCACCGGCGACAGCGACGGCGTGCAGGAGTGGTCGGTCGACCTGGGCGACTGGGCGGGTGGGCCGGTGGAGGTGTCGCTGACCTACGTCAACGACGACGTGATCACCCCGGCCGGCGTGTTCATCGACGACGTGGCCGTCTCCACCGGGCCGGGCAGCACCAGCTTCGAGGAGGACGGCGACACGTTCGACGGCTGGACGCCGACCGGCCCGCCGGCGGGCTCCCCGCCGAACCCGGCGCAGTGGACCGTGGGCGACGCCGGCGACATCACCACCACCGGTGACGTCATCGACGCCACCTTCGAGCGCCAGCCGGAGATCGTCGCCTTCCTGGCGGACACGTTCGGGCCGTACCCGTTCCGCACGTCCGGGGGCATCGTCGACGACATCGACGGGCTCGGCTTCGCGCTGGAGACACAGACCCGGCCGATCTACACGAAGGCCTTCTTCAGCAGCGCGGTGAGCGGCGCCGGCGTCGTCGTGCACGAGCTGGCCCACCAGTGGTACGGGGACAGTCTCGCGCTCGGCCGCTGGCAGGACATCTGGCTGAACGAGGGCTTCGCGTCCTACGCGGAGTGGCTGTGGGCGGAGCGGGAGGGGCAGGGCACCCCGCAGGAGTTCTTCGAGCAGACCTATGCGTCCATCCCGGCGGAGTCCGGGTTCTGGACGGTGAAGATCGGCGATCCAGGGCCGGTGCGGCTGTTCGACGGCGCGGTCTACACCCGCGGCGCGATGACGCTGCAGGTGCTGCGCAACCGGGTCGGCGACGCCGCGTTCTTCCGGATCCTGAAGGGCTGGGCGCAGTCGCGGGCCGGGGACAACGTGACCACGCCGCAGTTCATCGCGTTCGCGGAGCGGGTCTCCGGGCAGCAGCTCGACGACCTGTTCCAGGAGTGGCTGTTCACGGACACGAAGCCGACGATCACCACGGCGGCCCCGGACGCGAGGGCGGCGGCCGGCCTGCCCGGCCCGGTGCAGCCGAAGCTGCGTCGCTGACGCAGCGGGCCGCGGGTCCCGGAGCGATCCGGGACCCGCGGCCGCGCCGTCCGGTGGGGTGGAGTCAGCGAGAGGAGAAGGCGGCGTCGAAGGCCGCGGCGGGGGCGTCGAACGCGAGGTTGCGGACGAACTTGAGCGCTTCGGGCGCGCCGACCAGGCGGTCCATGCCGGCGTCCTCCCACTCGATCGAGAGCGGGCCGTTGTAGCCGATCGCGTTCAGCGCGCGGAAGCAGTCCTCCCACGGCACGTCGCCGTGGCCGGTCGAGACGAAGTCCCAGCCGCGCCGAAGGTCGGCCCACGGCAGGTGGGAGGAGAGGCGGCCGCGGCGGCCGTCGCCGGTGCGGACCTTCGCGTCCTTGCAGTCGACGTGGTAAATGCGGTCGGCGAAGTCCAGGATGAAATTCACCGGGTCCAGCTCCTGCCACACGAAGTGCGACGGGTCCCAGTTCAGGCCGAACGCGGGCCGGTTGCCGACCGCCTCGAGCGCGCGTTTGGTCGTCCAGTAGTCGTAGGCGATCTCGGACGGGTGCACCTCGTGCGCGAACCGCACGCCGACCTCGTCGAACACGTCCAGGATCGGGTTCCACCGGTCGGCGAAGTCCTGGTAGCCGCGTTCGATCATCGCGGGCGGCACCGGCGGGAACATCGCGAGCGTGTGCCAGATGGACGAGCCGGTGAACCCGACCACGGTCTTCACGCCCAGCTTCGCCGCGGCTCGCGCGGTGTCGGCGATCTCCGCGGCCGCGCGCTGCCGCACGCCCTCCGGCTCGCCGTCGCCCCAGATCCGGGCCGGCAGGATGTCCTGGTGCCGCTCGTCGATCGGGTGGTCGCAGACGGCCTGCCCGACCAGGTGATTGGAGATCGCGAACACCTGCAGGTTGTGCTTGGCCAGCTGCTCGCGCTTGCGGTCCACGTACGACTCGTCGGACAGCGCCTTGTCCACCTCGAAGTGGTCGCCCCAGCAGGCGATCTCCAGCCCGTCGTAGCCCCACTCGGAGGCGAGCCGGCACACCTCCTCGAACGGCAGGTCCGCCCACTGGCCGGTGAACAGCGTGATCGGTCGCGCCATGTGTCTGTCTCCCTCGGTGCCCGCGTTCTCATGCAGCGACAGGTGCACGGCGACCGCCGGGTGCCCACGGCGAACGGGCCGGGCGGCGGTCAGCCGATCGGCGGCGAGGGAGGCCGATCCCGGATCCGCCGCGGCACACGCCTGGCCGGGCCGACGGTGCGGTGCGCACCCCGGGCGGGTTGCGCCTCCCGCCCGAGCCGTCGGCCCGCGGGCACACCCGCGGATCCGGCACTCACGCTAGCCGACCCGGTCGCCGCTCGCCAGGACCCGCGACGGCTTCTTATACACGTACTGCGTCTGCAGTTCCGCGTAGCCGTCCACGCCGGCCGTCCCGCACTCGCGCCCGATCCCGGAGTCCTTCACGCCACCGAACGGGATGTGCGGCGCGACCTCCGCGTGCGTGTTGACGTACGCGGTGCCGCACTCCAGCCGGGCCGCGAGACGCTCACCGGCCGCGATGTCGGACGTCCAGACCGAGCCGCACAACCCGTACGGTGTGTCGTTCGCGGCCGCGATCGCCTCGTCCACGTCGCGGAAGCTGAGCACCGGCAGCAGCGGGCCGAACTGCTCCTCGTCCACCACGCGCATGCCCGGCCGTACCCCGGTCAGGATCATCGGCGCCTGGAAGTAGCCGCCCTCGTCCGCCCGCGCGCCGGCGTTGGCCGGCTTCGCGCCGTGTGTGAGCGCGTCGTCGAGCAGCAGGCGCACCCGCTCGAACTGCGGGCGGGTGGAGACCGGGCCGAACGAGCCGCCCGCCGACTCCGGCACCGGCGTGGCCGCGTCGGCCAGCCGGGCCAGCGCCTCGACCATCCGCGGATAGATCGACTCGTGTACGTACAGCCGCTTGACCGCGGCGCACACCTGCCCGCTCATGATCATGGAGGAGGTGAACAGCTGCGCCGCCACCAGGTCGACGTCCACGTCCGGCAGCACGATCGCGGCGTCGTTGCCGCCGAGCTCCAGCACCACCCGCTTCAGCGCGGGCGCCGCGGCCGCCGCGATGTGCCGCCCTGCCTCGACCGAGCCGGTGAACGAGATCAGCGCGATGTCCGGGTGCGCGACCAGCGCCCGCCCGGCGTCGTCGCCGCCGGCCACGATGTTGACCACGCCGGGCGGCACCACGTCCTTCCAGATCTCGCCGAGCAGCAGCGTGGCGAACGGGGTGAACGGCGACGGCTTCAGCACCACCGTGTTCCCGGCCAGCAGCGCACCGGCCACCTTCACGCAGGCGGTCAGGATCGGCGAGTTCCACGGCGTTATCGCGGCGACCACGCCGACCGGTTTCCGGACCACCCGGACCAGCCGCTCGTCGTTGTCCTCGATGACGTCGACCGGCAGCGGCGCGGCCGCGTGATGGCCGAGGAACGCCGGCCCGCCGTACGCCTCGATCGCGCCGCCCGTCGCGCCCTTCTCCAGCGCGGACACCGCGACCACGGACTCCAGCCGCGCGGTCAGCGCCTCCGCCATCGCGCCGATCACCCGGCGTCGTTCCTGCTCGCCGGCCGCGTACCAGCCCGGCTGTGCGCGCTTCGCCGCCGCGACCGCTTCGCCGACCAGGGCGCCGGTCGCGTCCGGGCAGTCGCCGATCGGGGACCGGGTGGCCGGGTTCTCCACCGGGAACGTCGCGTCGTTCCGCACGATCCGCCCGTCGACGAGGTGACCCAGGGCGGCGATCGTGGATCGGATGTCCTCCATGTCCGGCGTCCTTCCGCAGAGGCTGCTCAACGCAGTCATGCTAATCAATGCCGCCGGGTAAATTCGGTATCGCCGGCCGGGTGGTGACGATACGAATGATCGATGCCGTTCGTTGCGTTGTTCGCCGCCGTCCTGCTGCTCGGCGTCGCGGACTCGATGATCAACTCCTATATCGTGCTGTTCGGTGCGGACGAGGCCGGCCTGACCCCGATCCGGATCGGCGTGTGGTCCTCCGTGTGCGCGATCGCCGGCATGACGATCAGCTGGTGGCTCGGCCGCCGGTTCGACCACCGGCCGGCCCGCGTTTACGCGATCGTGGTGATCCTGCTCGGCGCCGCCGGATACCTGCTGCTGCCGCGGGTGACCAGCTTCCCGGTGCTGCTGGTGATGGCCGCGACCGTGCTCGGCGCGACGGGCGCGGCGTTCCCACAGCTGTTCGCACTGGCCCGGGCCGTGCTCGGCGACGGCGCCGCCGGACAGCGTTCCGCGCCGCTGCTGCGTACCGCGTGGTCGCTGGCCTGGGCCGGTGGACCGCTGTTCGGCGCGCTGGTGCTGTCCCGGGGCGGCTACGACGCGCTGATGTGGACCGCCGCCGCGGTGTTCCTCGGGTCCGCGCTGATGGTGCTCACCGTGCCCCGGCCGGGCCCGGTCACCGCCGTGCACCCGGCGCCGGGCGGCACGCCGGTCCTGCTCACCACCGCGATCACGTTGTTCTTCACCGCCATGTTCGCCGGCAGCCTGGCACTGCCGCTGTTCGTCACGCGCGCGCTTCACCAGGGGCCGGCCGCGGTCGGTGTGCTGTACAGCGTGTGCGCCGCGGTCGAGGTGGCCGCCACGCTCGGCCTGGCCGCCGTACCCGACCGGGTCGGTCAGCGGACGCTGATCCTGGGCGGCTTCGGCGCGTTCGTCTGCTACTTCGCGGTCACGGTCGTGTCCACCGGCATGCCGATGCTGGTGGCCGGGCAGATCCTGCGCGGCACCGGGATCGCGGTCGTCGGCGCGGCCGGCATCCGCTACTTCCAGGACCTGCTGGCACCGGCCACCGGCCGGGCCACCACGCTGTTCTCCAACGCCACCACGGCCGGCCTGCTGCTCTCCGGCGTACTGGCCGGCGTCGCGGTCGAACAATTCGGTTATCGCACCACGCTGCTGCTCTGCGGCGTCACGGCGGCGCTGGGCGGCGTCGCGTTCGCGCTCGCTTCCCCCGGCCGGCGTGCGGCCGTACACAGTGAACGGCCGTCCGGCGGATGAGTGCCGGTCCGCAGACCGGATGGCCGTCCACAGCGGCTGATACCATGCCCCGCGCATACCAGCCGTGATCGACGGGAACCTGTTGTGGAACGAGACGTGAGCCGGTCAGGGCCGCTGCTGGACGGGGACCCGGCCCGCGTCGGCGACTACGAGATCGTCGGGCGGCTCGGCGCCGGCGGCATGGGCGTGGTCTACCTGGCGCGCGGCGCCGACGGGCGGCAGGTCGCGGTGAAGCTCGTGCACACGGAGATAGCCGGCGACCCGGAGTTTCGGCGCCGGTTCCGCGACGAGGTGGCCCGCGCCCGGCAGGTGCCGCCGTTCTGCACCGCCGAGGTCGTGGACGCCGACCCGGACGCGGCCCGGCCGTACCTGGTCGTCGAGTACGTCGAGGGCCCGACGCTGGACGAGGAGGTCCGGCAGCGCGGGCCGCTGAACCCGGCCAACCTGCACGGGCTGGCGATCGGCGTGGCGACGGCGCTGACCGCGATCCACGGCGCCGGGGTCATCCACCGCGACCTGAAACCGGGCAACGTGCTGCTCGCGCCGGGCAGCCCCAAGGTGATCGACTTCGGCATCGCGCACGCGCTGGAGGCGGCGCAGGAGCGGCTCACCCGGACCGGCGTGTACCTGGGCACCGTGAACTACATGGCGCCGGAGCGGTTCGCGGAGGAGGCCGGCCCGATCACGGCCGCGGCGGACGTGTTCGCCTGGGGATGCGTGGTGGTGTTCGCCGGCACCGGGCGGGCGCCGTTCGACGGTGGCACGGCCATCGCCACCATGGCCCGGATCATCAGCCAGCCGCCCCGGCTGGACGGGCTGCCGGAGGGACCGCTGCGCCGGCTCGCCGGACGCGCGCTGGCCCCCGACCCGGCGAGCCGGCCGACCGCGCGGGAACTGCTCGACCTGCTGCTCGGCAACGCACCGGCCGGTGCGCTGGATGACCGGCCGGAACTGCGCTCGGCCTCGGCGGAGGCGTCGGTCGCGGCACGGACCGTCACCGACGTGCCGGCCGCGACCGACGTGCCGGCCGAGACCGTGACCGTGGCCGGCACCGGACCCGCGGCCCGGGCGGGCGAGCGGGTCACCGGGCCGGCACCGCGCCGGCGTACCGTGGCGGTTCTCACGGCGGCCGTCGCCGTCCTTGCCCTCGCCCTGCTCGGCGGCGCCGGTTTCGTCCTCCAGCAGAGCAGTCGCGCCGGTGAGCAGCCGCTCGTCCCGGCTCCCGCGGCGCCGCCGCCGAGCGCGCCGTCGACCGCACCCACCGCCGGTGGGTCCGCGCCGCCGTCGCCGTCCGCGTCCGTCACACCGTCCTCCGTGCCCGCGGCCACCCGTACCACCGCGGCTCCGGCGGCGCCGAAGCCCTCGGCGGCCGCACCGGCGCCGGACGTGCAGCCTCCGGTCGAGGCCGCGCCCGGCACCCGGTCCGGGTACGGTCCGTACCTCATCCACAACCTGCGCACCGGCCTGTGCGCCGACCTGGACGGCACCGCCGGCGGCACGCCCACGCAACCGGTCCTGCAGGACGTCTGCCGGACCACCACCGACGACAACCAGGAGTTCTCGTTCGTGCCCCGCGGCACCGACGGGTCCGGACGCCAGTTCTACTGGATCCGCAACACCGACGACGACCTCTGTCTGGACGTCGACGGCACCGGCTCGGTCCCGCGCGCCACGCCGGTCGTCGAGCGGGAGTGCTACGGCGAGGACAACCAGGACTACCGGCTGGAGCCGAAACTCACCTCCGGCGGCCGGCAGTACTACTGGCTCGTCAACACCGCCTCCGGCCTGTGCCTGGACGTCTACGGCAAGGGCGACGGCGGCAGTGCCACCCACCTCACCCTGGTCAACTGCGTCTCCGGCGACGACCACGAATGGGCACTGGTCCGCCGGTCCGACTGGTGAGGCCGCTGTCCGACGCTGTCCAGGATCGCGCGTGTACGTGACCGGACCGGCCGAGGATGGGCGTCTGCCGATCCGAGGAGGAACCCGTGCCCGTCGATCCCGTCACCGAAGCGCCCGCCTGCGACGTCTGCGGAGGCACGCCGGCTGAGTTCGCGACGTTCCGTTCCGTGCTCGCGCTGTTGATCGCCTGGCAGCTGCAGACCCGGAGAGGCTGGTTCTGCCGCGACTGCGGTGTGTCGGTGCACCGGGAGATGACCACGTTCACCATGGTCGCCGGGTGGTGGGGACTGGCGTTCCTCGGCGCGCTGACGGCGATCGCGATGAACGCGAGCGCGGCCGGGCGCCTGGCACGGCTGCCCGCACCGGCGTACCGCACCGGACGCCCGCTGGCCCCGCGCCGGCCGCTCTCGCGCAGCCCGGCGCTGATCGGGCCGATCCTGTTCGGCACGCTCGTGCTCGCGTTCTGCTGCGGGGTTCCGGGACGGTAGACCCGGCGGGTACCCTCCGGCCGCATGGAGGACATCACCACGCTGGGCGAGCTCGGTGAGGTGCTGCGACGGTTGCGGCGCAGGCAGGCCCGGCAGCGCGGTGGTGCCCAGCTGACGTACCGGGAGCTCGCCGCGGCCACCGGCTGGTCGCACGGCATCGTGGGGGAGTATCTGTCCGGGAGCGTGCTGCCGCCGACCGACCGGTTCGACGTGCTGGTCCGCATGCTCGGCGCGACCCCGCGCGAGCAGGGCGCGCTCGCCACCGCCCGGGACCGGGTCGAGGAGCACCGCCGGTCCGGCGGCGCCGTGCCGCGCGGGCTCCCGGCCGGACTGCCGGCGTTCACCGGCCGGGCCGTGGCACTGGCCGCGCTGGACGCGCTGACCGGCGGCGTCGCGATCCTCTCCGGCCCGGCCGGGGTCGGCAAGACGTCGCTGGCCGTGCACTGGGCGCACGGCGCCGCGGCCCGCTTCCCGGACGGGCAGCTCTACCTGGATCTGCGCGGCTTCGGCCCGGCTGCCGATCCGGTGCCGCCGGCCGAGGCACTGCGTCTGTTGCTCTCCCGTCTCGGCCTGGCACCCGGCCGGATCCCGGCCGGGACGGACGAGGCCGCGTCCCGGCTGCGCTACCTGACCGCGGCACGCCGTCTGCTGATCGTGCTGGACAACGCGGCGACCGCGGATCAGGTCCGGCCGCTGCTGCCGGCCGCGCCCGGCTCCCTCACGCTGGTCACCAGCCGCGCGCAGCTCACCGGCCTGGTCGCGGTCGACGGCGCGCGGCCGGTGCCACTCGGGCTGCCCGGCGACGACGAGGCCGCCGCGCTGTTCGCCGGCCGGGCGGGCGCGGCGCGGGCGGCGGCCGAACCGGAGGCGGTGGAACGGATCGTGCTGGCCTGCGCCCGGCTGCCGCTGGCCCTGGCGGTGGTCGCGGCGCGTGCGGCCGTCGCGCCGGGCATGTCACTGGCCGCGCTCGCCGCACAGCTCGCCGAGGACCGGCTCGGCGCGCTGGAGACCGGCGACCCGGCCGCGGACGTACGGTCGGCGCTGTCCTGGTCCTACCTGCGGCTGCCGCCCGCGGAGGCGCGCGTCTTCCGGCTGCTCGGCCTGCACCCGGGCGCGGACGCGGGGCCGGCGGCGATCGCAAGCCTGGCCGGACTGCCATCGGCGGCGACCCGGCGGCTGCTGGCCGGGCTGGTCCGCGTGCACCTGCTCACCGAGCAGGGCGATCGCTACGCGATGCATGACCTACTCCGGGTGTACGCGGCGGAGCTGGCGGCGGACGACGCCGACCGGGCCGGCGCGGTCGCCCGGTTGCGGGAGCACCACCTGCACAGCGCGTTCGCCGCGGCGATGCGTCTGCACCCGGCCCGGACGCCGATCACGCTCTCGCCGCCCCCGGCCGACGTGACGGTGGCCGAACCGGCGGACTCCCCGGCGGCGGACGCGTGGTTCCGCGCGGAACTTCCGCCCCTGCTCACCCTCGTCCACGGCGACGTGACCGGCTCCGGCGACGCGGTCGGCCCCGGCTCCGCGACCGGCCATGGTTCCGCGACCGGCCATGGTTCCGCGACCGGCCATGGTTCCGCGACCGGCCATGGTTCCGCGACCGGCCATGGTTCCGCGACCGGCCATGGCTCCGCGACCGGCCATGGCGACGGGATCGGCCGCGGCGACGCGGCTGTCCGTGGCGGCGCGACCGGCCCCGGCGGCGCGGCTGTGCATGGTGGCGCGACCGGCCCCGGCGGCGCAACCCCCGCCGGTGGCCGCGACGCGACGGACCGCGACGTCTACGTCTGGCGGCTCGCCTGGACGCTCGCCGACCACCTGGACCGGTCCGGCCGCTGGGCCGACTGGGTCGCCACCCAGACCGCGGCGCTGGCCGCGGCGGGCCGTCTCGGCGACGACGCCGGGCGCCTGTTCGCCCATCGCAGTCTGGCCGGCGGCGCGATCCGCCTGAACCGCTTCGGCCTGGCCCGCACCCACCTGGAGGCCTCCGCCGCGCTCGCGGAGAAGCTCGGCGACCCCGGCGCGCAGGCCCGTGCCGCGCACGCGCTCGCCTGGCTCGCCGAACAGGAGGACGACCACCCGGCCGCGCTCACCCACGCGCTGCGCGCCGCCGCGCTGTTCGCCACGGCCGGTGACCGCCTCGGCGCGGCCCGCGCCGCGAACTCGGCCGGGCTGGCCGCCGCGCACACCGGAGACCTGGCACGCGCGCTGCGCCTCTGCGAGGACGCGCTGGCCGTCCACCGCGAGCTGGACGATCGGGCCGGTGCGGCCGGGACACTGGACAGCCTCGGCGTCGTCCACCACGGACTCGGCCGCCTCGGCGACGCCGTGGCCGCGTACCGGGAGGCGATCGCGCTCTACCGGTCGGACACCGACCGGTACGGCGAGGCGGACACCCGGCGGCGGCTGGCCGACAGCCTCGACGCGGCCGGCGATCCGGCCTCGGCCACGGCCGAACGCGACCTGGCCCGGGCGATCCTGGACGATCTCGACGCCCGCTGATCTGCCGCGCTACCCCGGGCCGCGGGTCTTGCGCCGAGTCGCGGACTGGCGTCGCGGTGCGGGGCTCGTGGGTGGCGGTGGTCGCGTGGTTTCTCCGGTGTCGTGCGGGACCGGCTTCGATGCCGGGCGGCAAGCGGAGCGCCAGCGGAGGCTTGCCGCCCGGCGAGGTTGGCCCGCGGGAGCACTCGGTACGCGGCCACGCCGGAAGCGGGAAGATCGAGAACTTCGTCCTTGATCTTCGCCGTTGATGCCCGAGGAACAGCCGGTGCCGAGGCGAGGTCGCCTCGGCACCGGGGTCAGCGGGTCACCACCAGGCGGTGCAGGTCGACGCGTAGCCGACGATGTTGCCACAGGCCCGGAATCTCCAGGCGGTGCTGGAGCTGGTGTTCTTCGCGGCGCTGGTCTTCGGTGTCGCGGCCGTGGTGACCGTGAACGGCCCGCACTGGAGGATGTTGGCGCCGCCGTTCCAGGTCCACTCCAGCCAGACCCGGTCGCCCGGGCGGGTGTCGCCGCCGATGCGGGCCCAGCCGCGCTGTGCTCCGGCGACCGTGCCGTAGTTCAGCGTGATCTGGGCGCCGGTGACGAAGTTGATGATGTAGTTGCCGGCCGGTTCCGGCTGCGTCCCCCAGAGGTTGTCCGGGATGTCCACGAAGCCGTTCGCGCCACGCTCGCACTCCGCTGCCGTCGCCGCCGCCGGGGACGGCGCCACCAGCAGCGCCCCCAGTACCAGCGCCAGCAGCGCAACCCCCGTCTGGAGCGTTCGTCTGACCACTGTCCGATTACCTCCCGTGTGGTGCCGGACCGGCCGGCCCGGCACCACCAGGTTTCCGGCCGTGCGGGTGCCGGCGCGAGACGTTTCGGTCAGGGGCGAAGCATCTGGCGGCCGAGTGGCGTGATCGAGTGCAGTGAGCGCCGGCCCTCCCGGCGGGTGCTCGCCAGGCCGGCGTGCCGTAGCACGGTCAGGTGTTCGCTGACGCTGGGCAGCGACGCGCCCAGCCGATGGGCCAGATCCGTGGTGCTCTGGCCGTGCCCGGCGGCCAGCCGGCGCAGCACCTCGGCACGGGTGGCGCCGATCAGGTCGTCCAGCCGCCGCGGGCTGTCGCCGGCCGGAAGCGCGGGTGCGCGGGTGACCGGATAGACGAGCACCGGCGGCAGCGCCGGGTCGAGCAGCGAGATGGGCAGGCCATGGCAGAAATAGGACGGGACCAGCAGGAGACCCCGGCCGTCCAGATGAAGATCACGATCCGCCGGGTACGGCATGAGCAGCACCGGTGACTCCCAGCGCGCGCCCGGGAAGATCGACGGTAGGAGCCGTTCCACGCCGCCGTCCAGGAGCGCGCGGCCGCGCACCGCCCGGTCGGCCGCGACGTCGTCCTCGATCGTCCGCCAGATCGGGGCGAGCGTGGCGTGGAAGTATCCGCGCATGGACGCGCCGAGCCGGGCCAGTGCCGCGGCACCGCCGTCGGCGAGCAGGCGCACGGCCTCGGCGGACCCGGGCCGGCCGGCGAGTTGCGCCAGGTCGGTGCGGAGCCGGTGGCGCTGCGTGTGCAGCACGGTGTCGATGCCGTCATCGAGCCGGACGCTGCCACCGGCCGGGGTGAGGAAGTCCGCGGAGTAGCCGACCGGCGGGGCCAGCTGGAACAGCAGCCGCGCGTCGGCCGGCAGCCGCGGCCGGGCCCACCTGGCCCAGTCGCCGAAGATCCCACCGGCGGCACGCGAGCCCAGCGTGTGCGCGCTGAGCAGCGTCTCCCAGAGGGGATCGGGGCCCGGGGCGAGCCGGACACGTGCCAGGTCATCCGTCGTGAAGTGAATTCGCAGCACCGTCGACCCTCTCCGTGAGGCTACCGGCACCCTATGTGCTTTGTGGACGGTTGTCGGTCAGGATCAGGACATGTCCGGGCTGCCTCCGGGGCCCTCGACGGCTTTCGAGGGGGGCGGTTTGGGGCTGCGATCCGGGTCGGGTAGATTCTTCTGGTCGGCGGGAGCCGGGCGAGACGCACCACCACGGTGGGGCGTAGGCCGGTCCGCAGGACTCCCCGTAGTGAAAGAAGCGCCAGGCAATGGCGTCGATTTTGCACGGGGAAATTCGGTTATCGCTTTCCGATAATCCGGCGCTCCGGTTGACGGGGGGCGGATTTGACGGGGCGGAAAACGACCGGATAAAGTAATTGCAGCGCCGGGGGAAACGCCGGAGCTGAACGAACGAAATGCCCCACGGCGGGGTCCGGTTAACCCGGGTCGCGGTGTGGTGTGTGGTTGTTCTTTGAGAACTCAACAGGGTGCTTGAAAAGCCAGTGCCAATTGATTTATACCCCGGCCGGAGCTTCGGTTTCGGTTGGATTCCTTTGGCAGTTTGATGACTGTCGGGACAGATTTTCTCTAGATTTCGTTGGAGAGTTTGATCCTGGCTCAGGACGAACGCTGGCGGCGTGCTTAACACATGCAAGTCGAGCGGAAAGGCCCTTCGGGGTACTCGAGCGGCGAACGGGTGAGTAACACGTGAGTAACCTGCCCCAGACTTTGGGATAACCCTCGGAAACGGGGGCTAATACCGGATACTCCTTGGCTATCGCATGGTGGTCTCGGGAAAGTTTTTCGGTCTGGGATGGACTCGCGGCCTATCAGCTTGTTGGTGGGGTAATGGCCTACCAAGGCGACGACGGGTAGCCGGCCTGAGAGGGCGACCGGCCACACTGGGACTGAGACACGGCCCAGACTCCTACGGGAGGCAGCAGTGGGGAATATTGCACAATGGGCGGAAGCCTGATGCAGCGACGCCGCGTGAGGGATGACGGCCTTCGGGTTGTAAACCTCTTTCAGCAGGGACGAAGCGCAAGTGACGGTACCTGCAGAAGAAGCGCCGGCCAACTACGTGCCAGCAGCCGCGGTAAGACGTAGGGCGCGAGCGTTGTCCGGATTTATTGGGCGTAAAGAGCTCGTAGGCGGCTTGTCGCGTCGAATGTGAAATCCCGTGGCTCAACTGCGGGTCTGCATTCGATACGGGCAGGCTAGAGTTCGGTAGGGGAGACTGGAATTCCTGGTGTAGCGGTGAAATGCGCAGATATCAGGAGGAACACCGGTGGCGAAGGCGGGTCTCTGGGCCGATACTGACGCTGAGGAGCGAAAGCGTGGGGAGCGAACAGGATTAGATACCCTGGTAGTCCACGCTGTAAACGTTGGGCGCTAGGTGTGGGGGGCCTCTCCGGTCCTCTGTGCCGCAGCTAACGCATTAAGCGCCCCGCCTGGGGAGTACGGCCGCAAGGCTAAAACTCAAAGGAATTGACGGGGGCCCGCACAAGCGGCGGAGCATGCGGATTAATTCGATGCGACGCGAAGAACCTTACCTGGGTTTGACATCACCGCAAATCCTCCAGAGATGGGGGGTCCTTCGGGGGCGGTGACAGGTGGTGCATGGCTGTCGTCAGCTCGTGTCGTGAGATGTTGGGTTAAGTCCCGCAACGAGCGCAACCCTCGTTCCATGTTGCCAGCACGTTATGGTGGGGACTCATGGGAGACTGCCGGGGTCAACTCGGAGGAAGGTGGGGATGACGTCAAGTCATCATGCCCCTTATGTCCAGGGCTTCACGCATGCTACAATGGCCGGTACAATGGGCTGCGATACCGTGAGGTGGAGCGAATCCCAAAAAGCCGGTCTCAGTTCGGATCGGGGTCTGCAACTCGACCCCGTGAAGTCGGAGTCGCTAGTAATCGCAGATCAGCAACGCTGCGGTGAATACGTTCCCGGGCCTTGTACACACCGCCCGTCACGTCACGAAAGTCGGCAACACCCGAAGCCGGTGGCCCAACCCCTTGTGGGAGGGAGCCGTCGAAGGTGGGGCTGGCGATTGGGACGAAGTCGTAACAAGGTAGCCGTACCGGAAGGTGCGGCTGGATCACCTCCTTTCTAAGGAGCAACTTCACCTGAAAAGGTGCAAGAAGCCCGCGGTCCGCGAATGCCGGATCGGGGTGCTCATAGGCGGAGACACTGGCAAGTCAGACCCGGCAACGGTCATCTGAAGTGAGTACGGCCCGCGTGGGCATGGAAAGCAGTCAGTGATGCGGCTGGAATCTGGCGCTAAGCACCCTGTTGAGTCCTGAAGGAACAACCCACGGGTTGGACTTCAAGGAACGAAACGCCAAGCATGGCCTTGCGCGGCATACCTCGGCTTTGACGCCGGCATGGTGTTGTGTGTGGTGGTTGTGGGTTGGTTGTTTGTTGAGAATTGCACAGTGGACGCGAGCATCTTTGTTTTCTGTAGGTCAAGTTGTCAAGGGCGAACGGTGGATGCCTTGGCACCAGGAGCCGATGAAGGACGTGGGAGGCGACGATACGCCTGGGGGAGCTGTCAACCGAGCTGTGATCCCAGGATTTCCGAATGGGGGAACCCGGCGTCAGTCATGTGACGTCACCCGTATCTGAATTCATAGGATACGTGGAGGGAACGCGGGGAAGTGAAACATCTCAGTACCCGCAGGAAGAGAAAACAACATGTGATTCCGCGAGTAGTGGCGAGCGAAAGCGGATCTAGCCTAAACCGATATCGCGTGATACCTGTCAGGGGTTGCGTTCTCGGGGTCGTGGGACCATCTTTCCATTACTGACATGGTGGACGAAAGTTACAAAGTCGATTGTTAACGGAACAGTCTGGAATGTCTGGCCGTAGACGGTGAAAGTCCGGTACGTGAAAATAGTCGATCTTTCGTGATGGCACCCGAGTAGCAGCGGACTCCTGAAATCTGCTGTGAATCTGCCAGGACCACCTGGTAAGGCTGAATACTTCCTGGTGACCGATAGCGGACGAGTACCGTGAGGGAATGGTGAAAAGTACCCCGGGAGGGGAGTGAAATAGTACCTGAAACCGTTCGCCTACAATCCGTCGGAGCCTTTTGGGGTGACGGCGTGCCTTTTGAAGAATGAGCCTGCGAGTTAGTGGCATGTGGCGAGGTTAACCCGGGTGGGGTAGCCGTAGCGAAAGCGAGTCTGAAGAGGGCGTTCGAGTCGCATGTTCTAGACCCGAAGCGGGGTGATCTAGCCATGGGCAGGCTGAAGCGCGGGTAAGACCGTGTGGAGGGCCGAACCCACCAACGTTGAAAAGTTGGGGGATGACCTGTGGTTAGGGGTGAAAGGCCAATCAAACTCCGTGATAGCTGGTTCTCCCCGAAATGCATTTAGGTGCAGCGTTGCGTGTTTCTTGCCGGAGGTAGAGCACTGGATGGCCTAGGGGCCCTACAAGGTTACTGAAGTCAGCCAAACTCCGAATGCCGGTAAGTGAGAGCGTGGCAGTGAGACTGCGGGGGATAAGCTTCGTAGTCGAGAGGGAAACAGCCCAGATCGCCAGCTAAGGCCCCTAAGCGTGTGCTAAGTGGAAAAGGATGTGGGATCGCATTGACAACCAGGAGGTTGGCTTAGAAGCAGCCACCCTTTAAAGAGTGCGTAATAGCTCACTGGTCAAGTGGTTCCGCGCCGACAATGTAGCGGGGCTCAAGTACACCGCCGAAGCTGTGGCATTCACACTTTGTGTGGATGGGTAGGGGAGCGTCGTTCAGCGGGTGAAGCTGCCGGGTGACCGAGTGGTGGACGCTGGACGAGTGAGAATGCAGGCATGAGTAGCGAATGAAGGGTGAGAATCCCTTCCGCCGGATGACCAAGGGTTCCAGGGCCAGGCTAATCCGCCCTGGGTGAGTCGGGACCTAAGGCGAGGCCGAGAGGCGTAGTCGATGGACAACGGGTTGATATTCCCGTACCCGCGAAGAAGCGTCCCTGCCGAACCTCACTGTGCTAACCACGCGAACTGATTGACGTCTTCGGACTGATAAAGGGGAGTCTGGGATCCTGGTGGGTAGTAGGCAAGCGATGGGGTGACGCAGGAAGGTAGCTGAGCCCGGTGAGTGGTTGTGCCGGGGTAAGCGTGTAGGCCGTGTCATAGGCAAATCCGTGACGCATATAGGCTGAGACGTGATGCCGAGCCGATTCAGGTGAAGTCAGTGATCCTATGCTGCCGAGAAAAGCCTCTAGCGAGCTTTGAGCGGCCCGTACCCTAAACCGACACAGGTGGTCAGGTAGAGAATACCGAGGCGACGGGTGAACTGTGGTTAAGGAACTCGGCAAATTGCCCCCGTAACTTAGGGAGAAGGGGGGCCGGACGCGTGAAGCCACTTGCTGGTGGAGCGTGGTATGGCCGCAGAGAGCAGGGGGAAGCGACTGTTTACTAAAAACACAGGTCCATGCGAAGTCGTAAGACGATGTATATGGACTGACGCCTGCCCGGTGCTGGAACGTTAAGGGGACCGGTTAGCCAGTGATGGCGAGGCTGAGAACTTAAGCGCCAGTAAACGGCGGTGGTAACTATAACCATCCTAAGGTAGCGAAATTCCTTGTCGGGTAAGTTCCGACCTGCACGAATGGCGTAACGACTTCCCCACTGTCTCAACCACAGGCCCGGCGAAATTGCAGTACGAGTAAAGATGCTCGTTACGCGCGGCAGGACGGAAAGACCCCGGGACCTTTACTATAGCTTGACATTGGTATTTGGGTTGGCTTGTGTAGGATAGGTGGGAGCCGGTGAAGCTCGGACGCCAGTTCGGGTGGAGGCAATCTTGAAATACCACTCTGGTTGATCTGGGTATCTAACTTCGGGCCCTTATCGGGTTCAGGGACAGTGTCTGGTGGGTAGTTTAACTGGGGCGGTTGCCTCCTAAAGGGTAACGGAGGCGCCCAAAGGTTCCCTCAGCCTGGTTGGCAATCAGGTGTTGAGTGTAAGTGCACAAGGGAGCTTGACTGTGAGACTGACGGGTCGAGCAGGGACGAAAGTCGGGACTAGTGATCCGGCACTTGCGTGTGGAAGCGGTGTCGCTCAACGGATAAAAGGTACCCCGGGGATAACAGGCTGATCTTCCCCAAGAGTCCATATCGACGGGATGGTTTGGCACCTCGATGTCGGCTCGTCGCATCCTGGGGCTGTAGCAGGTCCCAAGGGTTGGGCTGTTCGCCCATTAAAGCGGTACGCGAGCTGGGTTTAGAACGTCGTGAGACAGTTCGGTCCCTATCCGCCGCGCGCGTAGGATACTTGAGAAGGGCTGTCCCTAGTACGAGAGGACCGGGACGGACGAACCTCTGGTGTGCCAGTTGTCCTGCCATGGGCATGGCTGGTTGGCTACGTTCGGAAGGGATAACCGCTGAAAGCATCTAAGCGGGAAGCTCGCTTCAAGATGAGGTATCCCACCCACTTCGGTGGGGTAAGGCTCCCAGTAGATGACTGGGTTGATAGGCCGGAGATGTAAGCACGGTAACGTGTTGAGTTGACCGGTACTAATAGGCCGAGGACTTGACTACATTAAACGTGCAAAGTTTGCTACGCGTCCACTGTGTGATATCTGAACAAACAACCGTGAACACCCCGGTTTGTAAAGTTCATAGTGTTACGGCGGTTATAGCGAGAGGGAAACGCCCGGTTACATTCCGAACCCGGAAGCTAAGCCTTTCAGCGCCGATGGTACTGCACTCGGGAGGGTGTGGGAGAGTAGGACGCCGCCGGACTTCTTCATGATCAGGGCCACCCCACACGGGGTGGCCCTGATGTGTTTACGCATAGTGGGCCGCGATGGCGGCGTAGATCTCGGCGAACCTGGAAAGAGCGATCCGTGCCGGCCAGGGGACTTCGGTCCGGGGAGACCGATGGAGAGGTCCATGGATCGCGTTGCGCCGGTCGCTTCCCCGGGATCCGGCAGCTGCGCGTGATTCGCTGCTGGCCACCGTCCCCGGTCGTCGGCGGCGGCTGGGACTCCCGACGAGGACTGACGGCGGCGGTGCGGGCCTCCCGGAGGCACTCCGGGAGGCCCGCACCGCTTACTTGCTGAAACCCGCCGTCAGACCGCTGAGCAGCTGACGCCGGCCGACCGCGTACGCGATCACGATCGGGACCGTGGTCAGCGTGACCGAGGCGGCGATGGCCGGCACGTTGATGCCGTACTCGCCCTCGTACGTCCACAGCGCGAGCGGCATCGTGCGCTGGTCCGGGCTCTGCGTGAGTACCAGCGGCAGGATGAACCCGTTCCAGATGCTCAGCGCGTTGTAGATGACCACGGTGACCAGCGCCGGCCGGGTGAGCGGCAGCGCCAGCCGCCACAGCGTGCCCCATTCGCTCGCGCCGTCCACCCGCATCGACTCGAACAGCTCGCGCGGCACGTCCCGGATGAAGTTGGCCAGAACCAGGACGGACAGCGGGATGGCGAACGCGATGGACGGCATGATGATGGCGGCCAGCGTGTCGTACATCTGGATCCGGATGATGATCAGGTAGATCGGGATCACCACGGCCTGCAGCGGGATGGCCAGGCCGAGCAGGAACAGCGTGTTGATCGAGCGGAGCCAGCGGTTGCCGGCGCCACGGACGATCGCGTAGGACGCCATGAACGAGACCGCGACGGCGGGGATCACCGCACCGGCGGTCACGATCACGCTGTTCAAGAAGTAGCGGATGAAGCCGCTCTCGATCACGGTCAGGTAGTTCTCGAACGTCGGGTCGGCCGGCGGTGCGAACGTGTTCGTGATGAAGTACGTCGCCCGCGTCTTGAAGCTGGTGATCACGACCCAGTAGATCGGCAGCATCACGACGAGCAGCCACACCCAGGCGAGCGCGCCGCCGAACCAGTTCAGCCGGAGGAGCTTGTGCATCAGGCGCCCTCCTGCTGGCTCTCGTCGCCGCGCCCGCCGAGCCGCCGCAGCAACTGGGACAGGCCGAGGCCGACCAGGACCAGGATGACCGCGATCGCACTCGCGGGTCCCATCAGGTTCGCCTGGAAGCCGGTCCGGTACATCTCCAGCGCCAGCGCGCGGGTGGCGTCGCCGGGGCCACCCGCGGTCAGCACGTAGATCAGATCGAACAGCGTCAGCGAGCCGACCACCATCAGCGTGGACGACGTGACGATCGTGTACCGCAGCTGCGGCAGGGTGATGCTGAAGAACTGCCGGATCCGGCCGGCGCCGTCGATCAGCGACGCCTCGTACATGCTGTGCGGAATGGATCTCACCGCGCCCTGGTAGATCAGCGTGTGGAACGGGATGTACTGCCAGGAGACGATGAAGACGACGACGCCGACCGCGAGCGTGGAGTCCCCGAGCCAGTCCTGGTTGAGCAGCGGGATGCCGAGGCCGTTGCCGATGCCGAAGTTCGGGTCGAGCAGCGCCTTGTACGTGATCGCGATCGCCGCGGAGCTGAGCAGCAGCGGGATGAAGTAGAGCACCGCGAGGAACCCGCGGTACCGCTTGTGCGCGGCCAGGAACACGCCGAGCAGCACCGATATCGGCGTCTGCACCA
Organism: Catenuloplanes indicus; assembly: GCF_030813715.1. Classification (NCBI taxonomy): domain Bacteria; kingdom Bacillati; phylum Actinomycetota; class Actinomycetes; order Micromonosporales; family Micromonosporaceae; genus Catenuloplanes; species Catenuloplanes indicus. The sequence goes on from NZ_JAUSUZ010000001.1 coordinate 8,993,910, forward strand.
GCCAGGACAACCCCATGATCAGAAAGGTCACCCAGAGCGCGTGCGGCAGGTCCGGGTCGGTCAGGACGGTGGTCCAGCTGTCCAGGCCGCTCGGCTGGATCGGGCCGACGTTGTTCCAGGTGGTGAAGCTGAGCGCGAGCACACCCAGCAACGGCACGACGCCGAACGCGGTGAAGATCAGCAGTGCGGGCACCGTCATCCAGATCAGCCCGCCACCCCGCCCGCCGCCGGTGACGGTGGGCTCGGACACCCGCACGGCGGGCGGAGCGAGCGTGGTCATTTGCCGATGACCGCGTTCATGTTGTCGATCCACTGCTGCGGGCTGATCTGCTTCTGGAACAGCTTGGCGATGTTGTCCAGCAGTGTCTCGGCCGCGGTCGGGCTCAGCGCCTGGTCCCAGGACTGGGCGAAGACTTTCGCGTTGACCGACGTGTCGTAGACGAACTTGAGGAACTCGCCCTTCGGGTTCGCCTCGTACATGCTGTCGCTGCCCTTGATGATCGGCACGTTGCCGGACTGGATCCAGGCCTTCGGCTCCTCCGCGTCGATCAGCGTGGTGGAGAAGAATTTCTTCGCCACCTCCTTCTGCTCCGGCGTCGCCTTCGCGTTGATCGACAGGTAGTGGCCCGGGTTACCGACCTGGTTCGACGGGTCGCCCTTGCCGCCGTCGACCGGCGGGAAGTTCATGTAGCCGAGCCCGTCGTTCTTGACGAAGTCGCCGCCCTGCTCCTCCTGGATGCCGTACGACCAGGAGCCGTGCACCATCATCGCGGCCTTGCCGGTGTAGAGCAGCGCCTGGTCCGCGTTCGAGTCCGCGGTGATGGACGAGAAGCCGTTCACGAAGCCGTTCGCGTCGATCAGCTGCTGCACCTTGGTGAGCATGTCCAGCACGGCCGGGTCGGACCACGCGTTCGCCTCGCCGGCGAACACCCGGTCGAAGACCTCGGACCCGGCGGTACGGTCGAGGAGCAGCTCCAGCCACATCATGTTCGTCCACCGGGACTGGCCGCCGAGCGCGAACGGCGCGATGTTCTTCGCGTTGAACTTCGGCACCAGGTCGAGGATGTCGCCCCAGGACTGCGGCGGCTGCACGCCGACGTCGTCGAAGACCTTCTTGTTCCAGTACAGCAGGATCGGCTGGACGGTCTCGTGCGGCATCGCGTAGATCTTGCCGTTCACCGTGGCCGCGCCGAACGACGTCGGGAACAGCTTGTCCTTGACCGCCGCGTTCTGGTTGAACCAGTCGGTGAGGTCGTCGACCTGACCGGCCTCCACGTAGGACTTGAGCGTGCCGCCGCCCCAGCCCCAGATCAGCACGGGTGCCTCACCGGCGCCGATCGAGGTCTTGATCTTCTGCTTGAACGCGTCGTTCTTGAGGAAGATCGACGAGATCTTCGTATCCGGGTTGGCCGCGTTGAACCGGTCCAGGGCAGCCCGGCGGGCGGGCTCCCCGGGCGGGCCGCTCAGCGACCAGTAGTCGGCGACGGCGTCGCCGCCCGCACCGGACTGGCCGCTGGGACCGGAACTGCCGCACGCGGCCAGTGCCGCGGCCGCGCCCGCACCCACGCCGAGCCCCAGAAGGTGACGTCGGGACATGGCTCTACTGATCATGTGTGAACTCCGTACTCGAGACGCTGGATTGCGCTTGCCGGGTTCTGCTCACGTACGGCCCTGGCACGGACTCGAGTGGAGTGGGGGAGGCCGCGCCGAGGACGAGGTGGCGCAACCGTAAAATCGCTGAAACCTTATGTCAAGGCCCCGAAACTTTCGGCTGCAAACTCCGGTACAGGTGTAACTCTGTTACATACCGCATCGACGCATGTCAGGGCCACGCGACGCCGACGCGCGCCGACCGCCGTCGACCTGACGCAGCGACACGAAGTAAAGAGTTCCGAGAATTTCCGGAAACCTTCGAAGCCTGATCTACCGGCGTGGATCAGCGTCGTCCGGTGCCCGGCAGACCGGCCGCACCGGCCCGGTCGTGCGTGCGCGACCGGGCCCGCTTGCTAGCGTGCCCGCATGACGGAACGTGCGAAGATCGCCGGCCTCGCGGTCGCCGCGGCCGTGGGTGCGCTGGCCGGTGCCGCGCTCACCGGTCGCCGCGGCGCCCGCACGGCCGCGGTCGGCGGGCTCGCCGGTGCGGCCGCACTGACCGCCATCGAGGCGGCGGCCCGCGCCCGGCAGCGCCCCGCTGAGATACCGGCGTGGTGGTCCCGGGTCGCGATGAGCGGCGCGCTCGCGGCCTCGGCGGGCTGGCTCGGCGGCCGCCTCACCGGCGCCGGTCCGGTGGCGGTCGGCGTCGCGGCCGGCACCGTCGCCGGTGCGCTCGGCCTGCGCCCGCAGAAGGTCGCGCTCGGCCCGGTGGTCGGCGTCGCGGTGGGTGCCGCGTGGCGGCGTGCCGGTGGCCGGGACGTGCCGCCGGCGGTGGTCGCGGCGACCGCGGTGGCCGGCTTCCGCGCGCTGGCCGCGCTGCTGTTCCGCGCCCCCCAGGTGGAGCTGCTGGCGGAGCGGGCACGCGCCGAGGACCTGCCGTTCGTGGTGCCGCTGGAGGCCCGCACCGGCTACGTCGGCACCGGCTACGTGCGCGAGCTGGCCGGCGTGCTCGGCGGCACGTACCGGGAGGACGTGCCGGACGCCGGGATCGTCGCGTCGCTGGACGACCTCGCCGGGCCGGACTTCGACCCGTCCGCCGTGGACCCGCTGGTGCGTGAGTTCTACGAGCGGACCACCCGGTTCCGGCTGGACATCGTGCCCGAGTGGCGCCTCTGGGTGCGGCCCGGCTATCTGCTCTACCGCACGTTCGTGGCGCGGCCGCTGGGTCAGGCGAACGTGCCGATGAACCAGCGCGAGACGCTGCGCGGCGTCCGTAGCCGGATCGACACGATCACACCGGACGGCACCGACGTGATCGGCGTACGCGGCTGGATCCGCTCCTTCGCGGACACCGGCGAGCCGATCTACGTCGGCATCTATACCACGTACCGGCACGACGGCCGCGGGTACGTGAGCGTCGGATTCCCGGTGCCGCGGGGCAACTTCACGGCCACGCTGCTGCCGCTGCACCGGCCCGGCGGCGGGCTGGTGCTCACCAGCGGCAGCGCGCTCGCCCACCCCGGCCACTATCTGACCTATGTGGACGCCGCGACGCGCGAGCTGACCACGCTGGCCGTGCCCGGCTTCACCGAACGGCTCGACGTGTTCACCGAGGGCGGCGAGCTGCGCGCCGCGCACGCGTTCTCGCTGTACGGCCTGCCGTTCCTGACGCTGCACTACCGGATTCATCGCCGGAACCAGGGTTGACCGGCGGTGTCTGACCTGGACTCCCCGGTCGAGCCGCGGCGGCGGGACGCGGCGCGGACCCGGCAGCTGCTGCTGGACGCCGCCCGCCGGCGCTTCATCCGCGACGGCTACGCCGCGACCACCGTGCGGGACATCGCGGACGACGCCGGCGTCAACGTCTCGCTGATCAACCGCTACTTCGCGTCCAAGGAGGGCCTGTTCGAGGCGTGCCTGGGCGCCGCCGTCACGGACCTCGGCAACGACACGGACGGCCTGTCCCGCGACGAGATCATCGCGCGCGTCGTCGCACGGATCTCCGGCCGGGACCCGCTCGACAACGCGTACGTGATGCTGATGCGCTCCTCCGGCGACGAACGCATCGACGAGATGCGGCGGGCGATCCTGATCTCGCACGCCCGGAAACTGGCCGCCGCCGGCACGCCCGGCCCGCACGCGCTGCTGCGCGCCCAGATCGTGATCGCGGCCGCGTTCGGCATCGCCACGATGCGGTCCGCACTGCAACCGGAGCCGATCACCTCCGCCGACCCGGCCGTGCTGCACGCGCTGCTCACCGACCTGATCGACGCGGTCCTGCCTCGATAGCCAAAGACCCAGGAGCCGGCTTTCCCGCTTCCGGCGTGGTCACCTCCCGCATGCTCCCGCGGGCACCGGTCGTCGCCCAGGGCTCCTCCCTGCACGTCAGCGGGTGGCTGAGCCAAAAATCAAGACCCGGCCGCCCGTCACCGCGTGGCGCGGGCGCACCGCCCGCCCGGCACCCGGCCGGCCGCTCCACGCTCGGTTCCCCGCGATGACCGCGTTCCACGGGCGGGGAACGCGCGAGCGGCCGGTGTGTCCGGCCCCGGCGGCGTGTGCGGGCAGCGGCCGGCGTGCTCAGGTGGCGGCCGGGAGGCGGCGGTCGACGACGGCCTGGCGCCACTGGCGCATCGCGCGGGCCATGCCGGCACCGGCGACCGCGGTGACCTCGTCGCCGGACAGGTAGACGGCGACGAACCGGCGCTCGTCCAGCGAGCCCTCCACGATCCGTACCTCGTCGGCTCCGGACGGCAGGCCGTAGGCCTGGATCTTCAGGTCGTACTGGTCGGACCAGAAGTACGGCACCTGGTCCGGCGCGGCGTCGTGGGGCAGGCCGAGGATGTCACGGGCCACGATCCGGCCGTGCTGGCCGGCCGTGAAGCGGTGCTCGACGCGCACGTGCCGCCCCAGCGCCGGTGACCACCACGCGGCCACGTCACCCGCGGCCCACACCCGCTCGGCCGCCCGGCCGTGCGCGTCGCAGACCACGCCGTCCGCGAGCGGCACGCCGCTGTCCCGCAGCCAGCCGACCCGCGGCACGCACCCGATCGCGGTGACCACCAGGTCCGCCGGAATCCGGGTGCCGTCGTCCAGCAGCACCGCAGCGATCCGGTCGCCCGCGTTCGTGGGGTGGTCGCCCGCGGTCGCGGCGCGGTTATTCGCGTTCGCGGCCCGGATGTCCGTGTTCGGCGAGGCGGCCACGCCCGGGGGCGTGGTGTGCGGCGCGGCCGGGACGGGGGTGGCGGGGATTCCGGCGACGTTGCCGGAAACGGTTTCCAGTGCGGCCACGGCGTGGCCGAGGCGGAGGTCGACGCCGCGGTCGCGGTGCAGGCCCGCGATCATCGTGCCGAGCAGGGGGCCGAGCGGGGCGTGCAGCGGTGTGGGGAACGGGTCGGCGAGCGTGACCGCGATGCCCATGGTGCGGGCCGCGGCCGTGATCTCGCAGCCGAGGAAGCCGGCGCCGACCACGGCGACCCGGCGGGCGCGGGTCAGTGCGCCGCGCAGCCGGAGGGTGTCGTCCAGGCCACGGAGCACGTGCTGGGCCGGCGTGCCGGGCAGCCGGCGCGGTGCGACGCCGGTCGCGGCGACCAGCGCGGCGTACCCGATGGTGGTGCCGTTCGACAGCGTCAGCGTGGACGCGGCCGGGTCCAGTGCGACCGCGGCCGTGCCGGGCCGGAAGTCGATGCCGCGCGCGGCCAGTTCGGCCCGGCTGCGCAGCACGGCCCGGTCCGGCCGCCAGGCGCCGGTGAGCACCTGTTTGGACAGTGGCGGCCGGTCGTAGGGCGCGTGCGGCTCGTCGCCGAGCAGCAGGATCGCGCCGTCGTACCCCTCGGTGCGCAGCGCGTCCGCGGTGGCGAGCCCGGCGGCGCCGCTGCCGGCTATCACGACCGGGCCGGTCACCTCAGCCCGCCACGACCGTGATCGCGGCGGCCGGGCAGACCGCGGCGGCGGTGCGCGCCGCGGCCTGCTCCGGCGCGGCCGGCTCCGCGGACAGCAGGATCACCACGCCGTCGGAGTCCCGCTGGTCGAACGTGTGCGGCGCGGTCAGCACGCACTGACCAGCGCCGATGCACTTGTCCTCGTCGACGGAGATTTTCACGGCACCTCCACAATCGATACCGACCGATTGATTCCCGGTCGTCCTCGCCGTACGGTACCAAGTAATCAGACGTTGACTTAAGGGGAAGACGTGCCCGAGACGGAGAAAGTTCTCGATTACCCGTTCACCCCGCCGACCGCCGTGGACCCGCCCGCGGAGTGGGCCGAGCTGCGCGCCACCTGCCCCGTCGCGCACGTGCGCACCAGCACCGGGACGGACGCGCTGCTGGTCACGCGGTATGACGCGGTCCGCACCGTGCTCAGCGACCCGCGTTGCCTGCGGAACACGCCCGCGGGCGGCAGCATGGCCGGTGGCGGTGCCGCGTTCATGAACGACGAGGCCGGGCACATGCGCTGGCGCCGCCTGCTGAGCCGGTCGTTCACCGCCAAGCGGATGACCGCGATGCAGCCCGGCATCACCCGGATCGCGCACGATCTGATCGACGACATGGTGGACCGTGGCGCACCCGCCGACCTCCGGTCCGCACTGGGCTTCCCGCTGCCCGTCTTCGTCATCTGCGACCTGCTCGGCGTACCCGTGCAGGATCGGGAAAGATTTGCGCACTGGTCCGACCGGTTCCTCAACCTGACCCGGTTCACGCCCGGCGAGGTGCGTCGGTCCGGCGAGGAGCTGTGGGCCTACATGCGCGACCACGTGGCGGCCAAGCGTACGGAACCGGGCGACGATCTCCTCTCCGAACTCGTGACGGTGGTCGACTCGGCGGACGGCCGGCTGTCCGAGGAGGAGTTGATCTTCACGGGCCAGGGCCTGCTGATCGCCGGGCACGAGACCACCGCCAACATGATCGGCAAGATGGCCGCGATGCTGCTCTCCCGCCGCGAGCGCTGGGAGCGGCTGCTGGCCGAGCCCGGCCTGATCCAGCCGGCCGTGGAGGAGGTGCTGCGGTTCGACGCGAACCTCGGCTTCGGCATGCACCGCCTGATCACCGAGGACATGGAGATCGACGGCACGCTCGTCCCGGCCGGCACCCAGGTGCTGGCGTCCATGCCGTCGGCCAACCGGGACGAACGCGTCTTCGCCGACCCGGACGACATGGACCTCACGCGTACGCCGAACCCGCACCTGACGTTCGGTGCCGGCTCCCGGTCCTGCCTCGGTCAGTCGCTGGCCCGGGTGGAACTGCAGACCACGCTGCGCGTGCTGCTCGAGCGGCTCCCCGGCCTGGAGCTGGCCGTCCCGGTCGAGGAGCTGCGCCGCCGCGAGGGGCTGCTGGTCGGCGGCCTGGAGGAGGTGCCGGTCCGCTGGTGAGCCGCTCCGCGCCGGCGCGCGCCGGAGGTAGCGCACCACGTCCGCCGGCTCCGAGGCCGCGCAGCCGACGTAGTTGGATCCCGAGCACGGCCGCGGCCACCGGGAGCCGTTCCGCCCTCGTAGCTGTCCCGGATCCCGTCGTCGCCGGTGGTCCAGTTTCCAGCTGAGGTTGTACGCGTCCTGGATGCCGGTGTTGAGCCCCTGCGCGCCGGTCGGCGGATGCACGTGTGCGGCGTCGCCGGCCAGGAAGACGTCGCCGACCCGGAAGCGCCGCGCCATCCGGACGTTCGCCCGCCAGCGCGAGGTCCGACCGAGGTGCGCGGAGGCCGCCGCACGGCCGCGCTGGACCGTCGCCGTGGGTGCGGCCGGGCACGGGCAGCGGATCGGCTGCCCACGCCCGGCCGGACGGACTACCGGGAGCGGCCGCCCCGGCGGCTGGCGCCGACTCGGCTCCCGGCGGAGAAGGCGGCGGCACCGGTCGTGTGACGCGCCGCGGACTGACCTTCACGTGCACCGGCGGTCGCCTGCCGGCCGCTACCGGCCGCCTGACGGCTGCTACCGGCCGCCTGACGGCTGCTACCGGTTGCCTGACGACCGCTACGGCCGCCACCGGTTGCCTGTTGGGCGCCACGACCGCTGCCGGTTGCCCGCTGCGCCTCACGGCCGCCGCCCGCCACCTCCTGGCTTCCGCGGCCGGCGCCGGTCGCCTGCTGACTTCCGCGGCCGCGACGACCGCCGCCGTTCGCCTGCTCGGTCGCGGCCTGGCCGCCGCGAGTGCCGCCGGCCGCCCTGGACCGCCGCGGACGGCGCGGACCGCTCGTCTCCGCGGCGCCGGCCGACCGGGACCGCGACCGCGGCCGGCCGGAAGGCGGGGCGGGCTCGCCGGCGTCCGCGGCCGGCGGGGCGACCAGCGTGCGCGGCCCGGGTGCGATCTGGTGGAGGAGCGGATCGCCGGGCCGCATCCGGGTGATCGTGGCGGTGATGCCGGCCTGACGGGCGAGATGGCGCACGTCGTCGACCTGCTCGTCGGTCATCAGCGTGACGACCGTGCCGGTCGCGCCCGCCCGGGCGGTGCGGCCGGACCGGTGCAGGTACGCCTTGTACTCCGCCGGCGGGTCGGCGTGGACGACGAGCGCGACACCGTCGACGTGGATGCCGCGCGCCGCGATGTCGGTCGCGACCAGCGTGGTGGCGGTGCCGGTGGCGAATGCGTCCAGGTTGCGGCTGCGCGCGTTCTGCCCCAGGTTGCCGTGCAGCTCCATGGCGGGCACGCCGGCCGCGACGAGCTGGCGGGTGAGCGTCTTCGCCCGCCGTTTGGTCCGGGCGAAGACCAGCGTGCGGCCCGGCGCGGCGGCCAGATCGACCAGCACGGTCAGCATGTCCTGGTGGCCGATGTGCAGCATGTGGTGCGGCACGGTGACCGGTGCCGCCACGGTGTCGACGCTGTGCGTGACCGGGTCGGTGAGGTACCGCCGGACCAGGACGTCGACGCCGGCGTCCAGCGTGGCCGAGAAGAGCAGCCGCTGCGCCCGGCGCGGGGTCTGGTCGAGCAGCCGCCGGACGACCGGCAGGAAGCCGAGGTCGGCCATGTGGTCGGCCTCGTCGAGCACGGTGATCTCCACCGCGTCGAGGCTCGCGTGACCGCCGTCGATCAGGTCGAGGAGCCGGCCGGGACAGGCGACGACGATGTCGGCGCCGTCCCGCAACCCGGCGATCTGACGGTTCGCGTTGACCCCGCCGAACACCGTGAGCGTGCGCAGCGACACGGCCGCGGCCAGCGGCGCGATCGACGCCTCGATCTGGGTGGCGAGCTCGCGGGTCGGCGCCAGGATCAGGGCCCGCGGCCGTCCGCGGCGGCGCTGCGCGGGCCGCGCCAGCAGCCGGGCCAGCACCGGCACCACGAAGGCGTAGGTCTTGCCCGACCCGGTGCGCCCGCGGCCGAGGACGTCGCGTCCGGCGAGCGCGTCCGGCAGCGTCGCGGCCTGGATCGGGAACGGTGTGGTGACACCGTTCCCGGCCAGCGCCTCGACGATCGGAGCGGGCACGCCCAGCTCGCTGAACGTGGTGGGGGAAGCGGTCGAGCGGGGGCGGCGTGCCGCCATGCAGTCTCCGAACGTAAAAGGGTGCGCTGCCCGGCATCGGCCGGCGGCCGGGTGCACAGGAGCCGGCGGTCGCGCGGCGGGGCAGAGTCAGCACAAATGTACCCGCTCCCGGAGAACTCCAGGAGCGGGACTCGGTGCACGACGATCCAGCCCTAGCGCCGGATCGGCGCAGCGGACCGGTGGATGGGTGCCTCCAGGCCGGTCAGCGGGTGGCCGGTGCCGCCCCAGGTGGCGGCGATGATCTCGGCGGCGATGGAGACCGCGGTCTCCTCCGGTGTCCGGGCGCCGAGGTCGAGGCCGATCGGGGAGCGGAGGCGGGCCAGCGACGTCTCGGGGACGCCCGCGGCGCGCAGGCGTCTCATCCGGTCGTCATGGGTGGCGCGGCTGCCCATCGCGCCGATGTAGCCCGCCGGTGACCGCAGCGCCTCGGTCAGCAGCGGGACGTCGAACTTCGGGTCGTGGGTCAGCACGCACAGCACGGTCCGGGCGTCGACCTCGGTGGTCGCGAGATATTCGTGCGGCCACCGCACCACCACCTCGTCCGCGTCCGGGAAGCGGCGGCGCGTGGTGAACACCGGCCGGGCGTCGCACACCGTGACGTGGTAGCCGAGGAACGCGCCGATCCGGGACACCGCGGCCGCGAAGTCGATCGCGCCGAAGACGATCATGCGGGGTGGCGGCGCGAACGATTGCACGAACACGCGGCGGCCCTGTGCGCCGAGCGCGACCACACCGGTGGCGCCGGCCGCGAGCATGCCCGCGGCCTGGTCGGCCACCACCCGGTCGAAACCGTCGAGCGGGCCGTCGGCCGGTACGTGCAGCCGCCGCCCCGGACCGTCGCCGCCGTCCAGCATCGAGGCGGTCGCGATCGCCCGCCCCTCGCGTATCGCGGAGAGCACCCGGTCCGGCAGGCCGGTGTCCGGCTGAACCAGCACCTCGATGGTGCCGCCGCAGGTCAGGCCGACCGCGAACGCGTCGTCGTCGGCGACGCCATAGGTCTCCAGGACCGGCGTGCCGGTCTCCAGCACCGTGCGGGCCAGCTCGTAGACCGCGGCCTCGACACAGCCGCCGGAGACGCTGCCGAGCACCTCGCCGGTCTCCGCGACCGCCATCGCGGCGCCGGGCGGGCGGGGCGCGGACCGCCACGTCGACACCACGGTCGCGATCGCGAACCGCAGGCCGGCGGCCCGCCACTCCGCCAGCCCGGCGGCGATCTCCCTCACAGCAGTTTGTCCAGCGTGACGGGCAGGTCGCGGACGCGGCGGCCGGTCGCGTTGAAGACCGCGTTCGCGACCGCGGCCGCGACGCCGCTGGTGCCGAGCTCGCCGAGGCCGCGCGCGCCGAGCGGCGAGTGCGGGTCGGGGATGCCGGTCCAGATCACGTCGATGTCCGGTACGTCCAGGTGCGCGGGGATGTGGTAGTCGGCCAGCGACGGGTTCATGATCCGGCCGGTGCGCTCGTCGAACAGCGTCTCCTCGGTGAGCGCCACGCCCAAGCCCATGATCATGCCGCCGCGCAGCTGGCCGGCCGCGGTCTTCGGGTTGAGCACGGTGCCGCAGTCGAACGAGCCGAGCAGCCGGTCGACGCGCACCTCGCCGGTGACCTCGCTGACCCGCAGCTCGCAGAAGATCGCGGACGAGCTGTGCATCGTGTACTTGAGGAACTCCAGCGGCGGCGCGCCGGTGCCGGTGACGGTCACCTCGTCGCGGCCGGCCCGGGCCAGGATCGCCCGGTAGGTGTCGTGCCGGCCCGGGTCCGCGGCCAGCCCGCCGTCGGCCAGCCGCACCGCGGAGCCGCGCAGCCCGGCGAGCGGGCCGTCCGCGCCGGCGATCTTCAGCAACTCGTCGCGCAGCCGGTCGGCCGCGGAGATCACGGCCGCCAGGATCGACGCGGTCTGCGCGGAGCCGCCGGCCATCGGGCTGGCGGCCAGCGCGGAGTCGCCGAGCGTGAACGTGACCCGGTCCAGCGGCAGGCCGAGCCGGTCCGCGGCGTGCTGGGTCTGCACCGTGGTCGTGCCCATGCCCATGTCCTGCGCGGAGCAGGAGATCGCGACCGTGCCGTCCCGGCGCAGCGTGAGGCTGACGTTCGCGCCGGGCATCCGCGCGTACGGGAAGCCGCCGGACGCGCACCCCAGGCCGATCAGCCACTCGCCGTCGCGCCGCTCGCCGGGTTTCGCGGTCCGCCGGTCCCAGCCGAAGCGGGCGGCGCCGTCCACGTACGCCTGGTGCAGCGCGTGCTGCGAGAACGGCGCGCCGGAGATCGGGTGCCGGTCCGGCAGGTTGCGCAGGCGCAGCTCGACCGGGTCCGCGTCCATCGCGGCCGCGAGCTCGTCGATCGCGCTCTCCACCGCGAACGTGCCGATCGTCTCGCCGGGCGTGCGCATGAACGTGTTCGGCACGACGTCCAGATCCAGGTGCCGGTGCAGAAGTTCGAAACTGTCCGCCCGGTACGCCGTGCGCGTACCCATGGTGAACTGCTCCGGGCACGCGCCGTACGTGGGCATCACGGTGTACCCGGTGTGGATGATCGCGGTGAACCGGCCGTCCGCGTCCGCGCCGACCGCCACCCGCTGCTCCGACGGGCTGCGCCCGCCGATGATCCGGTAGACGCCCTCGCGGGACAGCCGCAGCCGCACCGGCCGCCCGGCCACCCGGGCCGCCGCGACCGCGATGATCTGGTGGTCCCACAGTCCCTTGCCGCCGAACCCACCGCCGATGAACGGCGAGATCACCCGCACCTGCTCGTTCTTCAGGCCGAACACGGTGGCCAGCGCGCGCGCCTCCGGGACGATGGCCTGCGTGGTGTCGTGCACCAGCAGCGAGTCACCGTCCCAGGCCGCGGTCACGCCGTGCAGCTCGATCGCGTTGTGGTTGTGGCCCGGCGTCCGGTAGACGTTGTCCACCCGGTGCACGGCCGCGCTGAGCCGCCGCTCGGCGCCACCGACCGACACGTGGTTCTTCTCGATCAGGATCGACGCCGGGGTACGGGCGGTCGCCTTCGCGTCCGCGAACCGGGTCGCCGCGGGCTGCGCCGCGTAGTCGATCTCGATCAGCGACGCCGCGTGGTCCGCCTGCTCCTGCGTCTCGGCCAGCACGGCCGCGACGACCTGCCCGTTGTAGCGCACCTCGGCGTCCTGCATGATCGGCAACCCGCTGCTGCCGGGCGCGAACAGGTTCGCGCCGCCGGGCATCGGGACGATGCCGAGCCGGGGCATGTTCCGGTACGTCAGGACCAGCGCCACGCCCGGCGCGGCCTCGGCGGCGCGCGTGTCCAAGCGGGTGATCCGGCCGCGGGTGACCGTGCTGTGCACCAGCGCGGCGCTGAGCTGTCCGGGCAGCACGGTCTCGGTCACGAACGGCGCCCGGCCGGTGACCTTCAGCGGGCCGTCCAGCCGGGACGTCGGCCGCCCCAGCTCGGCCTGCCGCTCGATCAGCGGGTCCGGTGCGCCGCCGCCGGGCAGCATCCGGTCCGGCAGCCAGCCGGCCACCCGCCGGGCCGACCCGATCACCACGTTCTGCACCCTGCTCATGCGGTCTCTCCACGAAGCTCGGCCAGGAGCGCGGACACCGTACGGCGTACCAGCTCGACTTTGAAGGTGTTGCCGGGCAGCGGCGTGGCGTGCGCCAGTTCCGCGTCGATCGCCGCGGTGATCGCCTCGTCCGTGGGCCGGGTGCCGCGCAGCGCGTCCTCGGTGCGGTGCGCCCGCCACGGTTTCGGCGCGACGCCGCCGAGCGCGATCCGTACGTCGTGCACGACGCCGTCCCGGATCTCCACCGCGGCCGCCACCGACACCAGCGCGAACGCGTAACTGGCCCGGTCGCGGACCTTCCGGTACGCCGACGTGGCCGCGAACGGCGACGGCGGCAGCTCGATCCAGACGATCACCTCGTCCGGCGACAGCGCGGTCTCCAGGTCCGGCCGGCCGCCGGGCAGCCGGTGGAACTCGCCGATCGGGATCGTCCGGTCGCCGTCCCGCCCGGTCACCACCACGCGCGCGTCCAGCGCGGCCAGCGCCACGGCCATGTCCGACGGGTGCGCCGCGATGCACTCCGGCGACGTACCGAAGATCGAGTGGTAGCGGGTGAAGCCACCGATCGCGTCGCAGCCGCTGCCCGGCACGCGCTTGTTGCAGCGGGAACCGGCCGCATCCGCGAAGTACGCGCAGCGGGTGCGCTGCATCAGGTTCCCGCCGGCCGTGGCCATGTTCCGGATCTGCGCGGACGCACCGGCCAGGATCGCCCGGGACAGCATCGGGTGGTCGCGCCGGACCAGCGGGTGCGCCGCGATCGCGCTGTTCCGCGCGGCCGCGCCGATCCGCAGCCCGCCGTCCGCGGCCGGGGTGATCGTGTCCGGCAGCAGGCCGGTCACGTCCAGCAGCCCGGCCGGGGACTCCACGCCCTTGCGCATCAGGTCGACCAGGTTGGTGCCGCCGCCGAGCAGCCGCCAGCCGTCCGAGCCGGCCGCCGCGACCGCGTCCGCGATCGACGTGGGACGGCGATAGGTAACCGGGTTCATGCCGCCCGCCCCTCCGCCACCTGCATGATCGCGTCGACGATGCCGTGGTGCGCGCCGCACCGGCACAGGTTGCCGCTCATCCGCTCGCGTACCTCCGTCCGGGACAGCGCCACGTGCTCCGCGCCGAGGTCGGCCGTGACGTAGCTGGGGACGCCCGCGCGGACCTCGTCGAGCATGGCCGCGGCCGCGCAGATCTGGCCCGGCGTGCAGTAACCGCACTGCAGGCCGTCCCGTTCCACGAACGCGTCCTGCAGCGGATGCGACTCCAGCCCTTCGATCGTGGTGACCGACCGCCCGGCCGCCTGCGCCGCCAGCGTCAGGCAGGAGAGCACGCGGTCGCCGTCGACCAGCACCGTGCACGCGCCGCACGCGCCCTGATTGCAGCCGACCTTCGTACCGGTCAGGTGTAGATGGTCACGCAGCAGGTCGAGCAGGGAGACACGTGCGTCCTCCGGGGCCGCCACGTCCGTACCGTTGACTGTGATGTGCTCCATCTCTTCACCGTAGAAACCGCACCGCGTACCGTGAATGCCTGTGAGTTCGGATTTTCTTCGCGTGCGTCCGGGAGACCCGCTCTCCGAGGTGCTCGACCTCGTCGACGTCCGCGGCGTGATATCGGGCGGTTCCGCGGTCAGCGGCGCCTGGGTGTCCCCGGAGCTCGACATGAGCGGGGCGCTGAAGTTCATGGCCGTGGTCCGCGGCGGGATGCGCGTGCACGCCGCCGGCCTGTCCGGCCCGGTCGAGCTGACCGCCGGTGACGTCGCCGTGCTCAACCACCGCGATCGCGTGGTCCTGGAGAGTATCACGCCGCGCGGCCTGCCGCGGCGGGTCATCGACGAGGTCGACGTCGACGACGACGTGGTCGCGCTGTTCGGCTCGGCTCAGGACGCCGACGACATCATGGTGGGCGGGCACGTCGACCTGAACCCGGCCGGTCACGCGCTGCTCGCCCCCGTGCTGCCGCCGGTGGCGCACGTGCGCGCGTCCGCGCCCGCCGCCACCGGCGTGCGCCGGATACTCGACCGGCTGTTCGAGGAACTGCTGGCCGAGCGCGTCGGGTCCAGCTTCGCGATCCGGCAGTACGGCCAGCTGTTCGTCCTGGAGCTGCTGCGCGCCTACATGCACCAGACCGACCTGCCACCCGGCTGGCTGCGCGTCTCCATCGACGAGCAACTACGCCCCACGCTGGCCCTGATGCACGGCGAACCGGCTCGCCGCCCGAGCGTCGACGAGCTGGCCCGCGCCGCGTCGATGTCCCGCACGTCGTTCGCGGAACGGTTCCGGGCGGTGGCCGGGATGCCGCCGGTGGCGTACATGAGCCGGTGGCGGATGCTGCACGCGCAGCGCGCACTGCGGGACAGCGACATCGGCGTGGGCGCGCTGGCCAGCCACCTCGGGTACGCGTCGGAAAGCGCGTTCAGCACCGCGTTCAAGCGCGAGATCGGCGAGTCGCCGCTGCGTTTCCGCCAGCGCCAGCGCCGCGCGATCGCCGGACGTCACTCCTCCGGCGGCGGCTCGGCGTAGGCCTCCGTCGGTCTCAGCGGCGCCGCGGACGGATCGGTCACCGACGGCCCGCCCGAGCAACCGGAGCGCGTCACCGCCGCGCTCGACGCGCTGCACGGTGAACACCCGTTCCTCGTCCGCGGCTACCTGCACTACAGCGACGCGGCGCCGGGCACGGTTCAGGCGCCACCGGAGCCCGCCCGGTACGCGACCGGCCGGCGGCGCCTCGACCTCGTGCTGTGCTTCCGGGAACCCGGCCATGACCTCAGCGGCTGGCTGGAGTTCATCCGCGCGCAGATCCGCCGGTACGCCGGATGCCTGGCCACCCTGCAGATCACCGAGGAGGCCAACCACGCCGGCCCCGGCGGCGACGGTGGCTTCCCGGCCGTGCGGCAGGCGCTGGTCGACGGCGTCATCGCCGCGAAACGCGAGGTGCGGCGGCACGGACTCGACGTCCGGATCGGCTGCAACTCCACCGCCGTGTTCGACCCGGCCCAGGAATTCTGGACCGACCTGGGCCGTCGCGGCGGTGACGAGTGCCGGTCCGCCCTGGACTACGCGGGACTGGGCTTCTTCCCCGACGTCTTCCAGCCGGTCCCGGCCGGCCGTCTGCCCGAGACCGTCGCGGGCGTCCTCGCGCTGTTCCGCCGGCGGAGCCTCGCCGTGGCGGGCATCGCGGAGTCGGTGCCGATCCACATCACCGAGCACGGCTGGGGCACCGTACTCCCGGCAGGCCGAGGTGCTCGACACCGTCGTGCGCACCGTCGACGCGCACAGCGGCGAACTCAACATCACCACGTACGAGCACTTAGCGCTGCGGGACGCGAACACCGGCACCGGCCATCCGCTGTTCCAGCTCGGCATCCTCGACTCGCGGTACCGGCCGAAGCCGGCGGCCAGTACCTACCGGCGCCTCATCGAGGAACTGAGCGTACGGCCCGTGGAGGTACCGGCATCGCATCGATCCCCGTTCTCGTCCCTCCGGTAGCCACCGCTAGGATCTGCAACGTTTTTGGCGTGTAACGGGGAGGAAGATCCATATGCGATGGAAGGCATCGGCGGGCGTCCTGGTGGCGCTGGCCTTTCTGATTCCGGCGGCACCGGCGTCGGCGCAGGCCGCACAGCCGGGGCTCGACAAGACCTGCCAGACGGTCGAGCGCACGGTGTACAAGGACATCCGCGAGCTCATCACCATTGATCTGGAGACCGCCACCGACACGGAGGTGCGGGTGGTGGCCAACCAGGTCCTGTCCCAGGCGAAGGCCGAGTCCCTGCCGGTGCTGACCGATGCCGTGCAGAAGCAGCTGGACGGCACGCCGGAGGGCCTGCGCACGTTCCTCCGGGACGACGTGGAGAACGCCTGGTCGGTGGCGCTGCGGATCATGGTGGGCCGGACGTTGACGGACGCCGGCAAGAACGTGCAGGCCGCCGCGCAGAAGGTGCTCGGCGCCGGCAGCATCGAGACCTACCTGGCGTACCTGAACGAGGGCGTGTACGCGGCACGTGAGCTGGACTGCGCGTCCCAGCCCACCCCGACGCCGACCGTCACGCCCGGCACCGGCGCCACGCCCAGCGCTTCGGCGACCGCCGCACCGACCGCCACCTCCTCGGACGCCGCGGCGCCCGGTGGCGAGGGCGGCGGCCTGCCGGTGACCGGCGCGAACACCGCGGTCGTGGCCGCGGTCGGCGTCGCGATCCTGGCCCTCGGCGGCGTCGCGTTCTGGATCGGCCGCCGTCGCCGGTCCCGCTTCGTGGCCTAGCCGGCCCGGCCCGCCCGGCTGGACACCTCGTCCGGCCGGGCGGGCTCAGCGGTGGTCCGGCCGGGCGAGCTCGGCATGTCGCGGCCGGCCGGGGGCGGCGCAGGACGGGCGCAGCAGCACCGCGAGGCCGGCACCGGCGGCCGCGAGGAGCGCGCCCGCGTACCCGTTGACGGGGTATCCCAGGCCCGTCGCGAGCAGTGCGCCACCGGCCGAGGTACCGATGACGTTGGCCAGGTTGACGGCGGACTGGTTGAGCGCGGCGGCGACCGCGGGCGCGTGCGGTGCCACGTCCATCAGCCGCAGCTGCAGCGACGCGAACATGAACAGCTGCACCAGGCCGATAGCGAACGCACCGGCGAACGGTGCTCACGACGCGTCCATCATGGCCGCGAAGCCGGCGAGCACCGCGCAGGCCGCGACGCCGCCGATCGGCACGGCGCGGGCCACGTCCCAGTCGGCGGCCCGGCCACCGGCGATCGCGCCGGCCGTCATCCCGGCGCCGTAGAGCATCAGCACGACCGGCGTCGCGTCCGCGGGCAGCCCGGCGACGTCCGTGGTGATCGGCGCGATGAAGCTGAGCACGCAGTAGAGACCGGCGAACGCGCTCGCGGCGACTGCGAAGCCGGCCCACAGGCCGGGCGAGCGCAGCGCGGCCACGGGCAGCACCGTCCCGCCGGTGTCGCGTGGCACGAACGTCAGGACCGCGGCGAACGCGGCCACGAAGACCAGCACGGCGAGCGCCAGTGCCGCCCGCCAGCTGAGCGCCTGACCGAGGAAGATCGCCGACGGTACGCCGACGATGCTCGCGATCGTCTGTCCGATCCCGACCAGCGCGGTCGCCCGGCCCCGGCGCTCCCGGGGCACCAGCGACGCCGCGGTGGCTGCCGCCAGCGCGAGGTAGGCGCCGTGCGGCAGGCCCGCGACGAACCGGGCCAGGCAGAACAGCGCCAGGTTCGGTGCGGCCAGTGCGGCCGTGTTGCCGGCGATGAACAGCAGCAGCGTGGCCGGCAGCAGGCGATGGCGCGGCACCCGGGCACCCGCGATCGTGATCAGTGGCACGCCGGCGACCACGCCGAGCGCGTACAGCGAGATCGCGGTGCCGACCGCGGCCGGGCTCGTCTGCAGGTCGGCCGCGACCCGGCCGAGCAGGCCGGTCACGGTCATCTCCGCGATGCCGATCCCGAACGCGCCGAGCGCCTCCCGAACTGGACGAAACGTTTCGCCCAACGAAACGCCGCGTCCCGACTGACGCAACATATGGCGGGCGAAACGATTCGCTCAAGGGCGGCTCACCAGTCGTGCACGGTCCCGTCCGCCAGCCGGTTCACCGGCAGGTACGCGGGGGAGTACGGGTGCGCGGCCGCCAGTTCCTCGTCCAGCTCCACGCCGATCCCCGGCGCCTCGCCCGGGTGCAGGTGACCGTCGTCGAACGTGAACGCGTGCCGGAACACCTCGTGCGTCAGCGGCGTGTAGCCGGAATACTCCTGGATGCCGAAGTTGTGGATCGCCAGGTCGAGATGGATCGCCGCGGCCATGCCGACCGGCGAGATGTCCTCCGGCCCGTGGATCGCGCTCTTGATCTGCCGGGTGGCCGCGTAGTCGAACAGCTTCCGCAGCGGGGAGACGCCGCCGAAGTGCGTCACTGCGGACCGGACGTAGTCGATCAGGCGTTCGTCGATCAACGTCTGGTAGTCGAAGACCGTGTTGAAGACCTCGCCGATCGCCAGCGGCGTCGTGGTGTGCTGACGCACCAGCCGCAGGCCCGACTGGTCCTCCGCCGGTGTGCAGTCCTCCAGCCAGAACAGGTCGTACCGCTCGATCTCCCTGCCGAGCCGCGCGGCCTGCTGCGGCGTGAGCCGGTGGTGCGCGTCGTGCAGCAGCGGCAGGTCCGGCCCGAACTCGGCGCGTACCGCCTCCAGCACGCGCGGGAGGTGCCGCATGTACCGCCCGGTGTCCCAGTCCTCGACGACCGGCAGTGCCCGCGCGTCGACCCGCACGCCGTCCGCGGTCGCGGGCGCGATCGCAGTGCCGGCGTGCACGCCGTACACGGTCTCCAGGCCCGGCACGCCGGTCTGCACGCGTACGGACCGGTAGCCCTCGGCCAGCCGGGCCCGCACGGAGTCGAGCAGCTCCGGGATGTCCCGCCCGTTCGCGTGGCCGTAGGTGCGCACCCGGTCCCGGGACGCGCCGCCGAACAGCTGGTAGAGCGGCAATCCGGCGACCTTGGCCTTGATGTCCCAGAGCGCCACGTCGACCGCGGCGATCGCGGCCATGGTGACCGGCCCGCGCCGCCAGTAGGCACCGCGGTACAGCGACTGCCAGGTGTCCTCGATCCGGTGCGGATCAAGACCGATCAGCAACGGTACGACGTGATCACGCAGGTAGGAGACGACGGACAGCTCGCGCCCGTTGAGCGTGGCGTCGCCGAGCCCGGTCACCCCCTCGTCCGTGGTGATCTTGAGCGTGACGAAGTTGCGCCCGGGGCTGCTGACGATCACGGTGGCGTCGACGATCTCCATGATGGAATCCTTCCGTCCGTGGTGGGGCCGCCCGGCCGGCTCCCGCGCGGACGGCGGCTTCGCGCCCGCGGCCGGCGTGCCGCCGTGGAGGTCGTGCGCCGGCCGCCGGCGATGCGTTCCGTGAGCGGACCGCGGGGAAGGTCCGTGCACGGACGCCGGCTCACGAGACCGTGCACAGCGCGCGGACGGCGCGCGTGACCGCGGCCGCCAGCCCGTCCGGCGGACCGGGGAACGCGAGCTGGTGCAGGATCAGGCCGTCCAGGAAGTCCATCAGCGCGTCGCACTCCCGCTCCGGCTCGGCCGCGCCGCTCGCCCGCAGCAGGCCGGCGGCCCAGGCCCGCAGCTCGCGCGCGGACGCACCGAGCGGGCCCTGCAACGCCGGGCGCAGCGCGGCCTCGACGAACAGCGCGTACCGGGCGATCGTCACGGCGCGGTCCGGGCCGAGCGCGCGGTGCACGTACCCGGTCAGCACCGTGGCCAGCGCGTCCGCGCCGGCCGGGTGCACCAGCCCGGCGATCGCGGTCCAGGCGGCCCGGTCCCGCTCGGCGAAGCGCGCGGTGACCGCGCCGATCAGCGCGTCCCGGGTCTTGAAGTAGTTCGCGGCCGACCCGGCCGGCAGCGCGGCGGCCGCGTCCACCGCGCGGTGGGTCAGCGCGCGCGTCCCCTGCCGGCCGAGGACGTCGATGGCGGCATCGAGCAGCTGCTCCTGGCGGGTCGGCACCCGGACACCCTAACGGATCACAACAGATGTTGTTAATAAACAACGTCTGTTGTACGGTCGGGGCATGACGAACGTGGTCGAGATCATCGGTGGTGGCATCGGCGGGCTGGCGGCCGCGATCGCGCTGCGCCGGGCGGGCCGCCGGGTGACCGTGCGGGAGCGGGACGCGGCGCTGCCGGCGACCGGTACCGCGCTCGCCCTGTGGCCGGCCGCGCTGCGGGCGCTGGACGCGATCGGCGTCGGCGACGACGTGCGCCGGACCGGGGTGCGGCAGCGTTCCGGCGCGTTCCTCCGGCCGGACGGCTCGCGGATCGCCGCGGTCGACCTGGATCGGTTGCACCGCCGCACCGGCGACGCCGTCTTCCTGCTCTCCCGGCCGGCTCTGCTCGCCGTGCTGCACCGGGCCGCCGCGGACGCGGGCGCGCAGCTGCGCGCCGGGGAGCCGGTGGACGGCGAGCCGGACGCGGATCTCGTCGTGGCCGCGGACGGCGTGTTCAGCCGCACCCGCGAGCGGCTGTTCGGGCCGGCCTACCGGGCCCGGTCGTCCGGCGTCACGGCTTGGCGGGGCACGCTCGACGGCCTGGCCACGGACACGTTCGCGGAGGTGTGGGGGCGCGGCGTGAAGTTCGGCGTGACGCCGCACGAGGGCGGCCGGACCAACTGGTTCGCGTCCGCGCCCGGCGTGTTCGACGCCGGGGACGACGTCGCCCGGCTGCGCGCGATGTTCGCCGGCTGGGCGCCCCCGGTCCGTACCGTGCTGGCGGCTCTTGACGGCTCCGCCGTGCTGCGGCACGAGGTGTTCGTGACGCCGGCGCTGCCGTCGTTCACCCGCGGACGGGTCGCGCTGATCGGCGACGCCGCCCACGCGATGCCGCCCGACCTGGGCCGCGGTGCCTGTGAGGCGATCGTCGACGCGGTCGCGCTGGCCGGTCACATGCGCTCCGCGAAGACCATCGGAGAAGCCCTGCACGGGTACGACCGGGAGCGTCGCCCGGCCACCCAGCGGCTCGCCGGGATGGCCGGTGCGGCCGCGCGGCTGACCCGCGTCCGGCACGCGCTCCCGGTCCGCGACCGGCTGCTGCGCACCGCCATGCTGGCCGGTCCGCCCGGCTGACGCCCGCATCGGCGTGGGATGCCGGGCTGCGGCGCGGCCCAGGCGCCGCCCGGCCGCACGCCGCACGAGCCACCGACGACGCCGGTATGCGGGCTTCCCCGCCGCGCACCCGGACGGCACCTGGACCGCGCCTCGCTCCGGCCCGCACGCCGATACCGGGTCTAGCCGGCACGCCGGGCCGCGCCGCAGCCGGGCGGGTTCCGGCGCTCGCCGGTGGTGAAGCGGCGGCGGTAGGCGTCCGGGGTGAGGCCGGTGTGCCGGCGGATCAGCGTGCGCATGTTCGTGGTGGTGCCGAGGCCGCTGGCCTGCGCGACCGCCTCCAGGCGCTGCTCACCGGCCTCCAGGAGCCGGCAGGCCAGCGCCACGCGCTGACCGGTCAGCCAGGCCAGCGGCGTGGTGCCGAGCTCGTTGCGGAACCGGCGGTGCAGCGTCGCGGGGCTGACCGCGGCGTGCGCGGCCAGGTCGGCGACGCCCAGCGGCCGGTTCAGCCGCGCGGTGGCCCAGTCCAGCAGCGGCGCCAGCGACGTGTCCGGCACGGCCGGGACCGGTTGCGGGACGAACTGGCGCTGGCCGCCGTCGCGGTGCGCGGCGAACACCAGCCGGCGGCTGACCGTGTTGGCGACCTCGGCCCCGTGGTCACGGCGGATCAGGTGCAGGCCCAGGTCCAGCGCGGCCGCGCTGCCCGCCGCGGTGAGCACGTCACCGTCGTCGACGAACAGCACGTCCGGTTGCAGCAGCACGTCCGGGTAGCGGCCGGCGAACAGCGCGGTCCAGCGCCAGTGCGTGGTGGCCCGGCGGCCGTCCAGGACACCCGCCGCGGCCAGCGTGAACGCGCCGGTGCAGAAGCTGACCAGCCGGGCCCCGCGGGCCGCGGCGCGGCGCACCACGTCCAGCACGGCCGGTCCGGGCGGCACGTAGGGGTCCGGCCGGTTCGGCACGATCAGCGTGTCCGCACGGTCCGCCGCCTCCGGGCCGGGCACGTCGGTGAGCGTGAACATGCCGGCGTGCATGCGGGTGGCCGGCGTGGCCGCGCACACCGTGAAGTCGTACCAGCGGCGGTCGATCTCCGGCCGGCGCAGCCCGAACAGCTCGGTGGCCACGCCCATCTCGAACGGGTTCGAGCCGTCCTCCACGAGCATCACCACCCGATGCGGCCGCGAGGATTCTTTCGACATACGCGATTTCTAGCACTCACGGCCGCGATCCGGCATCGGCCACGATGACCGCATGATGACCGAACCGGTGGAACTGACCGCGGCCCTGGCCACGTTCGAGGCGCTGTGGAGCCCGCGCATCGTCACCCGCGTCAACGACTACGACGTCCGCATCGCCAAGGTCGCCGGTGAGCACGTCTGGCACCGGCACGACGACACCGACGAGTTCTTCCTCGTGCTCTCCGGCGAGCTGACCATCGAACTCCGCGACCGCTCCGTGGTCCTGCCGCAGGGCGCGGTCTTCGTCGTCCCGCGCGGCACCGACCACAGGCCGTCGTCCGGGTCCGGCGCCGCGATTCTGATGTTCGAGCCGACCGGCACGTCCACGGTCGGCGACCACCACGACCCGGTGCCCGGCCACGTCGACGCGACCACCGGTCACGAACTGCGGGCCCGCACCTGACGGTCGCGCAGGGCGTGCCGGGCCGCGCGCAGCAGCAGACCCGGGCGGGACAGCGCGGCCGGATGATCGATCATGGTGGTGACCCGGGACAGCCCACGGTTGACCACCGGGTCGTGCGCCGCGGCCGCGGAGATCAGGCCGCCGGCCCACCGCCGGAGCCGGTAGCCGCGCGGGTACGGGCCGTCCACGTGCGGCAGTGCCAGGTCCGCTGCCGTCGACGTCTGCCAGGCCGCGTCCACCACCACGCGCGTCTCCGCGAAGTACGTGCGCGCCGGCCGGTCCAGGTCCGGCCGGCCGCGCAGATAGCGGGACAGGCACGAGGCGTGCAGCAGCGCGGACGTCATGCCCTGCCCGTAGGCCGGGTTGAAGGACGCGAGCGCGTCACCGGCCGCGACCAGCCGGGCGGGGAAGCGCTCCAGCCCGGTGAAGTCCCGCCGCCGGCTGTCCGCCTGGTGGTACGTGGCGACGTCGCTCGCCCACCCGGCCGTGTTGACCACGTGCGCGAACTCCGGCGGGAAGTCACGCTCGCAGCGGCGCCGGTAGTCCTCCCGGTCCCGGCCGGGGCGGTCGTCGCCGTACCCGGCGATCAGCATCGTCCACCGGCCGCCCTCGATCGGGGTGAAACCGCCCTGCCGCGCGGGCCGGCCGGGCGCGGGTGTGGTCACCGCGATCGTGCCCCACACGTCCGGCTCCGGCGGGCGGTGGAACAGCGCGGTCGCATAGGTCAGCGCGATCCCCATCCGCTGCGTCGCCGGCTTCGGGAAGCCGTGCGCGGCCACCCAGTCGCCTAGCCGGCTGGACCGGCCGGTCGCGTCCACCACGAAGTCCGCGTCCAGCGTGCCGCCGCCGGTCAGCCGCACGCCGGTGACCCGGCCGCCCTCGATCAGCAGGCCGGCGGCCCGGCCGGTGCGCGTGGTGACGGCCGGCAGCGCCAGCACCCGGTGCCGGATCAGCGCCTCCAGGAACGGCCGGCTGGACGACAGCGACTCGGCCTGCACGCCCGGGTCGGCCGGTGGGCGGCGTGCGCCGTCCAGGTAGAACACGAACCGGGACGCGTGTGGCCGGACCGGTGCGCCGGCCCGCACCGCGTCCTCGGTGAAGCCCGGGAACCACCGGGCGAGCTGCGCCTGACCGGCCGGCAGCAGCGCGTGCACGTGCCCGCCCTGCGGCACGCCGGGCCGGGGCACGGGCGGTGCGCCCGGCACGTCCAGCGCGACCAGGTCGTCCGGCTCGACGATGACCACCTCGTCTGCGTGCTCGCTGAGCACGCGTGCGGCCATCAGACCGGCGATGCTGCCGCCGAGCACGACGGCCCGGCCCAGCGCGGCACGCGGACCGGTGGCCGGTGCGACGGACGTGATCTGTGCGAACTGGCGCTGCGCCGACATCGGGCTCCTGCCGTCACGGGACTTCGTCGATCAGTGTGGACAGTCTCGCAGGCGTGTCGTGCCCGCGCAGCCCGGCCAGGATCAACGGTAACGAGTCGCGGTGCGCGTCCCGGCCGAAGAGCACGTCGAGGTGGCCGTAGCCGGGCAGCACGTGCAGCGCGTGCCGGCCGGGCGCGTGCCGCTCCAGGTAGGCGTGCGTGCGGCGCTGGCTGTCCGGCAGGAAACAGCGGTTGTGCGCACCGGCCAGCAGCGTGATCCGCGCGTCCGTGCGCGGTGCCGCCGCCGCGTGCACCCGGGGCAGCCACCCGCACTACGACCGCGTGGCGCACATGATCGGCCCGGTGCCGTACCCGATCGATCATCAGCTGTTCGACCGTACGGCGAAGACGCGCGCGATGACGGAGGCGGCCGGCCGGCTCGGGCTCGACCTGCGCCGCGGCCGGCTCGCCGCGGACTGGACGACGGCGCGGTCGGAGGCCTGCTTCGCGGACGTGCGGGCCACCATGCGCGCGATCGCGGCCGCGTTCGGCGGCGAGTTCGAGGACAACCCGCTCGGCGCGCTGCGGCAGGTCGTCACCGTGCACCCGCTCGGCGGCGCGGCCCGGTCCGGCACATGCGCTACCGGCTGCCGTTCGGCACGCTGTGCCTGATCGGCCGCAAGGACGTGCGCGACGACACCGGCCTCGACCTGTGGCCGGACACGACCACGCTGCACGCGCGCATCGCCGGCCTGCCGGACGGTGAGCCGATCGACGAGGGTGAGATCCGGATCGGCCGGGCCGCGTTCCTGGAACAGCTGACCACGGTACGGGTCACCGGCCCGCGCCGGGCCGCCGCGCTCGCCGCGTTCGGCCGTCTGTTCGCCGGCACGCTCTGGGACGCCTACGCCGGTCAGGCCGTGTGAGGCCCGAACCGGGCGCGAAGCGGGAGATCGGGCTCGGCCGCCCCGCGCCCGGAGTAACGGCGTGCCGTCCGGCACGCCAGCCGTATCGGCAGGCGCCCGCCACGGCTGAGGCTTACCGGCGAGGCGCCTATCACAGCGACCGGTGCGATGTTCGCTTTCCGGCCACACCGTTCGCTTCCGGACCTCCGCCGGCCGGGTACGCCTCCGGCCGTCCGCCGGCCGGTTTCGCTTCCGGCCCTTCGCCGGTCAGTCGAGCGTGCCGCTGCGGTGGTGGTGGCGGCAGAGCACCTGGTAGCGGACCTCCGCGTGGGATGCGGTGTCGCCGATCACGACCTGCTCGCCGGCGCGGACGATCTCGCCGTCGACGATCCGCGCGTTCAGGTGGCCGCGGCGCCCGCACCAGCAGAGCACCTCGACCTGCAGCCGGTGCACCTCGTCGGCCAGCTCGAACAGCCGCTGCGACGCCGGGAACAGCCGCGAGCGGAAGTCGCTGGCCAGCCCGAACGCGAACACGTCCACGCCGGCCCGGTCGACCAGGTCGGCGAGCTGCTCGATGTGGTCGACCGTGTAGAAGCAGGCCTCGTCACAGATCAGGTAGTCGACCTTCCCGTACGCGAGATCCCACAGGTTCAGGTCGTCGGTGACCTCGATCGCGTCCTGCGCCAGGCCGATCCGGGTGGTGACCTTCGGCCCGAGCGAGCGGTCGTTGCGGGTCAGCACCAGGCCGCGGCGCCCCTGCCGGCCGTGGTTGTGGTGCATCTGCAGCGCGAGCGTCGACTTGCCGCAGTCCATCGGCCCCCAGTAGAACGTCAGCCGGGCGCCGTGCCCGTTGCCGCCGAGCCCCGGCAGCGGGGAGTGGGTGGTCGCGAGCGCGGAGTCGTTCTTCACGGCCGGTGAGCATAGCCGGTGACAGGTAGGCCGCCCGGCGACACATAGACGGGTGAGACCCCTGTTCGCCACGCCGCCGGAGGCTTCCGCACGGGACCACCGGACTCCGACGCTCGGGACGACGCCTGGTTCAGCACCGTTTATACAGATTTACCCCGCAAATCGCACGGTACGGCGTGCGTCACCCGCCGGACGGCAGTCCACGGCCTGACCGGCCGGGACGTGTTCGTGATCACCTGACGCCGCCGCACCCAGGTTTCCCTGCCCGGCCGTACGGCGTGGCCCGCCGGGTCCTGGCCAGGCGCCGCCGGACCGGCCGGTCCCGGTGGCCGGCCCGCCGGACCGCGCCGTCTCGACGAGCCCGCCGACGTCCTCGGTCTGCGCGCCCGCACCACCACCGGCGGGCGGGCCCGGTGAGCGGGTTCCCCGGCGGCACCGGGGAACCCGAACCGGTCAGGCGGTCTCGGCCCGGTGGTTGCGGATGATCTCGGCGTACCGGTGCCCGCTGTTCTTGATCGTGCGGACCTGGGTGTCGTAGTCGACGTGGACCAGGCCGAAGCGCTTGTCGTAGCCGTACGCCCATTCGAAGTTGTCCAGCAGCGACCACGCGAAGTAGCCGGCCAGCGGCGCGCCCTGGGCGACCGCGGACGCGCACGCGGCCAGGTGGTCCTCGAGGTACGCGGTGCGCTGCTTGTCCTCGACCGTGCCGTCCGCGCCGGGCGTGTCCGCCCACGCCGACCCGTTCTCGGTCACGTAGATCTTCTCGGCGCCGTACTCCCGCGTGACGCGCAGCAGCAGCTGCTCCAGTCCGTCCGCGTAGACCTCCCAGCCCATCGCGGTCTCCAGCGCGCCGTCGACCGGCACCTGCCGGCCGTGCGGCGCGGGTGCCTCGGGCGCGTCCGCGATCAGCTGCCGGAAGTAGTAGTTGAGCCCGAAGAAGTCGGCCGGTGCCGCGATCGCCTCGAGGTCGCCGTCGTGGACCGGCGGCGCGATGCCGTACGTGGCGACCATGTCGGCCGGGTAGCCGCGGCCGAAGACCGGGTCCAGCCACCAGCGGTTCGTGTGCCCGTCCGCGCGCCGGGCCGCCGCCACGTCCTCCGGCCGGTCGCTGGCCGGCTCGATCGGGCTGAGGTTGAGCACGATGCCCACCTCGGCCGGCCGCGGGGAGTGCGCGCGTACCGCGGCCATGCCGAGGCCGTGCGCGAGCAGCAGGTGATGGCTGGCCGGGACGGCGCGCGCCAGCGACGTCTCACCGGGCGCCATCGCGCCGTCGAGGTGCCCGATCCACGCGCTGCACAGCGGCTCGTTCATGGTCATCCAGTCGGTGACCCGGTCGCCGAGCCGGGCCGCGACCACGGCCGCGTAGTCGGCGAACGCGTACGCGGTGTCCCGCTCCGGCCAGCCGCCGCGGTCCTGCAGCGCCTGCGGCAGGTCCCAGTGGTAGAGCGTGGCGAACGGCGTGACGCCGGCCGCGAGGAGCTGGTCGACGAGCCGATCGTAGAAGTCCAGGCCGGCCGCGTTGACCTGCCCGCGCCCGTCCGGGACGATCCGCGGCCAGGCGATCGAGAACCGGTAGGCGTCCAGCCCGAGGCGCTTCATCAGCGCCACGTCCTCCGGCACGCGGTGGTAGTGGTCGGCGGCGACGTCGCCGGTGTCGCCGTTGTCGATCGCGCCGGGTACGCGGCAGAACGTGTCCCAGATCGACGGCTTGCGGCCGTCCGCGGACACGGCCCCCTCGATCTGGTAGGCCGAGGTGGCGGCCCCCCAGACGAAGGCCGGGGGAAGGGCGGCGAACTCGCGCACTGAGGCTCCTCCGATGATGATCTTTCAACACTTAATTTACGACGTCATTAAACCAGGCGTGCGCGGAGACTCAAGGGGGTTCACGCGTGATCCGGCGGCCATGCGGCATGCTGGACGCACCCCACACGACGAAAGAGATGCCCCGGCCATGGACCCGAAACGGACCACGGTACGCGACGTGCGCCGCGCCAACCGTTCCGTGCTGCTGAGCAGCCTCTACCGCAGCGGGCCGGTCTCCCGGCACGAGCTGGCCCAGGTCACCGCGCTCAGCCAGGCCAGCGTCAGCAATCTGATCGGCGAGATGGTCGCGGAGGGCCTGGTCGAGGAGGCCGGCTCGGTCGACTCCGACGGCGGACGCCCGCGCATCCTGCTGCGCGTCGCACCCGGCTTCGGTCACGTCATCGGCGCGGACGTCGGCGAGACCCGGGTGCAGGTGGAGTTGTTCGACCTGGCCATGACGCCGCTGGCCAAGGCCGAGTACCCGATCCTGGCGACCCGGCCGGCACCGGGCGACGTGCTGGACTGCCTGCGCGACGGTCTCACTTCGGTCATCACCCAGGGCGGCGTCGACCCCGGCACCGTGCTCGGCCTCGGCGTCGCGGTCTCCGGCGTGGTCGGCTCCGACGCCGTCGTGCACGCGCAGACGCTCGGCTGGGACGGGGTGCCGCTCGGCGCGATGCTCCGCGAGATCACCGGCATCCCGGTGCTGGTCGACAACGGCGCGAAGACGCTCGGCCAGGCCGAGATGTGGTTCGGCGCCGGGCGGGGTGCCCGGCACGCCGTGGTCGCGCTGGTCGGCTCCGGCGTCGGCGCCGCGGTCATCGCGGACGGCGCGTCCTACCGCGGCGCGCACTCCAGCGCGGGGGAGTGGGGACACACCCCGATCGTGTACGGCGGGCGGGCGTGCCGCTGCGGCGCACAGGGCTGCCTCGAGGCGTACATCGGCGCGGAATCCGTGATCGACCGCTACCGGACCGCGAACCGGAACCGGCCCGCACCCGGCGCGGACGAGGAGTCCGCGCTCGCGGCCGTGCTCGCCGCCTCCGGTACCAAGGCCGGCGCACAGGTGCTCGCGGACACCGCCGGGTACCTCGGCGCCGGCCTGGCCACGCTGGTCAACCTGTTCAACCCGGAACGGATCGTGCTCGGCGGCTGGGCCGGCCTCGCGCTCGGCCAGGCGCTGTTGCCGCAGATCCGCGAGGCCACCGCCCGGCACGCGCTGCGCCGCCCGTTCGAGCAGGTCACCATCGAGCTGTGCCAGCTCGGCCCGGACGCGGTCGCGATGGGCGCGGCCACCCTCCCGGTCGCCCGCCTGATCGCCGACGGCGGCACCCGCGGCACCACGCCCACCAGCCGCCCGGTGACCGCCCGCCCGGCCTCGCGCCGGCGTCGCTGAACCGCTGACCGCCCCGCGGCTGGTTCCGGCGGTGCCCGGCCGTGATTCCACCTGTCCCGGCTCGGCACGGGCTCGCCGGACGGCAACCACTGCGACGTGACCGACTGCGACACCAGCGGGTACGAGCCGACACGGCGGCTGGTGACCGGACAGGTGAAGGGCTGGATCTCGCGCAGCGGGTGACGGGCGTGCCGTGGAGGCCCGACCGGGCTCGGCCCACGCCGCGATCGCGCCGAGACGGCGGCGAGCCGGGCGGCGGTCGACGCGGCCGCACCGGTGGCCGACGCGGCCGCGGCCGCGCAGGGGCGGACCGGGGCGGCCGTGCCGGCGTCGTGCACCACAAGTCATGAGCTGCACCCGCGCCGCCGAACGCGGTGCGGGGCGGCGGTCGCGGCATCGCCGCGGTCCATCGTGGACCGGTGTGATGCCCGGCTGGTCGTCGTGGAACCGGCCGGGCGCCCGGTGAGGTCACGTCCGGCGCAGGCCGTCGATGAAGACCGCCACGATGCGCTGGTGGTAGTGCGGCTCGTGGCCGGGGATCGGGCGGCACAGCGCGGTGATCGCGTGCAGCACCTCGTCGGCCACGACGTCGTCGCGGATCGAGCCGTCCGCCCGCCCGGCGTCGAGCAGGGCCGCGAGGGCGGGGCCGAGGCGGGCCACGAAGTAGCCGGGCAGGCCGGCGAACGCCGCGCCACCGGAGTGCAGTGCGGACGCGAGGCCGCGTTTGGTGGCGAGCAACTCGGCGAAGCGTTGCGCCCACAGGTGCAGCGCCTCGACCGGCGGGTGCGCGGCGCTCAGCTGCGGGCCGGCGTCCGCGACCGCGTCGATGCCGGCCTCGACCACGGCCTTGACCAGGTCGGACCGCTGGGGGAAGTGCCGGTAGAGCGTACCCACGCCGACGCCGGCCAGGTCGGTGATCTCCTTCGCCGGCGCGTCCACGCCCGAGGTCGCGAAGACCGTGCGCGCGGCCTCCAGGAGCGCGTCCACGTTGCGCCGGGCGTCCGCGCGCCGGCGGCGGGGTTCCTCGGTCATCCGGCCGCACCTCTCTTGCGTAAGCGGAAAGCCTTTCCGTATAGTTTCGGAAAAGCTTTCCGCTTAGCGTACCCGCAGGGAGAGACGCATGCTCTATCGCACCCTCGGCCGGACCGGCATCCGGGTCAGCCCGTACGGTCTCGGTGGTCTGATGCTGGCCACGGCCATGGGCAACGCACCGGAGGAGTCCGGCCACCTGATCCACCGGGCGCTGGACGCCGGCATCAACCTGATCGACACCTCCGACGCGTACGGCGACTCCGAGGAGGTCATCGGCGCGGCGCTGGCCGGGCGCCGGGACGACGTCGTGCTCGCCACCAAGTTCGGACGCGCGGCCGGCCGCGACCCCAACCAGCAGGGCACGTCACGGCGCTGGATCGTCACCGCGGTCGAGCGCTCGCTGCGCCGGCTGCGGACCGACCGGATCGATCTCTATCAGATCCACTTCCCGGACCCGGTGACCGGCACCGAGGAGACGCTGGCCGCTCTCACCGACCTGATCCGCGACGGCAAGGTCCGGGCGATCGGCGCGTCGCACACGCCGGTGTCCGGCATCGTCGAGGCACAGTGGACGGCCGAGCGGCGGGGCCTGGCGCGTTTCCACACCGAGCAGCCGGCCTACTCGATCCTCAATCGTGGCATCGAGCGCGAACTGCTGCCGGTCACCCAGCACTTCGGCATGGGCACGCTGGTCTGGGGCCCGCTCGGCCAGGGGCTGCTCACCGGCCGGGTCCGCCGTGACGATCCGGCCCCGTCGGCCGGTGACGGCCTGCGCCGCTCCGGGATGATGCGGCACCTGCGGGACGCGCACCGAATCGACGTGGTCGAGCGCCTGATGCCGCTCGCCGCCGAGGCCGGGCTGCCGATGACCCATCTCGCGATGGCGTTCGCGATCGCCCACCCGGGTGTGACCAGCGCGCTGATCGGCATCCGTACCGAGCGGCACCTCGACGACCTGATCGCCGGCCTGGGCGTCACGCTCACCGACGACGTACTCGACCGGATCGACGAGATCGTCCCACCCGGCACCGACGTGGGCACGCTCGACCAGGCTTTCGTACCGCCCGCTCTGACGGTGCCGGACCTGCGCCGCCGGCCCGTCGCGGCCCGTGCCGCGGCCTGACCGGAGCACGCGGGAGGGGGACCGGCGTGGCGACCGTGCGGATCGGGGCGGCCGGGTGGGCGCCGTACCGGCTGCCGTGGTTGCCGGCGCCGTGGCGGCGAGCCGCGGCCGTGGGCGTTCATCACCGCTGGGGCGGTGTGCGCGGCACAGGGCGGCCCGGCAGCGTGGGCTGCGGACCCGGCCGCACCGCGTTGCCGGCGGTGTGACCGTGCGGCCCGGGTCCGTGTGCCGGACGCGTCCGTGCGCCGGTCCGGTCTGCGGTGCTGGTCCGGTCTGCGGTGCTGGTCCGGTCTGCGGTGGTGGTCCGGACTGCGTGCCGGTCCCGTTCGCGTGCCGGGCCGGTTCGTGCGCCGGCCCGGGCCGCGCGCCCGCGTCCGTGTCAGGACAGTCCGATGGCCGGCCGGGGTTTGCGGATGAGCAGTTTGGCGGCCTGACCGACGACGAATCTGCGTACCCCGTGGTTGAAGGGGTTGGACGGAACGAAGCCCTCGCCCTTGACGTGCGCGATCAGCTGGTGAGCGCGGATCGTGGGGCGCATCGTGCGTTCCCAGGCGCGCAGTGCCCGGGGTAGCGGCAGGCCGGAGGTCAGCGCGTCGCCGAGCGCGGCCGCGCCCATCATGCCGGTGCTGGCGCCCATGCCGGAGTAGAGCGTGAGGCACCAGGCGGCGTCGCCGAGCAGCACCACCCGGCCGCGGTGCCAGTGCGGCATGCGCACCTGCCACACCGAGTCGAAGAGCCGTTCCGGTGCGTGGGCCAGCCGGTCCAGCACCCACGGCACCGGCTCGCCCATGCCGGCGTAGCGGGCGGCCAGCGCCTCGGCCGGGTCGCGCCGCTGCTCGGCGTCGACGTCCCGGGCGCGGTACGCGAACAGCGCGGTCGGCGGCCGGTCCCGGTACGGGAAGACCCACAGCGCGCGGCCCGGCTCGACCAGCGCGAGCTGGTCAGAGGCGGAGTAGCCGGGCACCGGTGCGTCCAGTGAGAACGTGCAGATCATCGAGCGGGCCGGCCGCAGGTACCGGTCGTCCGGGCCGAACGCGAGCCGGCGCACGGTGGAGCGCAGTCCGTCCGCGCCGACCACCAGGTCGAAGCGTTCCTCGCCGTCGCCGAGGTCGGCGTAGGCCGCGTCGGCGGTCTGCCGGAGGGAGAGCGGCCCGGTGCCGAACCGGATGTCGGTGTCGGGGGAGAGGCCGGCCCAGAGCGCGGCCTCCACGTCACCGCGCATGGTGCCCTCGGGCTGGCCCGGCTGGTCCAGGAAGCCGATGCTGCGCCGTCGCTCGCCACCGGCGTCGACCGCCCAGGTCCGGTGGTCGACGGGTGTGCGCAGGTGCATGCGGTCGAGGACGCCCAGCCGGTCCGCGGCCTTCTTGCCCGCGGGGAACAGGCCGACGAAGTATCCGCCGGTGCGCCGTGCGGGCGCGCGCTCCACGATCACCGGCGTCCAGCCGGCCCCGGACAGGGCGATCGCCGCGGCCATTCCGGAGACGCCGAGACCCACCACAAGTGCTCTCACGGTGGCCAGTCAAGCGGAGCATCCGGCCAGATCCAAATCATAACGTTTCGATCGCGACGATTAGTGATCACGGGCGATGCGTGATGGAACGTCCCTATTCCGAGAGAGCGTTCTCTCGCACTTCCTACAAACCTTGAAGTTAGCCGTGGTTCGTTACCTCGTCGTTATTGACGTGCCCCAGCTCACTCCGGTTGACTCCCCCCACGGAACCGCTTCCGCAACCGGTTCCGAACGTGTCGTTAACCGTGCCGACACAGCTCGGGGGGTGGGTGGATTGACGATCACCATCGCGGACGTCGCCGCGGCCGCGGGTGTCAGCAAGACCACCGTTTCCCGGGTACTGAACGGTAAGGACGATCTCGACGCGCAGACCGCGGACCGGGTCCGGCGGGTGATCGCCGAACTCGGTTACGTGCCGAGTGCTCGCGCGGTCGGGCTGGCACGCGGCCGGACCCGGATCGTCGGCATGCTCGTACCGTCGCTGACCTGGCCCTGGATGGGCGAGGTGCTGCAGGGCGCGGTCGACGCGATGGAAGCGGCGGGCTACGGCCTGCTGCTGTTCACGGTCAACCGCGGGGAGGACTCGATGCGTCAGTTCGCGCAGCAGGTCTCCGCGCGTGCGTTCGACGGCCTGCTGGTCGTCGAGCCGGACGGGCAGACCGGCTACATCGCGGAGCTCTACGCGGGCGGGCTGCCGGTCGTGCTGATCGACGACCGCGCCGCGCGGCGGCCGATGTTCCCGTCCGTCGGCACCACCAACCGGTCGGGCGCCCGCTCGGCCGGTGAGCACCTGATCGCGCTGGGCCGGCACCGGCCGCTCGTGATCACTGGAAAGATCACGTTCGGCTGCACGCGGGAGCGGGTGGCCGGATTCGCCGACGCCTACGCGGAGGCCGGCCTGCCGATCGACCCGGCGCTGGTCTTCGAGGGCGACTTCTCCTATCGGTGCGGCCGCGAGGCCGTGCTGCGCAGCGCCGGCGCCGGGTTCGACGCCGTGTTCGCGCACAACGACCTGTCCGCCACCGGCGCGATGCAGGCCGTGATCGAGTCCGGCCGGAGCGTGCCCGGTGATGTGGCGGTCGTCGGGTTCGACGACCTCCCGCTCGCCGCGAATGCCCAGCCGCCGTTGAGCACGGTGCGCCAGCCACTGCGGGAGATGGGCGACGCGGCCGCCCGCTTGCTGCTGGCGCACTTCGCGGGCGAACCGCTGCCCGCGAGCCCCGTGACCATCCCGACCACCTTCGTCACCCGCGAGTCCACCACCGGCCGATAAATCACCACAAAACAGGATCGCCGGCCGCGACGGTACGCCCGCCGTGGCGCGATCCCGCACGCCCCGGCACCGGGCACCACACATCAGAAGAGGGAGCAGGACCGCATGAGTCCCACCAGAAGATCCGTCGCCATGGCGATCGCCGGCGTGCTGGCGGCCGCCGCGCTCGGCGCCTGCGGCGAGAGCCCGAACGCGAACCGCAACAACGGCGGGGCCGCGACCGTGCTCAACATCGGCATGCCGAACGGGCCGCAGACCGAGAACCACAACCCGTTTCTGGAGTCGTCCTCCGCCTCCATCCTCGGCTACCGCTGGCAGATCTACGAGCCGCTCGCGCTGGCCAACGTGATCCGGCCGGCCGACAAGCCGAAGCCGTGGCTGGCGCAGGAGTACAGCTGGAGCGCGGACCTCAAGACGCTGACCGTGACCGCGCGCGAGGGCGCGAAGTGGTCGGACGGCACCGCGTTCTCGGCCGAGGACATCGCATTCACCTACGACCTGATCGGCAAGACGCCGGCGATCAACCGGTTCGCGCTGCCGATCGTCTCCGCCACCGCGACCGGCAACCAGGCGTCGATCGTGTTCGAGCGGCCGCAGTTCGTCAACGAGGCCCGGATCCTGCGTGACATCGCGATCGTGCCGAAGCACCTGTGGTCGCAGATCCCGGACCCGTCCACCGACATCATCAAGAACCCGGTCGGCACCGGCCCGTACACACTGAAGACGTTCACGCCGCAGACCACCACGCTGTCCGTCCGCACCGAGGGCTACTGGCAGCAGTTGCCGCAGGTCAAGGAACTGCGCTTCACGTCGTACAACGACAACAACGCCCAGACCACCGCGCTGGCGAACGGCGAGTCGGAGTGGAGCTTCGTCTTCATCCCGAACTACAAGACGGTCTACATCGACAAGGACCCGGAGAACAACAAGATCTTCCCGGCCCCGGTCATCGGCATCCACGGGCTGTACATCAACACCACGGTCAAGCCGTTCGACGACCCGGTGCTGCGCCGCGCGATGAACATGGTGATCAACCGGAACGACATCTTCGAGCAGGCCGCGGCCGGTTACTTCCACCCGGAGATCACGTCGGTGACCGGCATCCCGACGCCGGCCGGTGACCCCTACATCGCGCCGGAGTTCAAGGGCCAGACGCACAAGGTCGACGTCGAGGGCGCGAAGGCGCTGCTCACCGGCGCCGGCTACAAGCTCGAGGGCACCACGCTGAAGGACAAGAGCGGCAAGCCGGTCAAGATCAAGCTGACCGACCCGGCGCCGTGGTCCGACTACATCACCAGCCTGGAGATCGTGAAGGACAACCTCTCGCAGATCGGCATCGAGGCCACGCTGGACAAGGCCACCCAGGACGCCTGGCAGAAGTCGATCGAGGAGGGCACGTTCGAGGCCTCGTTCCGCTGGACCAACGGCGGCGCGACCCCGTACGACATGTACCAGACGATCATGGACGGCAACCTGCTCAAGCCCGTCGGTCAGGCCGCCCAGAACGGCAACTTCGGCCGCTTCGACAGCCCGGAGGCGACGGCCGCGCTGGAGGCGTACGCCAACGCCACCGACGACGCGGCGCGCACCACCGCGATGAACACGCTGCAGAAGATCTTCGTCGAGCAGATGCCGATGATCCCGGTCGGCGCGGACAACGCCGGCGGCGCCTACAACGTGAAGAACTGGGTCGGCTGGCCGTCCGCCGAGGACCCCTACGCCCCGGCGCAGCCCACGCAGCCCAACGCGGTCGACGTGATCCTGCACCTCAAGCCGGCCGGCGCCTGACCCTCCCTCCGGCCGCCGGTCCCGAAGCGGGCTGAAGGCCAGATCAATCCCCTGCGGTCCGCCCCGGGTGTGCCACCGCCGCCCGGGGAGGACCGCACCCCCTCTCCCGAGGAGCCCGGCATGACGCCGAGTGACGACACGGTGGTCCTCTCCGCCGATGGACTGACCAAACACTTCCCGGTACGACGAGGCCTCGCCGACCTGCTCGCCCGCAGGTTGCGCGTGGTGCACGCGGTGGACGACGTGACGCTCACGCTGCGCCGCGGCCGGGTGACCGCGCTCGTCGGCGAGTCCGGCTCCGGCAAGTCGACCGTGGCCCGCCTGCTCTCCCAGCTCTACCCGCGCACGTCCGGCGAGATCCGGCTGCACGGCGGCGTCAGCGCCGTGCGCGGTGGCCGGGCGTTCCGCGCGTACGCCCGGAAGGTCCAGATGATCTTCCAGGACCCGTTCGCGTCGCTGAACCCGGTGCACACGATCCGCTACCACCTCACCCGGTCGCTGCGCA
This sequence comes from Catenuloplanes indicus, assembly GCF_030813715.1. Taxonomy (NCBI): domain Bacteria; kingdom Bacillati; phylum Actinomycetota; class Actinomycetes; order Micromonosporales; family Micromonosporaceae; genus Catenuloplanes; species Catenuloplanes indicus. The sequence continues at coordinate 9,030,332 of NZ_JAUSUZ010000001.1, forward strand.
TCCACGGCAACGGCGGCCGGACCCGGGCGGAACTCGAGGACGCGCTGCACGCGCTGCTCACCCGGGTGCACCTGACGCCGCCGGAACGCTACCTGGACAAGTTCCCGCACGAGCTCTCCGGTGGGCAGCGGCAGCGCGTCGCGATCGCCCGCGCGCTCGGCGCGAACCCGGAGGTCCTGCTCGCGGACGAGCCGGTGTCGATGCTGGACGTGTCGATCCGGCTCGGCGTGCTCAACCTGCTGCGCGACCTCAAGGAGCGGCTGCACCTGGCGATCCTCTACATCACGCACGACATCGCGTCGGCCCGATACTTCGCGGACGAGACGCTGGTGATGTACGCCGGCCGGATGGTCGAGGGCGGCGACAGCGAAACCGTCACGCAGCGGCCGGCTCATCCGTACACCCGGCTGCTGATCGAGTCGGCGCCGGACCCGGACACGATCCAGGGCTCCGCGCGGAAGGCGGCCGCGCACACGCCGGAGGACCGCGGCGGCGGTGAACCGCCGAGCCTGATCGCACCGCCTGCCGGGTGCCGTTTCCACCCGCGCTGCCCGGCCGCGATGACCAGGTGCACGACCGAGCTGCCGCCCCGGCTGACCGTGGGCGACGCGGACGGGCACTGGGCCGCGTGCTGGCTGTTCGACCCGGAGACGGTCGCGGCGGCGCGGCCGACTGCGTCGGCTGCGTCATCGGCGGTGGGGAAGGTGACGTCGTGAAGCACGTCCTTCGCCGGGTGGCGTTCTATCTGTTCACCGCGTGGGCTGCGATCACGCTGAACTTCTTCATCCCGCGCCTGATCCCGGGCGACCCGGTCCGCTCGATGATCTCGCGCTATCAGGGGCAGCTGAACGCGGACGCGATCCAGTCGCTCTACATCCTGTTCGGCCTGGACGAGCAGAAGTCGCTCTGGGGACAGTACGTCGACTACTGGGGTCAGCTGTTCCGCGGCGACCTCGGATTGTCGTTCACGTTCTTCCCCGCGCCCGTCTCCCAGGTGATCGGTGACAGCATCGGCTGGACCGTGCTGCTGGTCGGCATCACCACGATCATCAGCTTCGCGATCGGCACGCTGCTCGGTGTGCTGGCCGGCTGGCGGCGCGGTTCCTGGGTCGACGGCCTGCTGCCGGCCACCACGTTCCTCTCCTCGATCCCGTACTTCTGGCTCGGCCTGATCGCGATCACCGTGCTCGCCGGGCCGGGCAGCTTCTTCCCGTCGTCCGGTGGCTACGAGCCCGGGCTCATCCCGGCCTGGGACCAGTGGTTCATCGGCAGCGCGCTGCAGCACAGCATCCTGCCCGCGTTCACCATCCTGATCTCGTCGGTGTCCGGCTGGATCCTGTCGATGCGGAACATGATGGTCACGGTCGCGGCCGAGGACTACATCACGGTGGCGCACGCGAAGGGACTGCCGGAACGCCGGGTCGCGCTTGCCTACGCGGCCCGCAACGCACTGCTGCCGAACGTGTCCGGCTTCGCGCTCTCGCTCGGCTTCATCGTCGGGGGCACACTGCTCGTCGAGATCGTCTTCTCGTACCCCGGGCTCGGTTTCCAGCTCTTCCAGGCGGTCGGCGCCAAGGACTACCCGCTGATGCAGGGCGTTTTCCTGGTGATCACGTTGTCCGTGCTCGCCGCGAACCTGCTGGCCGACCTGGCCTACCTCGCGCTCGACCCGCGCACCCGAAGGGAGGGCTGAGACGTGACCACACCCTCGGCCGCGGAGATCACCCCGGCCGCCGTCGCGGCCAAGCGCCGGCCGTTCCGCTTCGTCGCGAACGCGAAGGCCGCCACCGGCATCGCCATCGTCGGCTTCTTCGTGCTGCTGGCGATCATCGGGCCGTGGATCGCACCGTACGACGCGTCGGAGCGCTCCGCCGACCTGCTCCAGCCACCGTCCGCCGCACACTGGTTCGGCACCACCCACCTCGGCCAGGACGTGCTCAGCCAGATCCTGGTCGGCACGCGTGGCGTCATCTTCGTCGGCTTCCTGGCCGGCGTGATCGCCACCACGCTCGCGATCGTGGTCGGCGTGACCGCGGGTTACCTCGGCGGCACCGCGGACGACTCCCTCTCCGCACTGTCCAACGTGTTCCTGGTGATCCCCTCGCTGCCGCTGATCATCATCATCACGTCGCTGCTGGAGCGCAGCACCGACCTGATGATCGCGCTCGTCATCGGCCTCACCTCGTGGGCCTGGAACGCGCGGGTGCTGCGCGCGCAGACGCTGTCGCTGCGCCGCCGCGACTACGTGGAGGCCGCGCGGGCCACCGGCGAGCCCACCTGGCGGGTGATCTTCTTCGAGATCCTGCCGAACCTCACCGCGATCATCGCCTCCGGCTTCGTCGGCACGGTGATCTTCGCGGTGATGTCCGAGATCACGCTGGCGTTCATCGGCATCACCACGGTCTCCGAGTGGAACTGGGGCACGATCCTGTTCTGGGCCCAGGGTCAGCAAGCGCTCGCCTCCGGTGCCTGGTGGTGGTTCGTGCCGGCCGGCCTGGCGATCGCGATCCTCGGCACCGCGCTCTCGCTGGTCAACTTCGGCATCGACGAGTTCGTCAGCCCGCGTCTCCGCTCCGCGGGCAAGACCACGATCAGGACCGCCTCCGGCGCCACGGTACGGATGCGGGTCGGCTTCACCCCGGTCCTGCGCACCACGCCGCTGGGCGAGGACCCGGTGTCACCGCACGCCCCGGCCGTACCGCTGGAGCGGGTGGCGTCGGCGGCGGCTGTCACCCCCACCGGTGCGCCCGGCGCGCAGCGGCCGCTCGGAGAGAAGGAGTCGGCGTGATCGAGTCGATCGGTGCGGTGCGGACCGAACCGGCCGCGGGGAGTCCCCGCCGGCGTGAGCCCGTGCTGGAGATCCGCAACCTCAACGTGGACTACGGGCTGGGCGACGACGCCGTGCACGCGGTGCGCGAGGTGCACCTGACGCTGCACCGCGGCGAGGTGCTCGGGCTGGCCGGGGAGAGCGGCAGCGGCAAGTCGACGCTCGCCTACGGCGCGACCCGGCTGCTGCCGCCGCCCGGCGTGATCGCGGGCGGTCAGGTCATCTACCATCCGCGTGACGGTGCGCCGTTCGACGTGCTCGCGCTCACGCCGAAGCAGCTGCGCGCGTTCCGCTGGGCGGAGACGTCCATCGTTTTCCAGGGCGCGATGAACTCGCTCAACCCGGTCCACAAGATCTCGGTGCAGCTCACCGACGTGATCCGCGCGCACACCCCCGGCCTGACCCGGGCCGCGCTGACCGCGCGTGCCGCTGAGCTGCTCGGTCTGGTCGGGATCGCGAAGGACCGGCTCGACGCCTACCCGCACCAGCTCTCCGGCGGCATGCGGCAGCGCGTCATGATCGCGATGGCGCTGGCGCTGGAGCCACAGGTCGTGATCATGGACGAGCCGACCACCGCCCTCGACGTGGTGATGCAGCGGCAGATCCTGCGGCAACTCGTCCAGCTGCGCGAACGGCTCGGCTTCTCGGTCCTGTTCATCACGCACGACCTGTCGCTGCTGGTGGAGTTCTCCGACCGGATCGCCATCATGTACGGCGGGCGGATCGTGGAGGAGGCACCGGCGGCCGCGTTGTATCGCGACTCGCTCCATCCGTACAGTCATGGGCTGCTGAACTCCTTTCCTGCTCTCCGGGGTGAGAAGCGCGAACTCAGCGGCATCCCGGGATCGCCGCCGGACCTGCGTGCCATGCCGCGCGGCTGCTCCTTCCACCCGCGCTGCCCGAAGGCCTTCGCTCCGTGTGCGACGCACCTGCCGCCGCTCGGGCCGCCGCCGGCCGCCGACCGCGCGGGGAACCGCACCGTCGCCTGCTGGCTTCACCCGACGGCCGCCCCGGTCGGGTGATCCCCGCCGGGCCCGCGCGCTCCCGCACGGCACGCGGGCCCGGCCTACGTCTATACCATCCATCGACAACTGTCAGCGAGGTTACGCGCTCGGCCGCCATCTGTTTCGTCGCCTGTGGATATCTTTTCGGCCTGTGGATATCGATGAACCGCTCTCGTCGGCTGGCATGATGGACCGCGGCCGACGGTCGGCCAGGGGGCGAGGTTCCTATGTTCGGGCGAAGAGCGCGGTCGATGGCGGCACTCGTCATCACGGCGGCGCTGGTGACGACCGCGGTGCCGGCCTCCGCGGCACCGGGCGGCGCCACACTGCGGCGCACCGAGTTCGGCATCCCGCACGTGCTCGCGTCCAGCTATCGCACGGCCGGTGTCGGCGCCGGTTATGCGTTCGCCGAGGACAATCTGTGCCTGCTCGCGCCGCAGATCGTCGCGCTCGACGGCGAGCAGTCCCGGTGGTTCGGCCCGGCCGGCGGCAACCTGGAGGACGACCTCTACCACCGCTGGCTCAAGCAGAACCGCGTCGTCGAGCGGGCACTGGCCGCTCCCGGCGGGCCGTCCCGTGACGCGCGCGAGCTGGCGCGTGGCTACGCCGAGGGCTACAACCGTTACCTGTCCTCGGTCGGCGTCGACAACCTGCCCGAGTCCGTCTGCCGAGGCGCCGAGTGGGTCCGTCCGATCACCGAGCTGGACGTCTGGCGGCGCGTGCTGCAGATCTCGGACATGGGCGGCGCCGAGGGCGTCACCGGCCTGATCGCGGCCGCCCAGCCGCCCGGCACACCGGCCGTCGCGTCCCGCACCGCCCCGACCGGCCTGCCCGACGTGCTCGGCGGCGGCATCGGCAGCAACGCGGTCGGGCTCGGCGCCGACGGCACCACCGGCCGCACCGGCATGCTGCTGGCCAACCCGCACTTCCCCTGGCAGTGTGATCGCCGCTTCCACCAGATCCACCTGACCATCCCCGGCGAGCTGAACGTCTCCGGCGTCTCGCTCCCCGGCCTCCCCGGCGTGGCGATCGGTCACACCGACCGGGTCGCCTGGAGTCACACCGTCTCCACCGCGGTCACGGTCACGCTGCACCGGCTCGCACTCACCCCCGGCGACCCCACGCGGTACGTGGTGGACGGTCAGACCCGCGTGCTGCGCAACGACCCGGTTACGGTGACCGTGCGGCAGGACGACGGCACGCTCACCACGGTCACCCAGTCGGTGTGGAGCACGCCGGACGGCCCGATCGTGTCCATCCCCGGCGCGCTGCCGTGGGACGCCACCCAGGCCTTCCAACTGCGCAGCGCGAACGCGACCAACCTCCGCACGGTCGACCAGTGGATCGGCATGGCGAAGGCGCGCGACGTGCGGCAGCTCCGCGACGTCCAGGCCCGGCTGCTCGCCTCGCCCTGGGTCAACACCACCGCCGCCGACGTCACCGGCACCGCGTTCTACGGTGACCTGCAGGTCGTCCCGCACGTGACGAATGAGCAGGAGGAGCGGTGCGGGCTCGCCGACTTCGACGGCATCCCGGTGCTGGACGGCTCCCGCGCCGACTGCGCCTGGGGCTCGGACGCGGACGCGCCCGTGCCCGGCCTGTTCGGCGCCGGCAACCTGCCCACGCTGTTCCGCCGCGACGTGGTCAGCAACATGAACGACAGCCCGTGGCTGGCCAACCCGGCCGCGCCGCTGGTCAGCTATCCCGCGATCGTCGGAGACACCGGGACGCCACGGTCCTACCGGACGCGGATGGGCCTCGAGATGATCGCCGAGGGCATCGCAGACTCCGGGTTCACGCTGGCCGAACTGCAGGCGATGCAGCTCAACAACCGCAACTTCACAGCCGAGCGCGGCCTGCCGTCCGTGCTGGCCTGGTGCCGGTCCGGCGCACCCGCCCCGTCCGCGGTCGCCACCGACGGCCGCACCGTCGACCTGACCGCCGCCTGCGCCGCGCTGGCCGGCTGGAACACGCGCGGCGACCTCGAAGCGCGCGGCGCCGCGCTCTGGCGCGTGTTCGTCCTGCGGCTGCGGACCGATCCGTGGACCGTTCCCTTCGACCCGGCCGACCCGGTGAACACGCCACGTGGCTTCGACGCGACGCGCCCGGGCGTCAGCACCGCGCTGGCCGACGCGGTTCAGGCCTTCGCCGCGGCCAGCATCCCGGTCGACGTCCGCCTCGCCGACGTGCAGAAATACGAGAGTATCGGCGTGCACGGCTGCGACGGTCGCGAGGGCTGCTTCAACGTCATCACCGCCGACGTCACCCGTCCGGACTCCGGGGTGCAGCACGGCTCCAGCTTCATCATGGCCACCGAGCTGACCCGCTCCGGCCCGCGCACCCGCACGCTCCTGACGTACGGCCAGTCCGCGAACCCGACGTCGCCCCACCACACCGACCAGATCCACGTCTACAACGACAAGCGCTGGGTCACCGAGCGCTTCACCGAGCGCGAGATCGCCTCCGACCCGCACCTGACGATCCGCCACCTGCGCTGACCCACCCCGATGCCGGTGGCCGCGAGCCCACGCGCGGCCACCGGTCCGCCCCACCCACGCAGTGTGTGCGTTGCCGGGTCAGTCCAGGCGGAGGAGTCCGGCGGCGGTCGGGCGAAAGCCCGCCGACTGGTAAAAGCCGCCGAGGTGCGGCTCGTAGTCCACGTGCAGCCATGATGCGCCAGCGGTCGTGGCGGCGGTCACGGCAGCCAGGACCAGGCGGCGGCCGAGGCCCCGTCGGCGATGAGCCGGGTGCACCGTCGTGTCGAGCAGGAACGCATGGACGCCGCCGTCGGTGGCGACGTTGACGTAGCCGACGAGATCGCGATCGATGCGGGCCGTCACCCAGGCGAGGCTGCGCGCGTGGAGCGCGGCCCACGACCGCGGGCGGTGCTCCGGCCAGGCCGCGGCGAACAGCTCATTCAGTTCCTCGTCGGTCACTTCATCGCCGACCGTCAACGTCTCCGGCATGGCCGGCACCCTACGCGACTCGGCGACACAGCCCACCGCCATAGCGGGATCCGCGTCGCGTCCCGATCCGTGATGCACGTGGTCCGTGGTGTGCCAGGCGACTCGTGGCGCGCGCCGTGGTGTGCGGGAGTCCGTGTTCCAAGGCGCTGAACGACGGCGGGGGCGGGGTGTGCGGGGGGATCGGGCGGTTGGGGTGGCCGGTGGAACCAGATCGGGTGGGTGGGGCGTCGAAGCGGGCGGATGTGACGGCGACGGGAGGCGTGGTGGGACAGCGGGTTGCGGCCGGAACGATGCTGGTGGTGGCGATGTCGGTGGGGGCGTGTGCGGCGCCGGGGGAGCGGCCCGGAGGCCGGGACGAGGCGCAACCGGTGGCGTCGCTCGCGGTGGGGTGGGACTCGTGCGCGGTGGCGGGAGCGCCGGTGCCGCAGGCCACGCCGGATGCGGGGGCGGGCATGATCCCGCCGGTCGGTGCGGATCAGAGCGAGGAACCGCGACTGCCGGCGGGATTCGCGGCGGTTGCGGTGACCACCTGCGGTGCCGGGTTGAGGCAGCGGTCGGACGGCGGTCGGGACGTCGTGATGTCGGAGCAGCGCACGGAGGATCCGGCCGCGGTGGCGGCGCTGGTCGCGGCGTTGCGGCTGCCGAACCTGCCGGGAACGGCGGAGGCGTGCACGGCGGACGCGGTCATACTGCCGTGGTTCGTGCTGCACGACGCGCACGGCGCCTGGGTGCGGCCCGGCGTGCCGCACGACGACTGCCGTAAGCCGCGGCGCGAGGTGCTCACCGCGTTGTCCGCACTCCGGGGGACCACCGTCGCCGAGACGCCGGTCGGCGAGTCGCAGTCGAGTCTGTCCGCGCGTACCGGCTGTGCGGACCGGCACGCAGACATGATCGCGGTGTCGGCCGGCTTCGGGACCGAAGCGCCGCCCGCCGCCGCGCCGCCGGCTGCGGACGCGTCGCTTCGACTGTGCGTCTACGACGTGCCAGCGACCGAGTTGGGCAGCGGCAAACCCGCGGGCACCCTGCGGTCCGGCGCCGTCCTGACCGCGGAGGCGTGGCAGGCGGTACGGGCCGCATTCCCGCCCGCCGCGAAGGCCGCGCCCTGTGCCGAGGCGTCGGAATCCTTTGCGCTGCTGCAGCCGGTGGACACCGGAGCGGCCATCTACGTCGAGCTTTCCGGTTGCCGGCGCACCATGCAGGACGGCGCCGGCCTCGCCGCGGGCGACCCGCGCTGACCGCCGCCGTTCGGGCCGCCGTGGGCTGAGCGACCCAAGTGGCTCTACGTACCGCTGATCGCTTTTGTCCGGGTCATCGCGGCCATGGCTCGCCGTACCTCCTCGATGATCTTCTGCGGTCGTGTGAACACGTCGTCCGCGGTGAACCTCAGCGCCAGCCAGCCCGTCTCCTGGATGCGGTTGAACCGTGCGATGTCCTTCCGGTAGGTCGCCGGGTCCCGATGGTGGTCGCCCTCGTACTCCAGCACGATTCTCAGCTCCGGGTACGCCAGGTCCACGCGCCCGACGGATCGTCCGTCGGGCGTCCGGACCAGGTGCTGGGCCACCGGACGGGGCAGACCGCCGTCCACGATGATCAGGCGCAGGCGCGTCTCCATCGGCGATTCCGACTTCGGCTCGGCCAGCGCCAGCACCTCCCGTAACCTGGACACGCCGGGCCAGCCGGGGTGCCGATTCGCGAGCGCGGCTATCTCGTCGGCGGTGATCAGCCGCCGATGGAGCATCGCGTCGACGGCGATGACCGCGCCGGTCCGGTCCGGCCCACGGCCGAGGTCGAAAGCGGTCCGCGCCGCCGTGGTCAGCCGCAAGCCGCCGAAGCCGTCCACCTGATCCGCGGGTAGCGCGGCCCGTACGACGGACAGTCGCACCTGCTCCCGCGTACGCCGGCCGGGTGGGACGATCACCGTCACCGGGTCTCCGGGCTGCAGCAGGTCGACGCTCCACAGACGGGCCGCGCTGAGCCCGCCGACCGCGGATCCCTCCGGCGCCGCCAGCAGCGCGGCCTCGCACCACATACGATGATCATCGGGCCGGTACCAATCCGCCTCTACGTAAATCCCCTGGTAGAGACGCTTCCAGGCAGGTCCCTTGAGCTGTGCCAGGGTGACCAGGCCCGCCGCGATCGCATCCCGCCCGCGAAACGGCCGGCCCCGTAGCTGCCGGTGCACGTCCGCTCGCGTCATGCCGCCCAGCATGCCCCTTCCTCACTCACTTCCGCTGCCCCGTCCGGTCGACGCGGCCAATCGGCGCTGAGTGATCAATCAGTGGAGCAAAAAGGAGGTCAACTTCGATTTTTGATCTCCTTTTCGCTCCACTGATTGATCACTCAGGGGGTGGAGGCGGGGAGGGGGTCAGATGGTCTGTGGCTTGCAGCCTGTTTATAGCAGGATATTTCGGGCGCGAAGTGCCTGAGCGGTTTTCGGAGCTGATCGCCGGGTCAGTGTGCCCTTTGAACCGCGTGACGCCAGGAGCTAACTTAATACGAAATTTCGGGCGCGTGGCGCCCGAGCCGGACTGAACGGCTCCGCTGCCGCTGCTGCCCTGTGCTCGACGCCGCAGACGCTGCGGCGTCGATGTTGGCCTTGCTACCGCCAGCGTGCGTTGCCGCTATGCCCGCTGCCCCGCTGTCCGGAGCCTGCCTGCGTTGACCGGTGATGCTGCTGCTGCCCTGCGGATGTCGATGCTGGCCTTGCTGCTGCTCGTTGCCCGCTGCTGCCCGCTGCCGCTTCCGCTGCGGCCTCTGCGCTGCTGTTGCGCCGCTTCCGCTGCCGTTGCCGCCTCTGCGCTGCTGTTGCGCCGCTGCTGTTGCGCCGCTTCCGCTGCTGCTGCCGTTGCGGCTGCGCCACTTCCGCTGCTGCTGCCGCTTCCGTTGCTGCTGCCCGCTGCCGCTGCCCGCTGCCGCTGCCCGCTGCCGTTCGCTGCCGTGGCCGCTGGCCGCTGGCCGTTGCGCTGTCCCGCTGCCGCTGCTGCGGCTTGTGTGTCGGCGTGCTGCGCTGGAGGGGGTGTGCAGGTGGGGTCAGGTGATCTGGTGCATCAGGGAGAGCATGTCGGGGGAGACCCACTCCTCGGCGATCAGAGCGTTGTGGATGCGGTAGATCTCGATGCTGGTGAAGGTGACCGGGCGATGGGTGGCAGGGATGCCCTGGAACGGCCCGGTGTGGGTGCCGTGGAAGCGGACCCGGACCGCGATCCGGTCACCCTCCGTGACCGTGTCCTCGATCGTGATGCGCAGGTCGGGGAAGGCCGCCAGCATCTGGCGGACACCCGCCGCCCACGCCTCGCGGCCGTGCAGCGGGGTGGGCAGGCCGGGAAGGTTGGCGATGAAGTCGTCGGTCAGCAGGGTGGCGGCGGCGTCCACGCCGTCGCGGGTGAGCGTCTCGAAGGCCCGCGTCATCAGGGCGGCGTGCGATTCCATCCATTCAGTGTGACCGATGCGCGCACGCGGGACCGGCGGGTGAGCCCGGCGGCGGCGTGCGGAGGGTGAGCGGGCCGGAACCGGGAACGCCGGGCCGTCCAGCGCCCGGACCGCGAAGCGTCCGAGGCGGTGGACGCGCCCGGCGCGTACCGCTGATCGGTGTTCTATCGCTCGATGCGCTGGTTCTTGCCGATGACGACGATGCCGTTGTCGGAGACCGTGAAACGCTGACGGTCGCGTTCCAGGTCGACGCCGATCTCCGCGCCTTCCGGGATGCGGACGTTCTTGTCGATGATGGCGTTGCGGACCACCGCGTGCCGGCCGACGTCGACGCCGTCGAGCAGGACGGAGCCGGTGACGTTGGCCCAGGAGTGGACGCGGACGCCGGGGGAGAGGATCGAGTTCTCCACCAGGGAGCCGGAGACGACCACGCCGGGTGAGATCATCGAGCCGACCGCGCGGCCGATCCGCTCCTCCCAGCCGTGCACGAACTTCGCCGGCGGGTACGGGGCGTGGTCGGTCAGGATCGGCCACTTCATGTTGTACAGGTTGAAGATCGGGTGGATCGCGATGAGGTCCATGTTGGCCTCGTAGTACGAGTCGAGCGTGCCCACGTCCCGCCAGTACGCGCGGTCACGCTCGGTCGACCCCGGAATGACGTTGTCCCGGAAATCGTAGACGTTCGCGGTGCCGCGTGCGACGAAGTTGGGGATGATGTTGCCGCCCATGTCGTGCTTGCTGGACAGGTCCATCCCGTCCGCGGTCACGGCCTCGCAGAGCGCCTTCGTGGTGAAGACGTAGTTGCCCATCGACGCGTAGATCTCGTCGGGGGCGTCCGGCAGGCCGATCGCGTCGGTCGGCTTCTCCCGGAAGGCGGAGATCCGCCGGCCGCTCTCGTCGACCTCGATCACGCCGAACTGGTTCGCCATCGACAGCGGCTGGCGGATGCCGGCCACGGTGACGTCCGCGCCGGAGTCGATGTGGTCCTGCACCATCTGCTGCGGGTCCATCCGGTAGATGTGGTCCGCGCCGAAGACGATGACGTAGTCGGGGTTCTCGTCGTTGATCAGGTTCAGGCTCTGGTAGATCGCGTCGGCCGATCCGGCGAACCAGCGGGGGCCCAGCCGCTGCTGTGCCGGTACCGGCGTGACGTAGTTGCCGAGCAGGTTGGACATCCGCCAGGTCTGCGTGATGTGCCGGTCCAGCGAGTGCGATTTGTACTGGGTGAGCACGACGATCTTGAGGAAGCCGGCGTTCGCCAGGTTCGACAGGACGAAGTCGATCAGCCGGTAGATGCCCCCGAAGGGCACACCGGGTTTGGCGCGGTCGGCGGTGAGCGGCATGAGCCGCTTGCCCTCACCTCCGGCCAGCACGATGGCGAGAACTTTGGGCGTCATAACAGGACGTTATCCAGGTCGGGGGCGCTCCGCCAGCCGAGAACTCAATCTTTGATTAGGGTGCGATGGTGGGCACAGACAGGTTTAGAATCGACCTTCTCACGCGGGAGTTCCCGCCTGCCGTCTACGGCGGCGCCGGCGTGCACGTGGAATATCTGGCGGCCGCGCTGCGCGCGCTGACGCCGGTCCAGGTGCACTGTTTCGGCACGCCCCGTCCCGACGCGTCGGCCTACGCCGACCTGTCCGAACTGAAGGATGCGAACCCGGCGCTCCAGGTGCTCGGCGTCGACCTCGCGATCGCGGCCGGCGTCGCCGGCACGGACCTGGTGCACAGCCACACATGGTACGCGAACATGGCCGGTCATCTGGCCAAACTCCTGCACGGCGTGCCGCACGTGGCGACCACGCACAGCCTGGAACCGTTGCGCCCGTGGAAGGCCGAGCAGCTCGGCGGCGGCTATGCGCTGTCCTCCTGGGCGGAGCGCACCGCGCTGGAGGCGGCCGACGCGATCATCGCGGTCTCCGACGGCATGCGGCGCGACGTGCTGGCCGCCTATCCGGCGATCGACCCCGCGCGGGTACGGGTGGTGCACAACGGCATCGACACCGCGCAGTACGCGCCGGACCCGGAGACCGGCGTGCTGGAGCGGCTCGGCATCGCGACCGGCGTGCCGACGCTGACGTTCGTCGGCCGGATCACCCGGCAGAAGGGCCTGCCCTACCTGCTGCGCGCGGCCCGGCAGGTGGACCCGGCCGCGCAGCTGGTGTTCCTGGCCGGTGCGCCGGACACGCCGGAGATCGCGGCCGAGGTGTCCGCGCTCGTCGACGAGCTGCGCGCCACCCGGGACAACGTGGTCTGGATCCCGGAGATGGTGACCAAGCCGGAGGTCATCCAGGTCCTCACGCACAGCACGGTGTTCGTCTGCCCGTCGATCTACGAGCCGATGGGCATCGTCAACCTGGAGGCGATGGCCTGCGAGACCGCGGTGGTGGCGACCGCGACCGGCGGCATCCCGGAGGTGGTCGACGACGGCGTGACCGGCCTGCTGGTGCCGATCGCGCAGGTCTCGGACGGCAGCGGCACACCGGTCGACCCGGACCGCTTCGTGGCCGATCTGGCCGCCGCGATCAACTCGCTGATCGCCGACCCGGACCGGGCGCGGCGGATGGGCCTGGCCGGCCGGCAGCGCGCGGTCGACCACTTCTCCTGGCCTGCGATCGCCGAGGCCACGATGGAGGTCTACCGCTCGGTGCTCTGATGTCGATCTATGGACTGGCATAGGATCGGGCGCATGACGACGCTACGGGGGACGTTGCGAAAGCTCCTGGTGGTCACGGCGGCGCTGGTCGTCGTCGTGACCACGGCCGGCGCGGGTGCGGGCCGGCAACTGCTCTTCTACAACCACGCGTGGGCCAACGTCGACCGCGTGACGGCCGACGCGATCGCGGACTCGGCGTACCTGCGTGAGTTCGCGAACTTCCAGATCCGTTCCGCGACCGGCGCCGGCGGCGTGACCTGGACCGGGCGCTACCTGATCGGCCGGGAGACCTACCTGGAGCTGTTCGGCGTCGGTGACCTGCCGGGGCAGGACGGGCAGCCGGGTGCGGCCGGGCTCGGCGTGTCCGCCGAGCGGGAGGGCGACCTGGCGACCGTGATCGCCCGGCTGACCGACCCGATCGAGTTCACCCAGACCCGCGACTTCGGCGACGGCGTGCCGGTGCCGTGGTTCGACGCGGTGTTCACCACGACCACGTACGACGCGTTCGGCGCCTGGGGCATGGAGTACCGGCCGGAGTACCTGGCCGACCCGCGGGCGAACGTGGAGCCGGCCGCGTTCCCCGGCGACGTCGGGCGCGAGCGCTACCTGAACGACGGTTACGCGGACAAGCTGATGCGGGACGTCACCGAGGTCCACCTCGCGGTGACCGCGACCGACCTGGCCGCGACGCTGCCGCTGCTGCGGGCCGGCGGGTTCGCGGTGCGGGAGCTGCCGGCCGGTGCGGTGGTCACCCGCGGTGGGACCACGCTCCGGTTCGACGCGGTGGCGCGGGCCGACGCGGGGCTGCGCGAGGTCGAGTTCGCGCTCAACCGGCCGGCGGCCCGGCACGTGGAGCAGATCGGCACCTCCACGCTGACGGTCGGTCCGGGCAAGCACGCGGTCTGGACGTTCTAGACACGTCGCCGCCACGTCGAAGGCGAAGAGCCGTCAAGCGATTTCCCGCTTCCGGCGTGGTGCGGCCCGCATGCTCCCGCGGGCCCCGGTCGGCCGCGGGCGGCCTCCCTGCCGGTTTCGCGGTGGCCGGAAGACCTGGGGCCGGTGTCGAAGTGGGATGCCGGGCTTCGATACCGGCTCTAGCCGGTGGCGCCGCCGGCCGGGTAGTGGCCGGCGGCGGCGCGCAGTTCGGCGGCGATCCGCTCGCGCAACCGCGGCGGGCCGAGCACCTCGACGGCCGCGCCCAGGCCGAGCAGCGCGGTGAACGCCCACTCGACGCTCTCGTACGGGACGGTGACCTCGACGGGATCGGCGGCGATCGTGGCCGGCAGCCGGTCGTGGCCGTGCACCGGCAGCGTCTCCCGGAGGCGGCCGAGCGCGTGTGCGGCGATCCGGAGCGTGACCTCGACCGCGGTCCGTTCGCGTTCCAGCTCCGCCCGCGCGGCCGTCCAGGTCTCGGCCAGGTCGAAGTCGTGCGGGCGGCGTACCGGTGCGGGCAGCTCGTCCACGGACCGGACCCGGGACACCCGGTAGGTGCGGCGCGCGCCGTCGCGCAGCGCGACCAGGTACCAGACGCCGGCCGCGAGGACCAGGCCGAGCGGGTCGATCTCGCGGGTCGCGGTCTCGCCGGAACGCACGGTGTAGACGATCCGGGCGCGGCGGTCCGACCAGACGGCGCGGGCCAGCGCGGACAGGCACGGCACCGGCTCCGGCGTGCCGAAGAACCGCACCGGGTCGAGGTGGAACCGGGCCGCGGTGCTCATCGCGCGGTCCCGGGCCGCACCGGTCAGCCCGGCCCACAGCTTCACCCGCGCGCCTTCCAGCAACGACCCGAGGCCGAGGTCGTCCGCCGGGCCGGCCAGGCCGAGGAACGCCAGCGCGCCCGCCTCGTCCAGCCCCATGCCGGTCAGCCGGGTCCGGTAGCCGCCGTCCAGCCGGTAGCCACCGGCCGGGCCGCGCGTCGACCGGATCGGCACACCGGACGCGGCCAGCGCCTCCGCGTCCCGCTGCACGGTGCGCTCGCTGACCTCCAGCAGCCGGGCCAGCTCCGCGCCGGTGGCCTGACCGCGCACCTGGAGGTGCAGCAGGAGTGACATCATCCGGGACGCGCGCACACCGGGACGCTATCCCGACATGCGTTGTCGGGATAACCGTGCAGGATGGTACGCATGACCGAGATCGTGCTGTTCCACCATGTTCACGGCCTGACCGACGGCGTGCGGGCGCTCGCCGCCCGCTTCGAGGCCGCCGGCCACACCGTGCACCTGCCCGACCTGTTCGAGGGCCGGACGTTCCCGACCCTGGAGCAGGGCCTCGCCTACGCGCAGGAGGTCGGCTTCTCCCGGATCGCCGAGCGGGGCCGGGTGGCCGCGGACGCGCTGCCCGAGGACGTGGTCTACGCCGGCATCTCGCTCGGCGTGTCGCCCGCGCAGATGCTCGCCCAGACCCGGCCCCGTGCCCGCGGCGCGCTGCTGCTGGAGGGCTGCCTGCCGCACGGCGAGTTCGGCCCGTGGCCGCGCGGCGTGCCGGTCCAGGTGCACGGCATGGCCGACGACCCGATCTTCGCGGCCGAGGGAGACCTGGACGCGGCCCGCGCGCTGGTCAAGGAGGCCGACGACGGCGAGGTCTTCACGTATCCGGGCAGCGTCCACCTGTTCACCGACGAGGGCCTGCCCGGGTACGACGCGGACGCGACCGCGCAGGTCGTGGCGCGCGCACTGACCATGATCGGGAGACACTGATCTTCTCGGCGCGCGGATCGGGCCGGTCTGGTCTAGGTTTGCAGAGTGACCGGACGGTTCTCCATCGAAGAGGTCGCCCCCACCGTGGACGGGGGCCGTTATCCGGCGAAGGCGGTCGTCGGTGAGCTGATGCCGGTGACGGTGACGGCGTACCGGGAGGGCCACCACGCGCTCGGCGTCAACGTCGTGTGGCAGGGGCCGGACGGCACCGACCGGCCGTTCACGCGACTGCGCCCGCTCGGCGTCGGGCTGGACCGCTGGGAGGCGTTCGTCCGGCCCGACGAGCCGGGGGAGTGGACGTTCCGGATCGAGGCGTTCGACGATCCGTACCTCACCTGGCACAACGCGGTCACGAAGAAGCTCGCGGCCGGGCAGGGCCTCGCCGACCTGGCCAACGACCTGGCCGAGGGCGCTTCGCTGCTGACCGAGGCCGCGCGGAGCCTGCCGCTCAACGCGGAGAGCCGGGCCGGCATCCAGCTGACCGACCGGGGGTACGCGTACGGCCGCGGCTCCGTGATCACCGAGTCCGGCGAGATCCCCGAGGCCGCGATGCCCACGCCACGGGCGGAGCGGGCCCGGATCTTCGCGGCGGCCGAGGCGCTGCGCGACGAGGAGCTGTCCCTGGTCGAGCGGACCACGCCGGCGCTGCAGCTGGAGGACCTGCTGTGGGACAAGCCGATCCGCCGCTACCCGACCGCCTCCGACACGTACCGTGTCTGGGTCGATCGCCGTAAGGCGCTCTTCAGCTCGTGGTACGAGTTCTTCCCCCGCTCCGAGGGCGCGGTGCTGCCGCATCAGTCCGGCACGTTCCAGACCGCGGCGAAGCGGCTGCCCGCGGTCGCCGAGATGGGCTTCGACGTGCTCTACCTGCCACCGATCCACCCGATCGGCCGCACCTGGCGCAAGGGCCGCAACAACTCGCTGATGGCGCGCGCGGAGGACGTCGGCTCGCCGTGGGCGATCGGCGCGGACGAGGGCGGCCACGACGCCATCCACCCGGACCTGGGTACCGCGTCCGACTTCCGGGAGTTCGTCGCCGCGGCGAACGAGCTGGGCGTCGAGGTCGCGATGGACCTGGCGTTGCAGTGCTCGCCGGACCACCCGTGGGTCACCGAGCACCCGGAGTGGTTCACCCACCGCGCGGACGGCACGATCGCGTACGCGGAGAACCCGCCGAAGAAGTACCAGGACATCTACCCGCTCAACTTCGACAACGACCCGGAGGGCATCCGCGCGGAGATGCTGCGGATCGTCCGGCACTGGATGGGCGAGGGCATCCGCGCGTTCCGGGTGGACAACCCGCACACCAAGCCGCTGGACTTCTGGCACTGGCTGATCGGCGAGGTGAAGAAGACCGACCCGGACGTGATCTTCCTGGCCGAGGCGTTCACCCGGCCGGCCGTCATGCACGGGCTCGGCAAGATCGGCTTCACCCAGTCGTACACGTACTTCACCTGGCGGACCAGCGCGGACGAGATGCGGGATTACTGCCAGGAGCTGGTCGCGTCCGCGCACTACATGACGCCGAACTTCTGGCCGAACACGCCGGACATCCTGCACGAGACGCTGCAGCACGGCGGGCCGCCGATGTTCAAGATCCGCGCGGTGCTGGCGAGCATGCTGTCGCCGTCGTGGGGGCTCTACAGCGGGTACGAGCTGTTCGAGCACGAGCCGCGGCCGGGTGCGGAGGAGTATCTCGACAACGAGAAGTTCGAGCTGCGGCCGCGTGACTGGGAGCGGGCGGAGATCGAGGGACGCTCGCTGAAGGGCTTCCTGACGAGGCTGAACGAGATCCGGAAGCAGAACCCGGCACTGCACTGGCTGCGGAACCTGCGATTCCAAAACTCCGACAATCCGGGCATACTGGTGTGGTCGAAGAAGGATCCGGACTCGGCGAACACGATCCTGGTCGCCTGCTCGTTCGACGCGACCGCGGTGCAGTGGTCGACCGTCGACCTGGACATGCCGTCGCTGGGACTGGACTGGGGGGACCGGATCAGGGTGCACGACCTGCTCAGCGGCGCCAACTACGTGTGGGGCGCGTCCGGCAACGCGGTCCGGCTGGACCCGATCTTCAGCCCCGCCCACATCTTCACCGTCGAGCGGATCGGAGCGTGAGTGCCATGGACCGGGTGATCACCGGTAACGCCCACGACCCGCACGCGGTGCTGGGTGCACATCCCGGTGCGGACGGGACCGTCGTCCGCGCGTTGCGACGGCATGCCACCGACGTCTCGGTCATCTCGCCCGACGGCACGAAATATCCGGCGAAGAAGGTGCACCCGGACGGCATCTTCGAGGCGGCGATCCCGGGCAGCGTGACCGATTACCGCCTCGACGTCGACGGCCAGGAACAGGACGACCCCTACCGCTACCCGCCCACGCTCGGCGAACTCGACCTGCACCTGATCGCGGAGGGCCGGCACGAGCGGCTGTGGACCGTCCTCGGCGCACAGACCGGCGAGCACGGCACCGCGTTCGCGGTCTGGGCGCCGAACGCGCAGGGAGTCCGGATCGTCGGCGACTTCACCGGCTGGGACGCGCACGACGGCTGGCCGATGCGCTCGATGGGCAGCACCGGCGTCTGGGAGATCTTCGTACCCGGCGTGCCCGAGGGCGCCCGCTACAAGTTCCGGATCCTCGGCGCGGACGGGCACTGGCGGGAGAAGGCCGACCCGCTGGCCCGGCACACGGAGGTCCCGCCGCGTACCGGCTCGGTGGTCTTCAGGAGCTCCTACGACTGGAACGACGACGCGTGGCTGGCGCGTCGGGCGCTCAGCAAGCCGCACCGCGAGCCCATGTCCGTCTACGAGGTCCACCTCGGCTCCTGGCGCCCCGGCCTCGGCTACCGCGAGCTCGCGGACGAGCTGGTCGGCTACCTCGTCGAGACGGGCTTCACGCACGTGGAGTTCATGCCGGTCGCGGAGCACCCGTTCGGCGGCTCCTGGGGCTACCAGGTCACCGGCTACTACGCGCCCACCTCCCGCTTCGGCAACCCGGACGACCTGCGGCTGCTCATCGACGAACTGCACCAGGCCGGCATCGGCGTCATCCTGGACTGGGTGCCCGCGCACTTCCCGCGCGACGAGTGGGCACTGGCCCGGTTCGACGGCACACCGCTCTACGAGCACGGCGACTGGCGGCGCGGCGAACACCCGGACTGGGGCACCTACGTCTTCGACTTCGGCCGCCGCGAGGTCCGCAACTTCCTGGTCGCGAACGCGCTCTACTGGTTCGAGGAGTTCCACGTCGACGGCCTGCGCGTCGACGCGGTCGCCAGCATGCTCTACCTCGACTACTCGCGGAACCCCGGCGAGTGGCTGCCCAACGAGTACGGCGGCAACCAGAACCTGGACGCGATCGGCTTCCTCCAGGAGGTCAACGCCACGGTCGGCAAGCAGTACCCCGGCACGCTCATGATCGCCGAGGAGTCGACCGCGTTCCCCGGCGTCACCGCGCCCACCGACCACGGCGGCCTCGGCTTCGGCTTCAAGTGGAACATGGGCTGGATGCACGACACGCTCACGTACATCGGCAAGGACCCGGTCCACCGCCAGTACCATCACCACCAGTTGACGTTCTCGCTGGTCTACGCGTGGTCGGAGAACTACGTGCTGCCGATCAGCCACGACGAGGTGGTGCACGGCAAGGGCTCGCTGGCCGGCAAGATGCCCGGCGACGACTGGCAGCGGATGGCCAACGCCCGCGCGCTGATGGCCTACATGTACGCCCACCCCGGCAAGAACCTGCTCTTCATGGGCGCGGAACTCGGCGACGACCGGGAATGGTCCGAGGAACGCGGCCTCGACTGGTACCTGCTCCACGACCCGCGCCGGGCCGGCCTCAAACGCCTGCTCACCGACCTCAACAAGGTCTACCGCGCGCAGGCACCGCTCTGGTCCCAGGACACCACGCCGGACGGCTTCCGCTGGATCGTCAACGACGACGTGCAGAACAACGCGGTAGCCTTCCTCCGCATCGCGCCGGACGGCAGCACACTGGCCTGCGTCGCCAACTTCTCCGGCGGCCCGCTCGACGACTACCGCATCGGCCTTCCCTACGCCGGCCGCTGGACCGAACTCGTCAACACCGACGCCCACGTCTACGGCGGGTCCGGTGTCGGCAACCTGGGCGGCATCTACACCGACGACATCCCCTGGCACGGCTACCCGGTCTCGGCCGCACTGCGCGTGCCGCCGCTGGGCGTGCTCTGGCTGACACCGGCATAGATCAAGACCATCCGCGGGTACGGGCGTCCGGGGTCCTCTGCCGAAGACGCTGCGCGGTCCGGGCGCGCGACGGCTCGGCGGCCGCGGCTTCTCGCCCCGGCCCCGGCCCCGGCCGCGGGTTCCGGCCCGTGGGGCGGCGCAAAAAATCAGGCGCTGTGCCCCGCATGAAGGGGCGGACTTCGTCGTCGGCGCGGTGGCGAGGTGGCCGTGATCGGGCGCCGCCGCCCGATATCTCACGATGAGGTGGCCGCCGTGGCTCCGCTGTGGTGTCAGCGGTGGAAGCGGGTGAAGTGGGCGGTGGCGTCGGTGGCGGTGCAGACGACGGCGTCGGTCTGCGTGCCGGCGGCGTCGAGGAGGATCAGGTAGCCGCCGCGGTTGCCGAGCTGGACGTCGGCGCCGTCCAGGCGGACCAGCGCGGACGCGCCCGGGCCGACGGTGCCGGTCAGCGTCGTGGCGCGGCCGTTGCGGTCGATGATGCGCCAGCCGTCCAGCGTGGCGGGGGCGCTCGCGAGGTCGCCGAGCACGAGCACCTCGCGGCCCTGGTTCGGGCCGGCCGGGTCGATCAGCGCGAGACCGTGCCGCCGCGGCCGCCGGGCCACCCTTGATCAGCTCGCGGATGAGGCGCGATGCGGCGTGGACTCGCCGTCCTCGCGCACCCACCGGTCCAGCGTGCCGCGTAGCACGCCGTACGCATCGATCATGATCTGCTCCTTCCGCGTACCCGTTGACATGTCGCCGCAGCTGACGGCGGCCGCCGGATCGACGACGGTGCGCGGGCCGGATTCTTGTCGTACCTGTGTTCTAAGGTCTGCGGCCATGGGACTCTTTGGAGAGTGGATGCGGGCCGCGCCCGCCGACCTGAAACCGTTGCGCGGTGACCTGACCGCGGTCCGCAAGTTCATCGCCGACGGCGAGGGGCCACGCTGCGGCCTTGAGGGTGACTGGGCCGGCATCGACTTCCTGCTGCGCCGCCGGGACTTCCCGGTCGACATCGTGTTCGGCGAGGAGCCGTTCGCGGCACCCTCCGCGGAGGACAAGGAGTGGGATTCCGACCCGCCCTGCTACCTCACGCCCGCCCAGGTGCGCACGGCCGCGGCCGCGCTGCGCGACCTGACCGTGGCGGAGCTCGTCCACGGCGTCACCGCGGCCGACCTGCGCCGCGCCGGGCTGTATCACCTGTACACCCCGGCCACGCTACCCACGCTCGCCGGTCGCCTGCCGGCCGTCCGTGACTACTTCACCCGCGCCGCGGCCTGCGGCGATGCCATCATCTGCTGGCTGTCGTGACCGCTGCCCGCCGCCTCGCCGGTGTCGTGCACCCACGCGCCCGCATTCGCGCCGGCCCGTGCCTCGGCGGCCCCGGTCCGCCGGGTGCCGGTGCCGGCCGTGCCCGCGGCCTGCCGAACTCGGGCCGCAGGGAAGCGGGCGGCCTGCTGATGATCGGTGTCCGCGGGTGCGGCCCGCCGCACGGCGGCGACGGGGAAGTCGGCGGCCTGCCGGTCACCGGCGTCCACGGCATGCCGCTTTTCGGCGGTACGGGAGTCCGCGGTGTTCCGGTCGCCGGCGGCACCTGAGTCCGCGGCCCCGCGCGGCCCGGTGGCCCGGTGGCTGTCGGCGGTAGATGGCTCTGTGGTCTGCCGCGCGCCGGCAGCCGGGTGCCCGGTCCGCGGTGCGCCGGGAGTAGGCGGGTCCCCGGGTTTCCGCGCGCCGGCCACCGGATGCGCGGTCGGTGCCGGGGTTGTGGGCCGTGTCCCGGTCTGCGGCACGGCTGGCGCCGGGACGGTGGCCTGTGGCACGGCTGGGGTCAGGTCCGCGGCCTTGGTTCCGCCCGGCGGCGTGGCCGGTGCCGGGTCCGTGGCCCGGGTGGCGGCCGCGCCGGACGGTGAGCGGCCGAACATGGAGTCGTGCAGCCAGGTCAGGTCGTCGTGGTCGGGGAAGCGTTCGTGGGCGGCCTTGAGCAGCGCGCGGACCTTGCCGGCGCGGCGGGCGCGGCGGAGGAGGCGTTCCAGGAGATCGCCGCCACGGATGTCGATCATGTTGATGCGAACGTCGGCGGCCAGGTCGAGGATGTCCTGGGCGGTGCGGCACGCGTCCGCGAGGCAGTCGTCGAGCACCACGACCCGCAGCTCCGGCGGCAGGTCACGGTGGTCGTCGGTGCGGTCCCGGCGCGGCTGCCGGCCGGACTCGTCTGGCGAGGGGATCATCGGTGCGGGTCCTTCCGAACGTCACCCGACGCATGCGCTGCCGGTGGACGCCCAACGAGCGTTACGCGGCACGGTAGCGGCCGTCCCGGACGCGTCCGTCGCGCGGGTGGCCCGATCACGCCACCGGTGTACGCGGAACGCGCGCGGTGACCGTTGCGGCGTGGCACCGTGCTCAGCCGCACACGCGACAGGGGCGACCGCACACCGCGTCGCCGCGGCATAGGTGGATCGTGGCACTGAACGGCCTCCGGGTCGTACCCCCGACTTCGGTCTATCGTGCGCATAGGCACGGCTGGTGACCGCACGAAAGACGGATTGTGAACAGCCCGCCGCCGGCCGCGGGCTTCACCGGGTCACGCCCGGTCGTCGATGTCGACGATCTCCTGACCGAGAGGCCAGAACGCCGCCGGTACCAGCTTGAAGTTCGCGATGCCGAACGGGATGCCGATGATGGTCACGCACTGCGCGATACCGGCGGTGATGTGGGTCAGCGCCAGCCACCAGCCCGCCACGATCACCCAGAGCACGTTCGCCACGCCGGAGGCCACGCCCGCGCCGGGCTTCGGGACGATCGTCCGGCCGAACGGCCACAGTGAGTAGACGGCCAGACGGAGCGAGGCCACGCCGAACGGGATCGTCACGATCAGTGCGAAGCAGATCAGTGCGGCGATGCCGTAGCCGATGGCGAGCAGGATGCCGCTGCCGAAGATCAGCCACAGGGCGTTGAGCAAAAAGCGGATCATGTGGTCGATTGTGGTACCCCGTGTCCACCGGCCGGCAACTCACCGAAGCAGGCCTCAGGAGCGATTCTGATTGTCATGTAACTGACATATCGCTGAGCGTGTACCGTCAAGCCGTCCGGAAAGACTTGCCGCTGTCATCGTTCGGCGCCGGGTGGCGCGTTCGCCACCCGCAGCGCGGGTGCGGCGCGCATCCGGCACGACCCCCGGGGGGCCCGTGCTCGTTCTGCTGGTGATTCACGCCGTTGTGGCCGCCGCCGCGCCGTGGCTGGTGCGCGCGATCGGTGGACGTGGTCTCTACCTGGTCGCGCTGGCGCCCGCGGGTGCCGCGCTCTGGGCCGCGACGCAGACCGGGCGCACCGCCGCCGAGACGATCGAGTGGATCCCGCAGCTCGGGCTGGAGCTGGCGTTCCGGCTGAACGCGCTGTCCTGGCTGCTGGTGCTGCTGGTCGGCGGCGTCGGCGCGCTGGTGCTGGCCTACTCCGCCCACTACTTCGGCGACCGTGCCGAGCAGGCGCGGCACGCGGGCCTGCTGGTCGCGTTCGCCGGTGCGATGCTCGGGCTGGTGCTCGCGGACGACCTGCTGCTGCTCTACGTGTTCTGGGAGCTGACCAGCGTCCTGTCGTACCTGCTGATCGCGAACGACCCGGGCCGGCGGGCCGCCCGCCGCGCGGCCATGCAGGCGCTACTGGTCACCACGCTCGGCGGTCTCGCCATGCTGGTCGGCATCGTCATGCTCGGCACCGGCACCGGCACGCACCGGTGGTCGCAGCTGGCGCAGGACCCGCCGGCCGGTGCATGGGGCACGGCCGCGGTCGTGCTGATCCTGGCCGGTGCGCTGGCGAAGTCCGCGATCCTGCCGTTCGGCGCGTGGCTGCCGGCCGCGATGGCCGCACCCACACCGGTCAGCGCGTACCTGCACGCGGCCGCGATGGTCAAGGCGGGCGTGTTCCTCGTCGCGCTGCTCGCGCCCGCGTTCGCCGGTGTGCTCGCCTGGCAGCTGCTCACGGTCGGCGCCGGCCTGGCCACGCTCCTGCTGGCCGGCCTCGCCGCACTACGCCAGCACGACCTGAAACTGCTGCTGGCCTACGGTACGGTCAGCCAGCTGGGCCTGCTGGTCGCCGTGCTGGGCGCCGGCACCCGCGCCGCCGCGCTGGCCGGCCTGACGCTGCTGCTCGCGCACGCGCTGTTCAAGTCCGCGCTGTTCCTCACGGTCGGCGCGGTCGATCACGCCACCGGCACCCGCGACCTGCGGGCGCTGTCCGGCCTCGGCAAGCGGCTGCCGGTGCTGGCGGTCGCGGCCACGCTCGCGGCCGCGTCCATGGCCGGTGTGCCGCCGCTGCTCGGCTTCCTCGGCAAGGAGGCGATGTTCGCCGCGTTCGCCACCGGCGAGCCCGCGGACACGCTCGCGCTGATCGCGATGGTCGCCGGCGCCTCTCTCACGGTCGCCTACAGCCTGCGCTTCCTCTGGGGCGCCTTCGGCACCAAGAACATCGGGACCACCACGACGACGGTCCACGCTCCCGGCCCCGGCCTGCTCGCCGCCCCGGTGCTGCTCGGCCTGGTCGGACTCGCGGGCGGCCTGGCCGCGCCGACCGTGGAGCGCGCACTCACCACGTACCCCCGGGGGCTTGCGGGGTTCGAGGTGCATCTGGCGCTCTGGCACGGGCTGAGCCTGCCGCTGGGACTGACCGTGCTGGCGATCGTGGCGGGCGCGGGGATCTTCCGGCTCACCCGCGATCGTACCCACGCGGAGGACCGGATCAGCGCCGGCGCCTGGGTCTACGAGCGGTCGCTGCGCGGCGTCGACCGGCTCTCCGTCGAGCTGACCGGCGCCACCCAGCGCGGTTCGCTGCCCGTGCACCTCGGCGTGATTCTGGTCGTGCTGGTGGTGATCGCCGGGACCGCGCTGGTGGCCGGCGCACCGTGGCCCACGGACTACCGCGTCTGGGACACGCCGTTGCAGGCGGTCGCCGGGGTCGCGATCGTCGCGGCCGCGATCGGCGCGGTCCGGGCGCAGCGGCGGCTGGCCGCGTTCGTGCTGGCCGGTGTCGCGGGCTACGCCGTGTCGGTACTGTTCATCCTGCACGGCGCGCCGGATCTGGCGCTCACCCAGGCGCTGGTCGAGACGGCCAGCATCGTGATGGCCGTGCTGGTGCTGCGCCGGCTGCCGGCGAAGTTCTCCGAGCGTCCGCTGCGCGTCTCCCGGCACTGGCGGGTCGTGCTCGGCGTGGCGGTCGGGCTGGCCGCGGCCGGGATGGCCTTCGTGGCCGGTGGCGGCCGGGTGGCCGCACCGATCTCGGCGGGCTTCCCGGAGCTGTCGGTCAGCTACGGCGGCGGCACGAACATCGTGAACGTGATCCTGGTCGACATCCGCGCCTGGGACACGATGGGTGAGATCTCGGTGCTGGTGGTGGCCGCGACCGGCGTCGCCAGCCTGATCTTCCAGCGCACGTCCGCGCTGCGCCGCCGTGCCGAGACGCCGGCGCCGAAACGGCCGCCGCTGACGGTGTGGACCGGCAAGGAGGACAGCGTGATCCTTCGGGTCGTCACCCGGCTTATCTTCCACACGATCGTGCTGTTCTCGGTGTACCTGCTGCTCTCCGGCCACAACGCGCCGGGCGGCGGGTTCGCCGGTGGGCTGGTCGCGGCGCTCGCGCTGACCGTGCGCTACCTGGCCGGCGGGCGCCGCGAGCTGAACCGGGCCGCGCCGGTCGACGCGGGCGCGGTGCTCGGCACCGGGCTGCTGATCGCGGTCGGCACCGGCGTGACCGCGATGTTCCTCGGCGGGCAGGTGCTGCAGACCGCGATCGTGGACATCCACGCACCGGTGCTCGGTGACCTGCACGTCGCCACGTCCACGATCTTCGACGTGGGTGTCTACCTGATCGTCATCGGGCTCGTGCTGGACATCCTGCGCAGCCTCGGTGCGGAGCCGCAGGAGCCGCGGGGGCCGCAGGAGTCACCGCTGGAAGAGGAATCAGATCAAGACGTTGCCCAGCAGCAAGATCAAGATCGGGAGAAGGTGACCGCGTGACCCCCAACCTCGTGTACATCGTGCTCGTCGGCGTGCTCTTCGCGGCCGGCGTGGTGCTGCTGCTGGAACGCAGCCTGACCCGCATCCTGGTCGGCGTCATCCTGCTCGGCCACGGCGCGAACGTGCTCATCCTGTCCGGCGGCACGGCCGGCGGCACGCCGATCGTCGGCACGGTCCCGGCGGAGGAGATGAGCGATCCGCTGCCGCAGGCCATGATCCTGACCGCCATCGTGATCACCCTGGCGGTGACCGCGTTCCTGCTCGCGCTCGCGTACCGCAGCCGGGACATCACCGGCCACGACGAGGTCCAGGACGACGCCGAGGACCGCCGGATCGTGGTGCTCGCCGAGCGCGACGACGTCCAGGTCGGCGACGACCAGGACCAGGACCAGGCCACCCCGGCGGTACGGGCATGACGTTCCTGGTACCGCTGCCGGTCGTCGTCCCGCTGCTCGGCGCGGCCGTCACGCTGCTGCTCACCCGGCGCCCGCGCGCCCAGCGGACGGTCAGCCTGACCGCGCTCTCCACCACGCTGATCGTGTCCCTCGCGCTGCTGGTGCTCGCCACGCAGGACGGCGCGCTCGCGGTCGCGGTCGGCGGCTGGGGGCCGCTCGGCATCGTGCTGGTCGCGGACCAGCTGGCCGCGCTGATGCTGGTGGTGTCGTCCGCGGTGACGCTGTGCGTGCTGATCTACTCGATCGGGCAGGGCATGGTCGACGGCGTGGAGGACACGCCGCTGTCCGTCTACCACCCCACGTACCTGATCCTCACCGCGGGCGTGACCAACGCGTTCCTGTCCGGGGACCTGTTCAACCTCTACGTCGGCTTCGAGATCCTGCTGGTCGCGTCGTACGTGCTGCTCACGCTGGGCAGCACGGAGAACCGGATCCGCGCGGGTACGACGTACGTGGTGGTCTCGCTGCTGTCGTCGTTGATCTTCCTGACCGCGCTCGGCCTGGTCTATGCGGCGACCGGCACGCTCAACATGGCGCAGCTGGTGACGCGCCTGGACGCGCTGCCGGACAACCTGCGCCTGGTGCTGCAGGGCATGCTGCTGCTCGCGTTCGGCATCAAGGCCGCGGTCTTCCCGCTGTCCTCCTGGCTGCCGGACAGCTACCCGACCGCGCCCGCGCCGGTCACCGCGGTCTTCGCCGGGCTGCTCACCAAGGTCGGCGTGTACGCGATCATCCGGACCGAGACGCTGCTGTTCCCGGAGGGGCGGGTGGCGGACCTGCTGCTGGTCGTGGCGCTGCTGACCATGGTGGTCGGCATCCTCGGCGCGGTCGCGCAGTCGGACATCAAGCGCCTGCTGTCCTTCACGCTGATCAGTCACATCGGCTACCTGCTGCTCGGCATCGGGCTGGCCACACCGGCCGGCCTGTCCGCGTCGATCTTCTACACCGCGCACCACATCGTCGTGCAGACCACGTTGTTCCTGGTCGCGGGCCTGATCGAGATGCGTGGCGGCTCGACCGCGCTGGACCGGCTGGGCGGGCTCGCCCGGCTGTCGCCGATCCTCGGCCTGCTGTTCCTGGTACCGGCGCTGAACCTGGCCGGCATCCCGCCGTTCTCCGGCTTCCTCGGCAAGGTCGGGCTGTTCCAGGCCGCGGCCGGCGTGGGCGGGTGGCTGGCCTGGGCCCTGGTCGCCGGCGGCGCGATCACCAGCCTGCTGACGCTGTACGCGGTCGCGCGCGTGTGGAACCTGGCGTTCTGGCGTAACCCGAACCCGGCGATGCCCGGCGTCGCGCCGGACGAGGTGAACCCGGTCGACCGCGTGCCCGCGGTCACGCTGTCCGTCACCGGCCGGTCGGTACCGGTCTCCGCGGGCGACGAACGTGGCGCGTACGCCGCGGGGCGTACGGTCGCGCCGCGGTCGTCCGCCGTACCGCTGGATGATCGTGATGCGGCGGACGAGTCCGCGGTGCGCCTGCCCGGGATGATGGTCGGCCCGACGATCGCGCTGGTCGCGCTCGGCACGGCGCTGACCGTGGCGGCCGGGCCGCTGTTCAGCATCGCGGCCACGTCCGCGGCAGACCTGATCGGACGCGACGCGTACGTGCGGACCGTCGCCGACCTGCCGGAGGTGGGGGAGTGAGGCGTGCGACGCTGCTCGAACGCGCGGTGGCCGTGGCCGGCATGGTGGCGGTCTGGCTGCTGCTATGGGGCAACGCCGGCCCGTTCACGATCCTCGGCGGCGTGGTGGTCGCGATCCTGGCGCTGACGATGTTCCCGCTGCCGTCCGTGCCGTTCGGCGGCCGGATCAGCGTGGCCGGGATCGTGCTGTTCGCCGCCTGCTTCCTGCGCGACCTGCTGCTGGCCAGTGTGCAGGTCGCGTGGCTGGCGATCCGGCCCGGCCGGGTGCCGGCCAGCGCGATCATCGCGGTGCCGCTGCGGGCCGGGACCGACCTGCACATCACGCTGACCGCGGCCGCGCTGTCCCTGATCCCCGGCAGCCTGATCGTGGAGGCCGACCGGGCCCGGGCGATCCTGTACGTGCACGTCATCGGCGTGTCCACCGCGGAGGACGTGGAGCGGGCGCGCGCGGCCGTGATCCGCCTGGAGACGCGGATCCTGCACGCCACGGGCGTGCCGCGGACGACCGGCGCGGGCGAGCCGGCCGTGCCTGCTCCGGCCGGTGCCACGGCCGTCCATGTTGACGACATGAGTCATGTTGACGGTGCGCCGTCAACTCATGCTGCCGGTGCGCTGGCAACTCAGGGTGCCGGCGCGTCGGCACGTGCCGACGGCGCGTCGGTACACCGTGACGACGCGACCGGTCGCGTCGGCGGCCGGCCCGGTTCCGGTGCGGCCCGGGCGACCCCGGGTGAGAAGGCGGGCCGGCGTTTCGGCGCCGGGCGCGACGTCCAGGCGCGGCGGGTGACCCCGGCCGCCGAACCGGTGATCGACACCGAGGTCCGCACCGACGAGGAGGAGCGCGCATGACCGTCTCCGGCGTGATCCTGACCCTGCTGCTCTGCGCGGCCGCCGGGCTGACGCTCTACCGGATCCTGCGCGGGCCGGCCGTGCTCGACCGGGTGATCGCGACCGACGTGCTGCTCGCGGTCGTGGTGGCCGCGATCGCCGCGGAGGCCGCGCTCAGCCGGGACGCGACCGCGCTGCCGGTGCTGGTGGTGCTGTCCATCCTCGGCTTCGTCGGCTCGGTCAGCGTGGCCCGCCTCGGCTCGTCCACCGCCGAGCCGGACACCGCCGCGTCCGCCGCGGCCGCGCAGTCCGACACCGATCCGGCCGCGCTGAACGTCCCGGCCCACGGAGGCCGGTCATGATCGACGTCATCGCGGTCGTCCTGATGATCGGCGGCGCGCTGCTCTGCCTCGCCGCCGGTATCGCGCTGCTCCGCTTCCCCGACCTGCTCAGCCGCATGCACGCCACCGCGAAACCCCAGGTCCTCGGCCTGCTGCTGATCCTGATCGGCTGCGGCCTGCGGTTGCGCGACCCGGTCGACGTGACCACGCTGGTGCTCGTCGCCGTGTTCCAGCTGGCCACCGCGCCGGTCGCCGCGCACATGGTGGCCCGCTCCGCCTACCGCACCAACCGTTTCCGCGCAGACCTGCTCGTCGTGGACGAACTCGCCCCCGCCATCGACACACCCCAGCAGTGACCGGTGCGGAAGGGGCAACGGCCCGGCCCGGGCCGGTTCCGCACCACCGGCCCGGGTGCCCGGCACGCTCCCCAGCGGGTGTGCCGGGCGCCCGGGCTGTTTGAATCGGGCGCATGAGCGACCGCATCTGGATCACCACCGTGCCTCCGCTGGAACCGGCGCACCCCAGCGTGCTGATCGGCATCGACACCGCGGGCCACCCGGCCGAGCGCCGGGTGGCGGCACTGCTGGACCGCGGTCACGAGGACGACGACGGCGCTCTCTACCTGCTGCCCGACGACCTCGAGGCGACCTACGCCCAGAACGGCCCGGCCCTGACCGTCCGCCTCACCACGCTCGACGCGGGCGCCGACGCGGGCGCCGACGCGGGCGCCGACGCGGGCGCGGGCCGCGTGGACGGCCGGATCGTGGTGCTGGAGCGCACCGTCGAGTCCACGTTCCTGGACGGGATCGACCCGGACGAACGCCCGCCGGTCCTGCTCATCGCAGCGCCCGGCCCGGCCGGCCGTGACGATCTGCTGACCTTCGTGGCGCGCGGCGAGGCCGCCATCGCGGTGGTTCCCACGGACGACTGACGCCGGCCGCGCGGTGCGGGCGCGCGGGCGCCCGCACCGCGTACCCCCGGAAGGGGTGTCAGGGTGTGGTCAGGAAGTCCAGTGTGACCTGCGCGAACAGCGGCGAGTCGACCAGGTTGTAGTGGGTCAGGCCGGGCAGGATCGCCAGCGCGTGGCCGCCCTTCGGGCGGCCGGAGCCGTCCCAGCCGCCGTCCCGGACGCCGCCGTCGAGCAGCGCGAAGACCTCGGCGAAGTGGCTGACCGGGCACATGTCGGCGTCCGCCGCCACGATCAGCGTGGGCACCTGGAGACCGCGGACCTCCTCGGTGAAGTCGTAGTCGACCGCCATCGACTCGCCGATCTTGTCGAGCAGGCGCGGGAAGTCCTCCGGGCGCGGCGCGACGCGCTGGTACAGCTCGTACATCGGTGTGTCCTTCATGAACTCCACCGCGGCGCCGGTCACCTGGCCCTGCTGGGCGAGGATCTCCGGGTCGGTGGCGTCCCGGCGGATGCCGGCCGACGCGGCGACCAGACGGCCGACCTTGCCCGGGTGCCGGATCGCGAGTTGCAGCGCGACGCCGCCGCCGAGCGAGTAGCCGGCCACGTCCGGCCGGTCCAGCCCGAGGTGGTCGATGAGCGCGGCGATGTCGTCCGCCATCGTGCGGACGTCGATCGGCCGGTCGATGTCCGCGGTCCGGCCGTGGCCCTGCAGGTCCGGCAGGATGACACGGTGCCGCGCGGTCAGCGCCGGCAGGATCGCCCCGAACATCTCGCCGCTGCCGAGACCGCCGTGCAACAGGACCAGCGGGCTGCCCTCGCCGATCTCCTCGAAGTACAGGTTGATGCCGTTGACCTCGGCGTACGTCATGTGATGCCTCCTCGTGAACGCTGTCTACACGTCTAGGACCGGGCGGATGCCGCAGACTCATCGGCCCGCGGATAGATTTCTCGTTCATGACCGACGTGGTGACCGAGCTGGAGGCCTACCGGCCCGAGCTGACCGGGTACTGCTACCGCATGCTGGGCTCCGCGTTCGAGGCCGACGACGCCGTGCAGGACACGATGGTCCGGGCCTGGCGCGGCTTCGACCGCTTCGAGGGACGGTCAGCGGTGCGATCGTGGCTCTACCGGATCGCCACGAACGTGTGCCTGAGCATGCTCACCGGCGCGCAGCGGCGCGTCCGCCCGATGGACCTCGGGCCGGCCGGCTCCGGGCACGCCACGTCACCGGGCGCTCCGCTCGCGGACGCCACCTGGCTCGGCCCGATCCCGGACGACCCGGCCGTGGTCGTCGCCGGGCGGGAGACCGTGCGGCTCGCGTTCGTCGCCGCGCTCCAGCACCTGCCGCCCCGCCAGCGCGCCGTGCTGATCCTGCGCGAGGTGCTGGCCTGGTCCGCCGCCGAGGTCGCCGACCTGCTCGACATGACCGTCGCCGGCGTCAACAGCGCGCTCCAGCGCGCCCGCGCCACGCTGGCCGGCACCACGCCCGGCGACGTCCGCACGGTCACCGACACCGCGCAGAACGCGCTGCTCGACCGCTACGTGCGCGCGTTCGAGGCGTACGACATGGACGCGCTCACCGCGTTGCTGCACGAGGACGCGACGCTGTCCATGCCCCCGGTTCCGCTCTGGCTGCGCGGCCCGGCCGACATCCGCGCCTGGATGACCGGCACCGGCGCCGGGTGCCGCGGCTCCCGCCTCGTCCCGATCACGATCAACGGCCTTCCCGGGTACGCCCAGTACCGTACGACCGGCCCGTGGTCGCTCATCGCCCTGGAGATCACTGACGGCCGGATCGCCGCGGTCACGAACTTCCTCGACGTCGCGCGCCTGTTCCCCCGCTTCGGCCTGCCGATGACCGGGCCGGCCGGCTCCGGCGTGCCGTCCGTGAGCTGACGTCGGGAACGGAGACTCCGCGATGCTCCGGTCCGGCGTCGCCTGACGCACCGGCTGACCGCGGCATTGCGCGACGGCCGGCCGCGGCGTTGTGCATTAGCCGGTGCTGCGTGCGGGTCAGGCGTGGGTGAGCATGAAGGCGAGGAGGAAGCCCGCGCAGGTGACGATGCCGACCAGCGGGCCGGAGTATTTGACCGCGACCGGGACCATCGTGTCGGCCAGCATGGTGAGGATCGCGCCGGCCGCGAAGGCCTGCACCACCGCGATCGTGGCCGCGCCCGCGCCGCCGAGCAGCGCGTAACCGAGCGCGGCCGCCACGGCGGAGACGACGGCGACGCCGGCCCACAGGCCGAGGATCCAGCGCACGGACCGCCCGGACGCGCGCAGCCCGACCGCGGCGGACAGCGACTCCGGCACGTTGGACAGGAACACGCCGGCGACCACCGCGGTGCTGACCGCGCCGCCGCCGAGCAGCGAGACACCGATCGCGGCCGATTCCGGGATGCCGTCCAGCATCGCGCCGAGGACCAGCGCGAGCGCGGCGCCGCCGGCGTTCGCGGCCGGATGTTTGCGCCTGTCGCCGCCGCGCCGGTCGACGATCGCGTCCCCGGCGAAGAACGTGATCGCGCCGGCCAGGATGCCGATGCCGACCGGCACCGCACCCGCCTCGAGGAACGCCTCCTCGACCAGGTCGAACGAGACGGTGGAGATCAGCACACCGGCGCCGAACGCCATCACCACGCCGACCACCCGGTCCGGCACCGGCCGGACCATGCCGAGCACCGCGCCGACCAGCAGCGCGAACCCGCCGACGAAACCCCAGAACGCCGCTTCCAGCATCGGGCCGATGTTAGTCCGCCGCGGGTGGGTCCGCCCGTCGAGCGCCGGCGCGGTTCGTGCCCAGCGGGTCAGCGGACGGCGAAGACGGTCTGGTCGTCGCCCGGCTTCAGATCCGGGACGGGGGCGCCGCCGAGCGCCCGCCGGTAGGCCACGACCGTCCCCTGCGGCGCGGACCCGCCGTCGCGGCGGACCACGAGCAGCAGGCTGCGCTCCTCGCCGGGACCGAGGTCGGCGAGTCGGCACTGCACCGGGAACCCGCCGTCCGGCGTCTCCACGGCCGCTGTCGCGCCGGGCGTGGCGACGGCCGCGCCCGGAACCGCCGGTGCGCCGGGCGTCGCTTCCGGTGCCCCGGAGGACAGCGGAACCGATCGGCCGGCCGCGGTCGGCACCGCCCACGGCGCGGTCGTGCGGACCTCCAGGCACGCGTCCCATCCCTGGACGCGGGCGCTCAGCGGGCCGCCCGGGTCGAGCGTCAGCCAGACGTCGTCCGCCACGACCGGCCCGCGATTGCCCACGGTGAGCGAGATCGTGCCCGCACCGTCCGCGTCGTAGGTGAGGTTCCCACTCCGTACCCACAGATCGGCTCTTGATCTTCCGGACGGGTTCGCCAGCGGCGTGAACGTCGGCAGCGAGCCGGTGAACTGGCCGTTCCCGGTGTACCAGAAATCCGCGTCCTGGTGGCGGGTCCACTCCACGGGCTGATCCGCGTACGGCTGGAGGTCACCGAACGTCACGGTGATCGCGCCGCCCTCCGCCACCCGGACCGCGGTCAGCCACTGCACGGTCGTCCCGGTCGTCACCGTCACCACGCCGATCGGCACCACGTCCGCCCCGAGCCGGGTGAACGCGACCGCGGCCTCCGGCCCCGCCGACTCCTTCAGCACGCACCGCAGCACGACCACGGCGTCCGCCGCCCCGTCACCGTCCACGTCACCGTGCGC
The DNA here is from genome assembly GCF_030813715.1 of Catenuloplanes indicus. Classification (NCBI taxonomy): domain Bacteria; kingdom Bacillati; phylum Actinomycetota; class Actinomycetes; order Micromonosporales; family Micromonosporaceae; genus Catenuloplanes; species Catenuloplanes indicus. The sequence goes on from NZ_JAUSUZ010000001.1 coordinate 9,063,970, forward strand.
GACCGAGGTGGCCCAGACCGCCCCCACGGCCGGCTCCTCCGCGGCCGTGACACCGCTGGACGGGCACGTCCAGCCGGCCGGCACCTGCGGCAGCGCGAAGTCCCGCAGCTCGTCCACGGTGATCGGCCCGGACCTCGGCGCCGGCGTGGCCGGGACCGGGCTGGCTGGCACGTCCACGCCGGCCGGCACCACGCCCTCCGGCTCGGCCCGCGGCCCGTCCGGCAGCATGCCCGCGTAGACGATCGCGGGCGACGCTATCAACGCGGCCGTGAGCAGCACCGCCGCCACCATCCCGGTCTGCCGCCCCGCCCGCCGGCGCCGCGGCCGCCGCCCGACGGTGAGGACCTGCGTGTCCAGGTTGTGGTAGACCACGCCCAGACCGCTGTCCCGCTCATCCTCCCGCTGCGCCATCCCCCGACTCTGCCAGCCCGAGGTTGCGACCCGGCCACACCCACCCGGGAATGTCACGAGAACAACACCTTCGGCGAATCACGTACCGGCGACCGGCGGCGCACCAATAGTCCCGCTCGGCGACGGCGAGCGAGGTTCCACCGTCCTCCGCAATCGCGGCGGCCCGGTGGGGACGCGGCGATCGTTACCCCGGAAGAGCTGGACGTCCGCGGTCACCGTCGACGACCTGGTCCGCCACCTCACCGACGACGGCGTCCGGCTCGACCTGCGCTGATCAGGGTGCGGCGGCGGATCGTCAGCCGACCGGGACCGGGGCCTGGCGGGCGCGTTCGTGGTCGGTGTGTTCGGAGACCAGGGGGCCGACGTCCAGGATGAGGGCCACGTCGCCGTTGCCGAGGATGGTGGAGCCGCTGACGCCCTTCAGGTTGGCGAAGAGCGGGCCCAGTGGCTTGATGACGGTCTGGAACTCGCCCATCAGCGCGTCCACCACCAGGCCGGTGCGCTGGCCGGACTGTTCGACCACCACCACGTTCTGGCGGCGTGCCGGGGTGCCGGGGATGCCGAAGATCTGGCGCAGCCGGATGAACGGCAGCACCTCGCCGCGCAGGTTCATGCAGTCCCGGCCCTGCGGGCCCGGTGGCAGCTCCACGCACTCGGTGACCCGGTCCAGCGGCACGATGAACGACGACGGGCCGACGCCGACCAGGAAGCCGTCGATGATGGCGAGGGTCAGCGGCAGCCGGATGCGGATCGTGGCGCCGTGGCCGCGGACCGATTCCACCTCGATGCTGCCGCGCAGCGCGGCCACGTTGCGGCGGACCACGTCCATGCCGACGCCGCGGCCGGACAGGTTGGACACCGTCTCCGCGGTGGAGAAGCCGGGCTCGAAGATCAGGTCGTAGACCTCGGCGTCGGTCAGCGTGGCGGTGGCCGGGACCAGGCCGCGGTCGACGGCCTTGGCGAGGATCCGGTCGCGGTCCAGGCCGCGGCCGTCGTCGGCGACCTCGATGACGATGTTGCCGGCGTCGTGGTAGGCGTGCAGCCGCAGCGAGCCGTCCGCGGGCTTGCCGCAGCGGACCCGTTCGGCCGGGGGTTCGATGCCGTGGTCGAGCGAGTTGCGGACCAGGTGCAGCAGCGGGTCGCTGATCCGCTCGACCAGCGCCTTGTCCATCTCGGCGTCGCCGCCGGTGATCGTCAGCTGCACCTGTTTGCCGAGGTCGACGCAGACGTCGCGGACCACGCGTTCGAAGCGGCGCAGCGTCATGCCGATCGGGACCATGCGCAGCGACAGCGCGCTGTGCCGGACCTCGTCGATCAGCCGGGTGACCTCACCCTGCGCCTCGGCGCCGGCGGCGAGCATGGTGGTGCTGGCCTGCGCGATGACCAGCTCGCCGACCAGGTCGATGAGCCGGTCGAGGCGTCCGGCGTCGATCCGGATCGTCTGGGTGTCGCCGGAGCGGCTGTCCGCGACCTTGCGCTGGCGGCTGAGCGCGGCCTCGACCACGGCCGGGTCCGCGAGGCCCTCCTCGATCAGCACCTGGCCGATGGGTACGGACAGCGAGCGCTCACGCTGGATGCGCAGCGCGGTGTCGATCTCGGTCGGGGTGACCGCGCCGCTCTCCAGCAGCACGTCGCCGAGCCGGTCCCGCTGCGGCATCGCCTCGATGTAGTCCACGTAGGACGCGGCGGCGAGCGGCGTGATCCGGATGTCGCTGTCCTCGCGGACGAACTCGAAGACCGACTCGATCTCCGGCTTGGGCGCGTCGGTGAGCAGGTCGATCTCGAACGCGAGGTAGCTGGTCTCCGGGTCCATGTCGGCCGCTTCCGGCAGCGCGGAGTCGTCGATCGTGACCCGGTCGAGCGTGCCCAGCGTGCCGAGGTAGCGCACGAAGGACAGCGGGTCCATGCCGTTGCGCAGGCAATCCGGCCCGAACCGCAGGCTCAGCCGCCAGCCGCGCGCGCCGGGACCGGCCGGCGCGGCGGCGTCGTCCGGTGCGGGAGCGGCGGCGGCGAACGACCCCGGCAGGAACGGCGTCAGCCGGGCCAGCAGCGCCGACCCGGCGGTCTCCTCCTCCGGCGTGGCCGACAGCCGGCCGGCCGCGACCCCCTCGATCACCCCGGCGATGTGGTCCGCGCACGGCAGCAGCGCGCTGATCAGCTCCGGCGTGACCCGCACCTCGCCCTCGCGTACGTGCCCCAGCAGCGTCTCCACCACGTGCGTGAAGCTGACCAGGTGCGACAGGCCGAACAGGCCGGCCGAGCCCTTGAGCGTGTGCGCGGACCGGAACACCGCGTTCACGGTCTCCGCCGCGTCCGGGTCCGCCTCCAGCCCGAGCAGGCCCTCCTCCAGCGACTCCAGCAGCTCGCGGGCCTCGGTGATGAAGATGTCCAGCGCTTCCGTCGCGTCATCGTCGGTGAAACTCACGACATCGCCTCCAGAGCGGGGTCCAGGTGCACGATCGCCAGCGCCTCGCGTACCGCCGGGCTCGCGTCCCGGAACTCGACCGTCGACCCGATCCGGGCCGCCTCGCGCCGGGTCAGCAGCAGGATCTGCAGCCCGGCCGTGTCGATCTCGGTGACGTCCGCCAGCCGTACCCGCAGCACGCTCTTCTCCTCCAGCGCGGCGAGCAGCCGCGGCGCCTGCTCGGCCGCCGCGTGAATGGTCAGCTCACCGGCCAGCTCCACGGTGCTCATGCCGCCTCCTCCGCTGCGCTCCCCCGGCGACATTCGTCCGGCACTGAGCTGGCGAATTCGCTCGCAAGCTCGCTCATGGCGCGATCAGCTTGCTGACGGCCGCGAGCATCTGCTCGGGCTGGAACGGTTTCGTCACCCACGCCTTCGCGCCCGCGGCCTGCGCCTGGCGTTTCTTGTCCTCCTGCGACTCGGTGGTCAGCATGATGATCGGCGTGAACTTGTACGCGGGCAGCTTCTTCGCCTCGGTCACGAACGTGATGCCGTCCATGTTCGGCATGTTCACATCGGAGATGATCAGGTGGACGCGGCGGCCGTCCAGCTTCGCCAGCGCGTCCTTGCCGTCCGTGCCGACCAGCACGTCGTAGCCCGCGCCCTTGAGCGCGATGCTGACCACCTGCCGCACCGACGCGGAGTCGTCGACCACGAGAATGGTCTTCCCCATCTCATCCCCCTAGAAGAACGTGATCTCCGAGTCGCGGACCTGCGCGCCGCTGCCGGAGCGATGCGCGTCCACCTCCTCGGCCATGGTGTAGCTGGCCTCCATCTCGCCGAGGACCGCGTCCGGGTCGATCGGCGGCGCGTCCGTGCGCGCGCGTTCGCCTGCCTCCTCGACCACGGCCGGCAGCCGGTCGATGCTGGCCTGCAGGTGTTCCAGCACCTGGCAGACCCGGTCCTGGAACTGGAGGTTGACCAGGGAGGCGCTGATGTCGCCGCGGATGCCGGTGGCGGCACGGGACAGCGTGGCGGACGAGTCGCGGAACCCGGCGACCACGCCCTGCAGGTCGTCGAGCACGGCCTGGACCTCCGCGTTCGCGCCGGCGACCGCCTCGTCCTCGCGCTCCGCGGTCTCCTCCGCGTGGCTGAGCAGCGTCCTGATCGTCGACTCGACGTGACCGACCTTGGAGGCCATCCGTTCGCTGGTGCCGGCGGACCGGTCGGCGAGCTGCCGCACCTCGTCCGCGACCACGCCGAACGCGGCACCGGCCCGGCCGATCCGGGCCGCCTCGATCGACGCGTTCAGCGCCAGCAGGTTCGTCTGCGCCGCGATCGCGGTGACCTCGCCGGACATCTGGCGTAGCTCGTCGTTGAACGCGAGCAGCGTGCGCAGCTCCGCGACGGTCGCGCGCTTGGAGGAGAGCGCGTCGTCGAGCGTGCCGACCACGCCGCCGAGCCGTTCCCGGCTGCGGTCGAACGTGCCGCCCTGGCCCTCGTCGAGCACGCCGGTGGACGACTCGAGCACGGTGTCCAGGTTCTCCACGATCTCGGCGAACCGTTCGGTGAGCGTGCCGACCGCGGTCTCCATCTGCGTCCGCGACGACGTGATCTGCGCGGACCAGACCGGCGCCAGCGAGCCGGCGAGCCGGCTGATGCTGTGCAGGTGCGGATCCTCGGCCCGGGACGGTGCGAGGGTGGTGGGCCCGCGCCGCCGCCCGAGACCGAAACCGGCCGCACCGCCCACGGCCACGCCCAGCAGAACCCAGAGCATCTCAGCCATACCGGTGGATCACCTCCGCGATGGATCCGAGCGGCGCCTCCCGGTCGACGGCGCCGAGCGTGACAGCCTCGTGCGGCATACCGTGCACCACGCACGTCGCCTCGTCCTGCGCGACCGTGAACGCACCGGCCTGGCGCATCTCCAGCAGGCCGCGGGCGCCGTCGTCGCCCATGCCCGTCATGATCACGCCGAGCGCCGCGTTGCCGGCCGCCCGCGCGACGGACCGGAACAGTACGTCGACCGAGGGCCGGTGCCGGTTGACCGGCGGCGCGTCGAACACGCGCACCCGGTAGCCACTGCCCATCTTGATCAACTCCATGTGCCGCCCGCCCGGCGCGACCAGCACGGTCCCGGACAGCACCTCGTCGCCGTCCGCGGCCTCGCGCACGTGCACCCGGCACATCGAGTCCAGCCGCCGCGCGAACGCGGCCGTGAACCGCTCCGGCATGTGCTGCACGATGACCACGCCGGGCACCGACCGCGGCAGCGCGGGCAGCACCACCTCCAGCGCCTTCGTCCCGCCGGTCGACGTCCCGATGGCCACGACTCGCTCCGCGCTGACGACCGCTTTATTGCCTTTGTGTGCGGACAGGTCGGGCAGGGCGCTCTCGTCCGGCGCGGCCTGCGGTGACCCGAGCCGCGCGGTCGGGGCCGGCTGCGGCACGAGGCGCGTGGCCGACGCCGGCGTGAGCGGAGCGGGCGACGGAGCCGAGGGCGGCGCGAGTGGCGTGGCCGGCGGGCCGAGGTGCGGCCTGAACCGCGGGGCCGAGGGCGGCGCAAGTCGCGTGGCCGGCTGCGGAAAGGGTCGCGCGAGTCGCGTGGTGGGTGCGGCCGGGTGCGGCCGGAGCGCCGCGCGCTCCGCGCCGGACGGCGCGAGAGCCAGATCCAGGACATGCGGCGGTACGGATGCCCGTCCCGGCTGCGCACAGAGTGCCGCGGAGCGCACCGCCGCCACGATGTCGCCGGACTGCGACTCCACGAACTGTTTCAGCCCGGTGACCGGCCGTGGGATCACCGCCACCGCACCGGCCGCGAGCGCCTGGACCCCGGTCTCGGCGCCGCGTGCGGTCAGCGCGGAGCAGACGACGACCGGCGTCGGCCGTACCGCCATGATCTTCTTGAGGAACGTCAGCCCGTCCATCCGGGGCATCTCCAGGTCCAGCACCACCACGTCCGGCCATTCCCGGTTCATGTGGGCCATCGCGAAGACCGGGTCGGCGACCGCACCGATCACCTCGATCCCGGGGCTGGCCGCGAGCCGCGCGGTCAGCACCTGCCGCACCACCGCGGAGTCGTCCACGATCAGCACGCCGATGCCGCCGCCCGGAGTCATGACGCCTGCCGGGACGTCGCGTGCAGCTCGACCTCGCCGGTGGCGACGTCGAACGAGAGCCGGCGCGCGCCACGCCCGCCGAGGTGTGTCTCGGCGAGGCGGAACCCGTGCCGGTCGAGCAGCGCGAGCCCGGCCTCGATGTTGTCCCGCGCGACGTCCGGCGCGCGGCCGCGGCGCTGCGCGGGTGGGAACTGGTTGCCGCCGCCGAACATCCGGGCCACGTACTCCGACGGGCGGGTGCCGTGCCGGCCGACCTCGCGCAGGAACATCTGTACCGCATGGTCGGCGTACCGTCCGTCGAGCTGCCCGGCCCGGCCGGGCAGCCGTCGCGTGGGCAGCATGTAATGGCACATCCCGCCGACCCGCCGCCGCGGGTGCCAGAGCGTGATCGACACGCACGACCCCAGCAGCGTGTGGATGCGGGTGTCGGCGTCGCCGAAGCAGAACTCGCCCGGGTTCAGCACCACCTCCATGAGGCTAGCCACGCTGCTGCCCGGGGATCCGGTAAATCGACGGTTCCACCATGACCAGCTTCGACGGGATCGAGTTCAGCGACTCGGACCGGCCGACGATCAGGTGCCCGCCGGGCTGCAGCATCTCCTGCAGGCGGGCGATCAGCCGCCGCTTCGTCTCCGGGTCGAAATAGATCATGACGTTGCGCAGCATGATCACGTCGAACCGGCCGAGGTGCCCGAGGTTCTCCATCAGGTTGTGCCGGTGGAAGCTGACCCGCTGGCGCAGCGGGCGGGCGACCGCCATGCTGCCGTCGTACTCGTCCCGGCCGCGCAGGCAGTATTTACGCAGCATCTGGTGCGGGATCTTGTCGGCCGCGGTGAGCGGGTAGATGCCGAGCTGCGCACCCTCGACCACGCGGGTGGAGATGTCCGTGCCGACGATCTCCCACCGCTGGTCCGGCAGCGCCTCGGACAGCACCATGGCCGCGGTGTACGCCTCCTCGCCGGTGGAGCTGGCCGCGCTCCACAGCCGGAACGGCCGGGCCCGGTCGCGCTCCGGCAGCACCGTGTCCCGGATGAACTCGAAGTGCTGCTGCTCGCGGAAGAAGAACGTCTCGTTCGTGGTGAGCAGGTTGATCAGTTGACGCACTTCCGGGCCGTTGTCCGCCTGGCCGCGCAGGTAGCGTACGTACTCGCCGTAGCCGTTCAGGCCGAGCGCGCGCAGCCGCTTGTCCAGGCGGCCGGTGACCAGCGCCTCCTTGCCGGGCGTCATCCGGATGCCGGTCTCGCGGTAGAGCAGGCCGGTGATGTAGGCGAACTCGTCCGGGCCGATGGGCCGGCTGGTGAGCGACTGCTGCATCAGACTCCTTCGTCGGATGGTTCGTCGGGGTCGGGCTCGATGGCACGGCCACGCGCGCGGGCCGCTTCGCCCAGGCTGACCATGTCACTGATCGACAGAACGTTGCCGACATCCAGCAGAATCAGGAAGTCTCCGTCGCGGCGTGCCATGCCGCTGATGTAGTCGGCCCGGATCCCGGAGCCGAAGCTGGGCGCCGGTTCGATGTCGTCCTCGCCCAGCGCCACCACCTTGTTGACGGAGTCGACCAGGATGCCGATGTCCTGACCGCCGTCGCCGTCGGTGCCGCCCGGGCCGGGTTCCAGGCCGGTCTCGTCGATGTGCACGATGATGATGCTGGTCCGGCGCCGGACCGTGGTGGTGCCGCGGTCGAAGCGGATGGCCAGGTCGATCACCGGCACCGCGCGGCCGCGCAGGTTGATCACTCCGCGGATGAACGGCGGCATCATCGGCACCACCGTGAGGTTCCGGTACTCGAGGATCTCCAGCACGTGGAAGATGTCCAGCGCGTACGCCTCGTCGTTGAGCGTGAACGTCAGATAGCGGCCGGACCCGGCCCGGGTCGCCGGCATGGTGGACACGTCGCTCACCGCCGCTCCTCTCGATCTGTGGTGCGAGAACCAGCTCATCCGATCATGTCGTCGCCGCCTAAGACACCGATATGAGCTTTTGTCGGATAAAGGCGGATGTTGCTGCCTACGCTGGGACTCCGAGGCGAAGATCAACCGAGGAGCCCCCTCATGGCGAACACGTCCCACGCGCGGCCACCGTCCACCGGTTTCGGGTTGAAGAACCTGTCGGTCGCCTGGAAACTGCGTTGGCTCGCGCTGATCAGCGGCCTGCTGCTGCTGGTGGTGGGGGTGGTCGGCATCGTGCAACTGGCCAGCGCCCAGGACCGCCTGTCGACCATGTACGACGTGCATCTGCACAACACCAGGTCGCTCGACCAGGTGGCGATCGCCTACCGCGACGTCCGGATCTCCACCCGGGTACTGGGCATGGCGCAGACCGCGGAGGAGAACGAGACCGCGACTGTCCGGGTGAACGACACCCTGGCGGCGTTGACGGCTGCCTGGTCCCAGGTCGACGGCCGGGACGTGGCCGGCGCCGACGCCGACCGCGACCGGATCGACGCGGACTTCGTCGCCTACCAGGCGGTGGTGCGGGACGAACTGATCCCGGCCGGCGCCAGGAACAACTACGCGCAGTTCAACCAGATCGTGGACGACAAGGTCGCGCCGATCACCAACTCGATCGACGAGGCGCTCACCCGCATGCTCGACGCGGAGAACATGGCCGCGAAGTCCTCCACCGAGGCCTCCGCCACCGCCTACGAGACCGCGCGGATCGTGCTGATCGGCCTGATCGTGTTCGCGCTGATCTTCATGCTCGTCATGGTCCAGCTGATCACCCGGTCGATCTCCCGCCCGCTGGAGCGTACGGTCGCGGTGCTGTCCGGGCTCGCGGCCGGCCGGCTCGACCAGCGCCTCGAGGTGGACAGCCGGGACGAGGTCGGCCGGATGGGCGTGGCGCTCAACAGCGCGCTGGACCGGCTGTCCGAGACCGTGAGCACCGTGATCGACTCGTCCGCGCAGATCAACAACGCGGCCAGCCAGATCAGCGGCGCGTCGCAGAGCCTCTCCCAGGCCGCGACCGAGCAGGCGTCCAGCATCGAGGAGACCACGTCCAGCCTCGAGCAGATGACCGCCGGCATCGCGCAGAACAGCGACAACGCGCGCGCGACCGAGGAGATGGCCGCGCAGGCGCGCGCGGAGGCGCTGGAGGGCGGCGAGGCGGTGCAGAAGACCGTGGACGCGATGAAGGAGATCACCAGCAAGATCGGGATCATCGACGACATCGCGTTCCAGACCAACATGCTCGCGCTGAACGCCACCATCGAGGCCGCGCGCGCCGGTGAGCACGGCAAGGGCTTCGCCGTGGTCGCCACCGAGGTCGGCAAGCTGGCCGAGCGCAGCCAGGTCGCGGCGCAGGAGATCAGCGAGCTGGCGTCCGGCAGCGTGCAGACCGCGGAGCGGGCCGGTTCGCTGCTCAACACCATCATCCCGAGCATCATCCGCACGTCCGACCTGGTGCAGGAGATCGCGGCGGCCAGCGGCGAGCAGTCCACCGGCGTACGCCAGATCAACATCGCGATGAACCAGATCGGCAAGGTCACCGAGCAGACCGCGTCGTCCAGCGAGCAGCTGGCCGCGACCGCGGAGGAGATGTCCGCGCAGACCACGCAGCTGCAGACGATGATGGACTTCTTCCAGGTCGGTGCGCCGGTGCGGCGGGCCCGCACGGACTACGCCGGCGCCGACTACGCCGGGCGCGAGCACGCGGGCCGGATGGGCGGCAACGGCACCGGCTACTACTCCGCACAGGGCGCGTCGGTCGCCGGCGGCCCGTCCTACTCGCGGCGCGACCAGGACTCGTTCGCGCCGGAGATCGAGGCCAAGTTCGACCGATTCTAAGATCAGGATTCTTCGGGGGTACGGCGTTCACGCCGTACCCCCGAAGTTTTTGGATCTTGCTGGTGGGAGCGCTGAGCACCAGTAGCTTTCGGGGTGGCCCGCCATGATCCACGTGGCGGGCGACGCCTGTGACATGGGGGAAAAGACATGCAGAAGGCACGGATCGGCGGCCTCGCGACGGCCGCCGTCATGGCACTCACCGGCGGCGCGTTAGCGGCACCGACGGCGGCACGGGCCGCCGAGGCCGCCTACTTCGGCGTACGGACCCACGGCAGCTATCACGACCTGGTCCTCAAGCTGACCGACCCGGAGAAGATCGCGAAGGCGCGCGCGATCCTCTCCGGCGAGGAGAAGAACACCACGCACCTGCTCGGCCGGATCAAGAAGACCCCGGCGGACTACAACCCGCACTACAGCTTCCACGTCGACCCGGACACCGTCTCGTTCTTCGAGGTTGCGATCGAGGTCTGTGACGCCACGCTGCCGTACGTCGAGGACCACCTGGACGAGGTCGGTGGCGCGTTCCTGCCCGGCGCGTACTTCTGCCCGTGGAGCTCGCAGCTGACCGGGGAAATCAAGGTCTGATCCGCCGTACGGCGCTCGACCGGACGCCGCCCCCGGGTGGCGTCCAGTCGGCGTCCAGCGCGCGTCCCGTACCCCCGCATAGCTTCTGCGAGTCACTCGAACTGGGGGAGGAACCATGACAGCGCGCCTCAAGAAGATTCTCGCGGCCGCGGCCGTGATGGCGGCCGCGACGACCGGGATCGTCGTGTCCCAGCCGGCCGCGAGCCAGGCTGCCACGCCGAGCCTGATGGCCTACGGGCTGCTCACCGACGGCCAGCGCATGCTGACCTGGAAGACGGACAACCCGGGCCAGAACGACTGGGTGCGGCGGGTCGTCGGGCTGTCCACCGACACCTCGCTGATCGGCCTCGACTTCCGGGTGCTGGACGGCCAGCTCTACGGCGTCGGCAACTACGGCGGCATCTACAAGATCACGCTCCCGCCGGCCGTCGCGGCGCCGACCCTGGCGAAGGTCGGGCAGCTCAGCGTCGCGCTGAGCGGCCAGTCGTTCGGCGTGGACTTCAACCCGGCCGCGGACCGGCTGCGGATCGTCGGCAACCACGGGCAGAACCTCAGCTACGACCTGAACACCAACACCACCACGGCGCAGACCGGGCTGACCGACGGGAACACCGGCCAGACCGCCACCGGCATCACCGGCGTCGCGTACACCAACAACGACCTGTCGAACACCACCGCCACGCTGCTGTCCGACGTCGACACGGTGAAGAACCAGCTGTCGCTGCAGAACCCGCCGGCCGGCGGCATGCTGTTCCCGATCGGCCAGTTCGGCGTGGATCCGTCGCTGAACAGCGGCTTCGACATCAACACCACGGTCAGCAACGGCCGCGCGGTGGCCAACACCGGGTTCGCGGTGTTCGTCGACCCGATCACCCTGATCTCCACCGAGTACCAGATCGACCTGACCTCGGGGCTCGCCACGCGGGTGGACGACTTCCCGCTGGACGTCGTCGAGATCGCGATCGCGCTCTGAGGGAACCGGCAAGGCCCGCCACCTCAACGGGAGGGTGGCGGGCCTTGCCTCGTACGCTATGCGGCCAGGTGCGTCGGCAGCCCCTGGTGGTTGGTGAACGCGAGGCGGCTGCTCAGGTTGCCCTTGCTCGCGATCTGCGCGAAGTAGGTGGCTCGGCGGCGTGCCACGCACCCGTCCGGCCGGCCCGGAGCCTGGACCTGCTCCGGGTCCAGGTGCGTGTTCAGGCCGTCCTTGAGCAGCGTCAGCGCCTCCGCGCGCAGCTGCGAGATGCGCGACTCGGTCACGCCCAGCTCCGCCGCGATGACCGCCATCGGCTCCTCGTTCAGGAAGTACCGAGTGATCACGATCCGCAGCCGCTCCGGCAGCGCATCGATCGCGTTGTGCAGGTAGCCGATCCGCTCCCGGTGGACCAGCATCTCCTCCGGTCCCATGGTCGACTCGGTGACCATGTCGTCCGCGCTGCCGGTGGTGAAGCCCTGCAGCGACAGCACGACCGCGCGCTGTACGTCGTCCTCGGTCGAGTTGATCTCCGCGACCGGGACGCCCAGGTACTCGGCCAGCTCCTGCGGCGTGGGCGTGCGGCCCAGCGTCGCGGTCAGGTGCTGCCGGCCGGTGTCCGCGGCCCGGGCCCGGCTGCGCACCGAGCGCGACGCCCAGTCCAGGCCGCGCAGCTCGTCCAGCAACGCGCCGCGGATCCGGGTCGCGGCGAACCGGTGGAACGGGATGCCGCGCTCCGGGTCGAACCCGCGGGCCGCCGTGACCAGCGCGGCCAGGCCGGCCGAGGTCAGGTCGTCGCGGTTGACGTGCGCCGGGACCCGGCCGAGCATGTCCCGGACCAGGTGGCCGACCAGAGCCATGTTCGCGCGGATCATGTCCTCGCGCTCGCGGTCGGTCAGCGTGGAAGTGGTGATGCTCATCTGCGGTTCCCCCCGTGGAAGTCAGCACGTCGCTGGCCAGGGAGAACTCTCCGGTCCGCCGGGTGCACCGCCGGTTGCCGAAAGTTGCGATCCGGTTGAACCGATCCGGGAAACCCTCAGCCCTCGGCACCATGGAGGAACACCCGGACCTCAGGGGGTACGTCACGGAGCGCTCGGCCGTCCGCCGCTGGGCCCGGCCGGCACTGCTCGCGGTGCCGGCCGTGGCCGCGCTGGTGCTGCTGCGCGACCGGCTGCCGGACGCCGGTGACGTCTGGACCGCGATCACCACGGCCGACCCGTGGTGGCTGCTGCTCGGGCTGGTCGCGGAGTGGGTGTCGCTGGCGATGTTCGCCCGCCAGCAGCTGTGGCTGCTGCGCGGGCTCGGCGTACCGGTCGGGCTCGGGCAGGCGCTCGCCATGACGTACAGCCGGTCCGCGATCGCGATCACCATGCCGGCCGGGTCCGCGATGTCGGCCGGGTTCGCGTTCCGGACGTTCCGCCGGTGGGGTGCGAGCCGCGCGGCCGCGACCACCGCGATGGCACTGTCCGGGGTCTTCTCCGTGCTCGGACTGGTGGTGCTGTACCTGCTCGGCTACCTGGTGATCGTGCTGGAGGACCCGGCGGCCGCGTGGTCGGCGCACCCGGCCGGGACCGTGGCGGCCGGTGCCGGTGCGCTGGCGCTGGTCGCCCTGCTGACGGCCAGCGTGCTGCACGACCGGCACCGCACGCCCACGCCCGCGGCCGATTTCGATCCGCCGGACGGCGGGTTCCTCGCCACGCTGCGGGCGGTCCGTCCGGTAGCGGCCGGCATGCACGGGCGGTACCGGCGGCTCGCGCTGCTGTTCGCGGTGGTCAACTGGTTCACCGACCTGTGCTGCCTGGCCGCGGTCGCGTACGCGTTCCACCTGCCGCTGACGTTCGTGCAGCTCGGCGCGGTCTACGTGGTGGTGCAGCTGGTGCGGCAGATCCCGATCACACCGGGCGGCATCGGCGTGATCGAGGCCAGCCTGCTCGCCGCGCTGGTCTCGGCCGGCGCCGGTCAGGCACCCGCGGCGGCGGCCGTGCTCGGCTACCGCCTCTTCTCCTGCTGGCTGATCATCCCGGCCGGGTTGTTCACCTGGACGCTGCTGCGCCGTCCGTCGCCGGTGCCGTCTGAGACGCGCTTCACGTGACGATTCCTCAGGGTGATGGCCGCGTCGCCGAAAAGGCGTCTCGTACCCACGTGCGGGGAGGAGGATGGCCATGGTGGCTGCCACGATGAACGACGCGACGCGCCTGAAGGCGCTGGTCGGGATCGCCCGGGCCGCGAACAGCGCGCTCGCCGACCCCGCACGGCTGGCCGCCGTGATCGTCCACGCCGCCACGCTGATCGCGGACAGCGCCACGGTCTGGACCCAGTCCAGCACGCACCGGATGCTGACCCGGATCGGGGCCACCCACCGCGACCCGGCCGCCGAGCAGGTGCTGCGCGCGGCGCCCGGCAGCATGACGATCGGCGCGTACGACGGGTTCGTCACCGCCGTCTCGATCAGCGGCGTCGGCGCCGTGCTCGATCCGGCGGAGATCCGCACCAACCTGGACGCGCTCGACCCCGCCGTGGTCGCCGGCCTGACCGCGCGGGGCATCGGCGCCGCCGCCGTGCAGCCGCTGCGCGCCGAGGGCCACCCGACCGGCATCCTGGTCGTCACCCGGGACGCCGGCGGGAACGCGTTCACCGAGGACGAACTCGCCTATCTGCAGGCCGTCGCGGAGATGGCCGCCACCAGCTTCTCCACGGTCGACCTGCTCAACGGCTCCGCCGTCGCGTTCGAGGAGATGCGCGCCCAGGCCGAGATCGTCAACCAGGTCTCCGACGTGATCGTCTCCTGGGACGGCGACGGCCGCATCGTCACCTGGAACACCGCGGCCGAGGGCGTGTACCTCTACAGCCTCGCGGACGCGGTCGGCTGCGACGCACACGCGCTGCTCGACACCCGCTTCCTGGACGAGGACGGCGAGCCGCTCACGTTCGAGGACGTCATCCCGCACATCAGGGAGACCGGCGTGTGGAACGGCGAACTGCGCCAGCGCCGCGCCGACGGCGAAGAGGTCGAGATCAAATGCTCGCTGACCGGCCTGCCCGAGCAGTCCGGCAGCTCGTTCGCCGCGATCATGGTCAACCACGACGTGACCGAGCAGCGCCGCAAGGAACGGCTCGCGCTCAACGACGCGCTCACCGGCCTGCCGAACCGCCGTTTCCTCACCCACCACCTGGCCCAGACGCTGAAGCGCTGGCGGCCCGGCACGCCGCCGATGGGCGTGTTCTTCCTCGACCTGGACGGCTTCAAGAAGGTCAACGACACGATGGGCCACGACGCCGGCGACGAGGTGCTGCGCGTCACCGCCGGCCGGCTCACCGAGGTGCTGCGCGGCGGCGACGTGGTCGCCCGCCTCGGCGGCGACGAGTTCGTCGTCATCTGCCACGCGGTCGGCGACCGCGAATCGGCCCGCTCGGTCGCCCAACGGATGATCGACAACTGCGCGGTCCCGATCCCGGTCGGCGGCGACGAGCCGGCCCGCGTCGTACCCAGCATCGGCATCGCCATGGTCGACGACGACGGCGCCCCCGCCGACGGCCAGGAGTACGAGGCCGACGAGGTCCTCAAGCTCGCCGACGGCGCGATGTACGAGGCGAAACGCAACAAGGGGACCGGCCCGGTCTTCGCGTGACGTCGTTGCCGCCGGTCCCTACTGTGACGGTATGGCAGACGGACCCGTGGGCCTGCTCCGCAGATCCTTCGACGAGCGGCTGGCCGCGGCCGGCGTGGCCGGCTCGACCGCGCTGGGCGTCCTGCTCAACCTCGTCGACTGGGCCGGTCCCGGCGAGGCGATCATCGTGGCGCTGCTCGGCTCGACGCTCACGTTCGTGGTCGGGGCCGGCCTGCGGGCGGAACGCCGCGCCGAGACGCACGACCTGGTCGGCGCCGTGCCCGCGCTGCGCCCCGAACTGACCCGGATCCTCGCGCTGACCGCGCAGATCTCCGCGCAGTACCGGGACCGCAATGCTCGCGAGGAACTGCGCCGCCGCTGCCGCCGGTTCGTGGACGAGCTGGACGGCCTGTCCCGCGGCCAGTTGCGCACCGACGCCTGGGACGCGGGCCAGCTGGTGTCACGGACCGAACAGTGCCGGCGCCGCATGCAGGCCGTCACCAACATCACCGCGGTCGGCCCCGGCTGGTGGACCGCCACGCTCGGCCGCGACTACTGGCGGGCCAACACCGCCGCGATCGCCCGGGGCGTCCAGATCACCCGGGTCTTCATCGTCGCCGACCGCACCGAGCCCGCGTTCGCCGCACTGCTGGCCGAGCAGCGCGCCGCCGGCGTCCGCACGCTCGTCCTCGACCACGCGGACGCCCCCCGCGACCTGCTGGTCAACATGGTCATCTGGGACGACAACCACGCCTGGCAGGCCGAGATGAACCCGTTCGGCGGCATCAGCGGCAACATCTTCCACCACGACCCCGGCACCGTACGCCGCCTGCGCGACCTGGCCGACGCCTGCATCGAGCGGGCCCACCCGTGACGGTCGCCACCGCGCTGCTCATCGCGGCCGTGGTGGTCGCGGTCCGGCTCATCCCGTCGGTGCGGTGGAAGGCCGTGGTCTACGCGCTGCCGCTGCCGATGACGCTGGCCCTCGTCGCCTCCGGCGCACCGGTGGACGCCCGCCACCTGATCGGGGTGGTGCTGCTGGTGCTGTTCTTCGTGCTGGCCGGCCTGCTGCACCACCGGTTCGGCCTGCACATCCTGCTCGCCGACACGCTGGCGATCGTGGCGTACCTGCTGGTCGCCTGGCCGCTCACCACCCTCGGTGACCTGCCGTTCCTGCCGGTGCTGGCCGCGGTGTGCGTGCTGTGGGCGGCCATCGGCCTGCGCCGCCCACCGCCACCCGAAGCGGGCCCACCCCAGCCGCGCCGCCGCCCGACCCTGCCGCAGGTGGCGCTGGTGGTGGCCGCGGCACTGCTGATCGCGCAGTTCGCGGGCGTGCTGCAGGCGTTCGTGGTCACGTTCCCGTACTCCGGCGTGCTCGTGGTCATCGAGACCCGCCGGTCGCTGCCCGCCTTCACCCGCCAGTTCGCCCGCGCGTCGCTGGCCCTGGTCGCCTTCCTCACCGCCTTCCACCTGGCCGCCCCGCTCGGCACCGGCTGGGCACTCGCCGCGGCCTGGGCCGCCCACGTGACGATCACAACCGCGCTGCTCCTGACGGGCGCCCGGCCGGCCCGCCGCCCCGACGCGCTCACGTCCGGAGCGGAAGCCGGTCACTGAGGTGCCCGGAGCCGTGAAACCGCCCACCGATCCGTCCTTCCGGTGGGATGATCAACGCGACGGCTCGGGCGGGCGCCACGTCAATGGATCACTCTTTCGTGGCTGTGCGGCGTGGCGGCGCTGACGTGTTCATGCCGGAGCAATACCCTCCGGGGGGTCATTTTCAGGGCGACATTTGGGACAAAAGGACCGGTTCGCGTGGTTGTTGATCGTTTGGCCTGGGTGCGGTCCTCGGCGTGCCGGGACGGCTACTGCGTGGAAGTCGCAGCGTCGCCGTCCGGCATTCTGGTCCGGGACGCCAAGGACGAAGGGCGCGGTGCGGTGCTCGGTTTCCGAGCCGGCGCCTGGAACGCCTTCATCGCCGGCGTGCGGAGCGGTACCGTCCGCGCCTGACCGTCGCGCCGACCGCGAGCCAGATCGCGACGCGGAGCAGTTGCAGGCAGGTCGACAGGACCGCCCGCCGGGGCCGGGGCGGCAGCAGCCCGGCCACGTCGAGGGTGTCGAACTGCCAGCGATGACCGTCACCGGCCGTGGCCGGCTCGCTCGACGAGGATTCGATCTCCGCGTACTCCACGACGTTCCTGTAGTGTCGTTCCGCGATTCGGGCGAGGCTGCCGGCCGACTGATCTCCCGACTCGAGGTACACGATCCGGGACTCCCGCCAGAAGTCTCGTACCGTGGAGATCTGGAACATTCGGGCGAGCATTCTCTCCAACTCGAGCTCCGTCATCCGGCCGTGCCGCAATGCGGTCTCGAAGTAGCTGAACTCCATGCCTAGATAGGCATGCAGCGTCATCTCTCTGTTGCTCAGAGCGTGTGGAAATCCCCAGAGCGGGAGGTATTCCTCGTTCTCCAGCGCCACCAGCATGAGGTCATTCCGCATGCCGCGGACGACCTCCTCCTCGGATGCTCGCGCCTGCCGGTGCTGCAAGCGCAGCGAGTGCACCACGCCGACCAGCGCTAGTGCGGAGATCACGGTGCCGAGCGCGCCGACCGCCTGACCGATGTCACTGATGGTCTGCCAGTCGATCGACGTGACGAACGCGTTCACCGCCTCATGGACGATTCGCATAAGGGCATGAGAGCACACCCTCGCAATGTCACTGCCGGCCGTGAATGTGAATCCGCGGTTCATTCGTGAAAGCTGGGTGATCGGCTGACGTCGTTCCGGATCGGAAACCACTCAAACGAGTGAGTGCGCAATTTGCCGTTGTGGAATGTGTGCATCGGGCACCGGCCCGTATCCGGTTCCCGGGGCCGGTGAAGGGCTGGCCCCGGGAACCGTGGGTCACACGCGGGACAATGCGCGGTCGCTGACCACGCACTGCATGCCGAACTGGCGGGCCCGGCGGATGGCGAAGTCCGTCAGGCCCTGGGTGTCGGCGTAGTCCAGGGCGATGAGGTCCAGTTCCAGCTGGAGCAGCTGCTCGGCGATCTGGGCGTGGAACTCCAGGGTGTCAGCGGGCCAGGGGGCGTAGCCCTCGTCGGTCCAGCGGGCCGAGAAGGACTCGAAGACGACGCCGTCGACGATCTCGGCGAGGCGGGGGAGCATGCCGAAGCCGCGGTTCGCCAGCAGGTAGGCCGGCTGAGCCTCCTCGCGGATCGCGCCGACCAGCGTGAGCAGGTGCGGCACGTCCTCGGGGTAGGTCAGCTCGACGTTCAGCGTGTCCAGGAACAGGCCGTGGAAGCCCTGTTTCATCGCCGCCTTGGCCTGGCCGACCACGTGCTCGACCCAGAGCGGGTGTCCGACGTGGACGAACGCGCCGCCCCAGTCGGGGTTGCGTTCCTGGCGCTGCCACGGGGCCGGGGGGCCGGTGTCCTCGGACAGCGACAGGTAGCCGAGCGTCTGCACGCCGGCCTCGGCCAGGTAGGTCAGTTCGGCCGGTTTGTAGAAGTCGGGCTGCAGCACCACGCGCGGGTACTCGGCCAGCTCGACGAGCTTGCCGTTGCCGTAGTAGAAGCAGATCGGGGCCTTCGCGCTCATTGCGGCCGTCCGTGCTCCTTGTACCACGCGAACGTGGTCCGGACGCCTTCCTCCAGCGGTACGGTCGGCTCGTACCCGGTCAGCGAGCGCAGCAGCGTCAGGTCGGGGCAGCGGCGCTTGACCGAGCCGGGCGGCGCGTCCGACGGCGCCAGCGTGGCGGACGTGCCGGCGACCCGAAGGACCAGCTTGGCGAGGTCGCCGATGTTGGTCTCCTCGCGGTCGTTGCCGATGTGCACGATCCGGCCGGCGGCGCCGGGGGAGCGCATGAGCAGCAGGATCGCCGTCACCGCGTCGTCGACGTGGCAGAACGCGCGGAACTGGTCGGCGCCCGGGACTGCGAACGTGTCCGCGCCGGACAGCGCGCGCAGCGACATCTCCGGGATGACGTGGTCGGCGCCCATCCGCGGGCCGTACACGTTGTGGAACCGGCCGACCACGGCGTCGAAGCCCTTCGCCCGGGACGTGTGGACGAACGCGGCCTCGCCGAGGAGCTTGCTGACCGCGTACGCGAAGCGCGGCGCGGTCACGTCGGAGATCTGCGCCGGGATGTTCTCCGGCGTCGGCACCGGCACGATCCCGGCGTCGACACCGCCCGCGTAGACCTCGCTGGTCGACGCGAAGAACACGCGCGAGCCGGGGGCGACCCAGTCGAGCAGGTGCATCGCGGAGAGCGTGTTGACCCGGACCACGCGCGCCGGGTCCTTCTCCACGTTGCGCACGCCCACCACGGCCGCGAGCAGGTAGATCTCGTCCCAGCCGGTCGCGGGCAGCGCGGCCCACACGGCGGGGTCGGTCAGGTCGCCGGAGACGACGTCCACCAGCGGGGACGCACGCACCTCGGAGAGGAACGCGTCCTCGCGGCCGCGCGAGAAGTCGTCCACGATGGTCACCGAGTGACCCTCGGAGACGAGACGACGGGCCAGGTGCAGGCCGATGAAACCGGCACCGCCGAGCAGGAGAGCCTTCACGCCGAAACCGCCTCAGGTGCAGAAGGAAGGTAGCCGAGACCCGCGTACCGGATGCCCGCGGCACGGACCGCGGACTCGTCCAGCACCCGCCACGAGTCGTAGATGAACGCCGGCTGTGCGCCGCCCAGGATCTCGGGTATCCGGATCGCCCGGTAGTCCGGGTGGTCGTTGATGATCAGCACGGCGTCCGCGTCGGTGAACGCCTTGTCCAGCGACACCGGCTCGCCGCCGTACTGCCGGATCACGTCGTCGCTGACCAGCGGGTCGTGCCCGATCACGGTCACGCCCGCGGCGGAGAACACGCGCATCATGGTGGCGATCGGCGTGCCGCGCATGTCGTCGGTGGCCGGCCAGCCCTTGTACGCCCAGCCGAGCACCGCCAGCCGCGCCCCGAGGCTGCGGCCGCGCGCCTCCTTGAGCATCTTCACGATCGTCTCGCCGACGTGGATCGGCAGGTACTCGTTGAGCTCGCGTGCCTTGCCGACCAGGAACGGCGGCCGGTCACCGGCGGAGTCGATCAGGATGTACGGGTCCTTGGACAGGCAGCCGCCGCCGACGTACCCGGGCTTGGCGATGTCCGGCCGCGGGTAGTCCACGTTCGTGGCCCGGATGACCTCCAGCGGGTCCAGCCCGTGCCGCTCCGCGATCAGCGCGATCTCGTTGCCGAACGAGTAGATCAGGTCGGTGTGGCAGTTGTTGGTCAGCTTGACCAGCTCCGCCGTCTCCAGGCCGGACACGGTCTGGATCGTCTGCGCCAGCCCGGAGAAGAACTCCACGCCGGCCGCCAGCGACGCGTCGTCCAGGCCGCCGATCACCTGCGGCAACTCGACCAGTTCGCGCAGCGCCTGACCCTGGATGGTGCGTTCCGGCGCCATCACCAGCTTGACGTCGTCGCCCCACGCGGCCTGCAGCTCCGGCAGCACCACGTTGCGGGACGTGCCGACCGGCACGGTGCTGCGCACCACGACCAGCGTGCCCGGGCGGCAGGACGCGGCGACCCCGCGCGCGGCCGCGGCCAGGTTAGCCAGGTTCGGGCGGCGGGTGATGTCGTCGACCGGCGTGGACACGCTGATCACCGCGACCTCGACGTCGGACGGCAGCTCCGTGGAGACGAAGATGTCCTTGCCGATCCGGTTCGCGAAGATGTCGTCGATGCCCGGCTCGAAGATGTGCGGCCGGCCGCGGGACAGCGAGTCCAGGATCGCCGGCGACACGTCCGCGCCGTACACGGTGAAGCCCTTCTCGGCGAGGGCGGCGGTGAGCGTGAGGCCCACGTAGCCGAGGCCCACGACCCCGATCTTGCTTGGCATTGCGTTGTGCTCCTCTCGGATGTGAGCGGTCAGCCGCAGATCGCGGCGGGCCGGTCGAGATCGCGTACGGTGACCGTGCCGGCGAAGCGTTCGGCCCGGTAGCGGCCGCAGGCGGACGACACCGCGTCCCTGCGGACCGCGTAGTCGACGGCGAGCACGAACTTGCCCGCGTCGCGCAGTGCCCGGGTGTTCGCCAGGTTCTCCGTGCACCAGTCCTCGGTGCACGGTTCGTCGGTGGCCAGGTAGAACAGCTCCTCCATCGCGATCCCGTCGATGGCGGCCGTGTAGCCGGGGTGTTCGCGCAGCTCCGGCGAGTTCTGCGGGACGATGAGGAAGCCGGGCTTGCGCTCCTTCGCGTACTTGCTGATCCGCACGATCAGGTTCGTCATCTCCCGGCCGAGCGCGTCCCGGTCCTTGCCCTGTGCGGCGCCGAGGTCGATCTCCTCGTACGCGAGCGGGGTGTCCAGGTAGACGCCGTCGAACCCGGCCGCGATGGCCTGGTCGACGCGCGGCTTGACCACCCGGTCCCACCAGCGCGGGTCCCAGTAGCGCACGAAGTACTCGCCGGGCCAGTCGCCCCACTCGTTGGCGAACATCTCCGGTGCGTCCTTGCGCAGGCCCGGGTACTCCGGCCGGAAGTCCTCGAGGCTGCCGATCTCGAAGTAGGACAGCACCCGCTTGCCGGTCCTCTGCACCGCGCCGATCTCGTCCTTGCGGAAGAAGTCGCGGTGCGCGTCCCGAGCAAGATCGATGACCACCATCTGGTACGGCCCGGCCGCCAGCTGCTGCAGGCCGCCCGACGGATAGTCCTGCAACTGGTACGCCCAGGTGGTGATCTTCCCCGGAGCGGGCGGCGGAGGAACGGCGGTGGCCGACGGGGACGGCGAGGGCGAGCCGGGCGGCGCCGACCCGGCACCCGCGTCCGAGGACGGCCCGGCCGAGCCGGAAGCGGCGGCCGACGGGGACGGGGACCCCTGGGACAGGTCAGGCGGGGTGGTGCGGGGACCCTCGGCAACGAGCCCCCACACCCCGGCCACGAGCAGCACCAGGACCACGGCCGTGACCGGGATCCACCAGCGCCGCCGCCACCATGCCTGGTTCACCGGCGCTCCCCGGCGTTCCAGACGTCCTTGATCGTCGTTTCCAGATCTCGCACCGGCGTCCATCCCAGTTCGTTGCGTGCGCGGCTCACGTCCGCGCGGATCCATGTCACCGCCGCAGACCGGGACGGGCCGGCCCCGGCCTCGCGGATCGTCCCGGTCCAGCCGGCCTCGGCCGCGAGCAGCCCGACCGCCTCCCGCGCGGTCACCGCCCGGCCGCTGCCCGCGTTGTAGACCCGGCTCGGCACGTCCCGGGCCAGCACCACGGTGGCGACCAGCGCGGCCAGGTCCCGTACGTCCACGAAGTCGCGGTGCGCGCCGAGCGGGCCGAGCTGGATCTCACCGGTGCCGCCGGCCAGCGCGGCCCGGATGCGCGCGGCGGCGCGGCCGAGCAGCGTCTCCTCGCTCATCCCGGGCCCGATCGGGTTGAACACGCGCAGTGAGACCGCGTCCAGCCCGTCAGCGATCGTGAACAGCCGGGTGCCGGCGACGTGGCTGACGCCGTACGCGCCGACCGGCAGCAACGGGTCGTCCTCGCGCACCGACCGGCCGGGCTCGACCACGCCGTACTCACCGGCCGAGCCCATCCGCACCAGCCGCGCTCGCGGTGCCGCGGCCGCGGACGCCTCCAGCAGCTTCGACGCGACCAGCGTGTTCGCGGCCAGCAGTTCGGTGGCGGTGCCGCCGAGCGCGCCCACGCAGCTGACGATCGCGTCCGGCGCGGTTGCGCGCAGCAGTGCGGTCAGCCCGTCCACGCCGCCGGCGACCAGATCGTGTTGCGCACGGCCGGGCGTGACCACCTCGGCGACGCGCGGGTCCGCGGCGAGCACGGATCGCACGTGCCCGCCGATGAACCCGGACGCGCCGAAGAGGAGAACCCGGGTCACACCGGCTCCCCGGTGACCGCGTCCGGCTTCGGCGACAGGATCGCCTCCGGCGTGGGCGGCACGACGATCCGCTCGCGCAGCAGGATCGGCTTCAGCTCCGCGAAGTTCCGGTTCGCCTCGTCGTAGTCCTCGGGGCGGCCGATGTCCAGCCAGAAGCCCTCGAACGGGTAGATCGCCGCGTGCTCGTTCTTCGCCAGCAGGTCCAGGACCAGCTGGTCGAAACCGAACGGCTGACCGGCCGGGTACGGCGCGATCGTCTTCCGGGACATGCCGTAGACGCCCATGCTGACCGAGTACGTCAGCGACGGCTTCTCCCGGAAACCGGTGATCCGCCCGTCCGCGTTGTCCAGCACGCCGAAGTCGATCCGGTGCACCCGCTCGGACGTGGCCACGGTGACCGCCGCACCGGAGTCCGCGTGCGTGCGCAGCAGGTGCCCGTAGTCCAGGTCGGTGAGCACGTCGCCGTTCATCACCAGGAACTCGTCCGGCAGGCTGTCCTTCAGCCCGAACAGCGGTCCCACCGTGTTGAGCGGCTTCTCCTCCTCCACGTAGTCGATCGTCAGTCCCCACTCGCTGCCGTCGCCGACGAAGGCGCGGATCAGCGGGCCGAGATGGTTGATCGCGAGGGTCACCGAGGTGAACCCGCACGAGGCGAGCTGCTCCAGCACGATCTGCAGGATCGAGTGGCTGTCCCCGATGGGCATCAGGGGTTTCGGCAGGGCCGTCGTGTACGGACGGAGCCGCACACCCTTGCCCCCGGCGAGGATCACCGCGTGCATCCAGACCTCCCCACGGTCGGTTGAGCTCGTGTCTTACCGGTAGTGCCGGGCCTGCCCGATGACCGGGACCAGGCCTGCGGCGAAGAGACCGAGCAGCGCGAGGACGCTGCCCAGGTAGAGCGAGGTGTCCAGGACCGGCCCGGCGCGCAGCACCGCGGCGGGCACCAGGTGCAGCGCGACGGCCACGGTCATGGTCGCGCACAGCCAGCCGAAGCGCGCCCTCCCGGCCAGCAGGAACGCCAGGTAGTACGCACCGGCCAGCGTCACGTGCGCGGCCGTCATCAGCACGCCGGCCGCGGTGAGCAGGCCGGTCAGCTCCAGGCAGATCAGCAGCAGCAGCGCGGCCACGGCCGGCACCGCGAGGCAGGTCAGTACCTCACGGGCGATCGCCCGCCAGACACCGGCGACGAACGCGGCCGGCCGGTGCACCCGCCGGGTCAGCGCCACGGTCTCGGCCCAGAACCGGTTCGCCCGCCACTCCACCAGCCCCATGCACAGGATCAGCGGTACCGCCGCGACCGCGACGTCCAGCCGGCCGAGCAGGTACGGCGCCTGCGCGTGGAACAGCAGCGCGGCCGAGGCCAGGCCGTACCCGGTGACGCCGATGATCGCGCGGCGCTCCGGGCGCAGCGACGCCAGCAGCGGCGGCTCCGGCCGGGTCTGCTCGCCGGACCGGCGGGTGGTCGCCATCAGGCCGAGCGCGTACGCGGCCGCGACGCCGAGCACGGTCACCGCGACCGATGCCAGCCGCAGCCCGGCACCGCCGAGGCTCAGGTAGAGCGCGCCGAGCACGAACGCGGGCACCATGGACAGCGCCAGCCACAGCTCCCGGCGGTAGAAGACCAGGAGCGTCGAGGCCATCTGGTACGCGAGCTGGCCGGTCATCATCGCGACCAGCTCCGGCCCGCCGCCCCAGCCGAACGCCACCACCACGCCGAGCAGCAGGCCCAGCGGTGGCCCGGCGACCGCGGACCAGAACAGGACCCGCGCGGCCGAGCGGTCCCGGCCCAGACCCAGCATGCGGTACGCCGCGTGCGCGGCCGTGCCGGACAGCACCCAGCCGAGCGTGCCGGCCGCGACCAGCCCGATGACCAGCGCGCGCAGCCCCACCATGGCCAGCACGGCCGGGAACGCGGCGGACGGCAGCACGTAGAGCGGGCCGTGCGCGAGCGTGCGCAGCGCGTCCTTGCGGCCCTGGGTGAGCACGACCGGGTTCGGCTCGTCCGGCACCACCGGCGACGGCGGGCCCATCCGCTTGTAGACCTCGAGTGCGAGCGCGAACACGTCGGTGTAGCCGTACTCCACCCGGGCCGCGCGGTCGGTGTGCCCGTCCGACTCCAGCAGCGCCGCGACCTGCAGCGCGTCCACCGCCTTGCCGAGCTTCGGCCGTACCTTCTCGACCAGGTCGTCGATCGGGTCGGTGGAGATCCTCGGCAGCAGTACCGTGATGTCGGTGGCGGGTGCCCGGTCCTCGCTGGCCGCGCGGGCCGCGGCCATGATGCCGCCGCCGGCCGGGGACTTCCGTTTCCTGGTCGGGACCTCGTCGCCGACGTCACTGGAGAGCGTCATCGCGCCTCACCGTCCAGCTTGGTGGTGTCGTCGGAGTCGAGCGGGAACCGGGGCAGCAGCGTGGTCTCGTCCGTGCCGGCCGGTGCGCCGAACGCACGGGGCAGCACCGTGGTCTCGTCCGTGCCGGTCGTCTCCACGGCCTCGTCGACGACCGCGGTGACCGGGACCGGCGGCAGCGGAGGCCACGCCGGGCGTACCCCCGGATCTCTGCGCGGCACCGCCGCCATGCCCTTGCGGGCCCGCTGCTTCGGCACCGGTGCCACGCCGGGACGGGTGCGCTTCTCCGGCACCAGGACCCGGCCCTTGGTCTGGCCGCGCAGGTGGCGCGGGGGAGCGGTCTGCTCGGCCGGCTTCGCCAGGCCCTCGTAGACGTTGCGGTACGCCTCCAGCGAGCGGCGCAGCGTGAAGTGCTCCAGCACCCGGGCGCGGGCCGCGGCGCCCAGCCGCAGCCGCCGCTCCCGGTCCTTGAGCAGCGTGATCGCAGCCTCGGCCACCGCCTCGAAGTCACGCGGCGCGACCACGATGCCGGTGTCCGCGACCGCTTCCGCAACGCCGCCGACGTTCGTGCAGACCGTGGGCCGGCCGCACGCCATCGCCTCCACCACGGTGTACGGGAAGCCCTCGGAGATGCTGGTCAGCGCCACGATGTTGCCCGCGTGGTACGCCTCGACCGCGTTGCCGACCCGGCCCTCCAGCGTGGCGCAGTCGCTGAGCCCCAGCTCGTCGATCAGCTCCTGGCAGGAGGCGTGGTAGACGCGGTTCGCGACCGGCGTGCCGCCGAAGATGCGCAGCCGGGCGTCCGGTATCTCCTTGCGGACGATCGCGAACGCGCGGATCAGCGTGTGCAGGTCCTTGAGCGGGTCGACCCGGCCCATGAACGAGATGGTCGGCGCGTCCGGCTCACCGGTCGCGGCCGGGAACTCGTCCGGCTCGACGCCGTTGTACATCGTCCACATGCGCTCCGGGTCCGCGCCGTTGTGCAGCTGCCAGCGCCGGTTGTACGCGGAGTGCGGCGCCAGCACGTCGGAGATCAGGTAGGCCGCGCCGGCGAGCGACCGGAAGAAGCTGAGCACCAGCACCCGGACCGCGTGCGGTGCGCCGTCGTGCAGGTACGCGATGTACCGCTCGCGCAGGTAGATGCCGTGCTCGGACATGACGATCGGCGTGCCGTACGCCCACTTCGACGCCATCCCGGTCAGCGTGGCCAGCCCGTTCATCGAGGCGTGCACGATGTCGGCCCGCACCGGCGGAGCGGACAGCGGGCGCATCATGTGCGAGATCAGCCAGGCAGCCTCCAGCGCGTCCGCGACCGTGGGCGCCGGCCCGGTCTCGTCGACGCGCAGCACGGACCATGCCTCCAGCATCATGTCCAGCGCCTCGTTGGAGACCAGTGCGGCGCTCAGGTCGCCGCCGTCGCTGGCGTACTCGAACAGGCCGCGCAGCGCCAGCAGGAACATGCTGCGGTTGACCGCGCCCTCCTCGGAGCGGGTCGACTCCAGCGGCGTCACCAGTGCGCGCAGGAACACCTCGTACGACTCGACGAAGCCGGCGCCGGGCCGGCGGACCGGCACGAGCGCCCGGCCGAGGGGGCGGCGGCGCTCCGGCCGCGCGCCCCACAGCGGGATGTTGTGCACCCGGTCCAGGTTCTCCGGGTAGGCGAACGCCGGCTTCTCGGTGCCGTCGACGGTGAGCGCGACGACCTCCCACCGGTAGTCGGGCATGCCGCGGATGAGTTGCTCGCACCAGACGCTGACGCCACCCATCGCATAGGGGTAGGTGCCTTCCGACACCAGCGCGATCCTCATCCGCGGCCCCCGATTCCTCTCGCCTTGTTCCGTTTTTCTCGGTGGTGCCGGGGTTACAGCCGCGGCGCGGCGGCGACGACGACCGGCGTGCCGTTCGCCGCGACCGTGACCGGCGCGGTGACCGCGGTGCCGTAGGTGGTGGCGTTCGTGACCGTGGTGGCCACGCCGCCGACCTGGACGGTGCCGCCGTTCGGGACCGAGACCGTGATGGTCCCGGCGACCCGGTCGTAGACCGCGCTGGCGTTGGCGCTCAGCGCCGCGAAGTGCGCGTTCCGGGCGTCGGTGTAGGACGCGATCCCGGTCCACGACGAGTTGATCAGCGGCA
Source organism: Catenuloplanes indicus (assembly GCF_030813715.1). NCBI lineage: Bacteria > Bacillati > Actinomycetota > Actinomycetes > Micromonosporales > Micromonosporaceae > Catenuloplanes > Catenuloplanes indicus. The sequence goes on from NZ_JAUSUZ010000001.1 coordinate 9,091,192, forward strand.
CGTTGAACGTGGCCTCGTACTTGTCCAGGATGGTGTCGACCCAGTCGGTGACCAGCGTGTTGCCGCTGCCGTAGTCACGCACGTTCGCGATGTGGAACGTGTGCGAGTAGATCGAGCCGGTGGCGACGTGCTGGAAGCCGATGACGCCAGCCTCGTAGTCGAGGATCTGCTGGTACGTCCGGTTGGTCGGCCAGTACGGGAACAGGCCGTTCGGGCCGTAGAAGGAGTTGTAGAAGTGCGTCTCCTCCGGCGGCGTGGTGGTGTGGTACGCGATGTTCGTCGGCCAGTCCGGCACCACCTTGATGCTGTTCTTCAGCGGGTGCACGATGCTGGTGTTGAAGTTCGCCGGCTTGTGGCTGTTGAACGACATGTTGCCGTGCACGTGCGTGACCCCGGCGAACGCGGCCGCGTCCAGGAACGCCTGGTTCGAGCCGGTCAGGCCGTAGTCGGTGGGCGGGCTGGTGTCGTCGTCCGGGTTCGGGTTGTAGACGCCCAGACCGGAGTACTCCGGCGTCTTGAGGATCGTCGCCGGCACGTTCAGCCCGATGTTCGCACCGCGGGTGGCGTTGTCCTGGATCTCGAACAGCGAGGTGTTGTAGTCGGTGTGGTTCAGCTCCGGGTGGTTCGTGGTGTGGTTGATCCACCGGAAGCTGTCCTTGAGGCACTTCGTGGTCGAGGTGAGCGTGGTCTCGTCACCGTTCGGGTAACAGGTGTCACCGGCGAACGTGTCGATGTCCGCGCCGTTGTAGGCCAGGTTGAACCTGAAGTCGCCGACCTTCGGGTGCGCGGTGCTCAGCGCGGTCTGCTGCGCGGCCAGGTTGACCGTGTCGTGGCCGCTGACCCGGAAACCGGGGTCGTACTCGACGGTGCCGTCCTCCTTGTAGTGGTCCGCGCTGTTGAACCAGTCGTCGATGTCGACGTTCAGGTGATGCTTGCGCTCGCCGAAGAACAGGCCCTTGGTCGCCCACTCGAACAGGCCGTAGACCAGCAGGTCGGACTGGATCAGGTTGACGTTCGAGGTGAACGTCAGCGCGATCTTCTCCCGGCCGCTGGTGGTCGCCTTGACCGCGAGCACGTTGCCGGTCGCGTCCTGCAGCAGCGCCTGGCCGTTGCAGCCGGCGACGAGCGAGGTCTTGTAGACCCACGACTCCTGGACCGGGATCTGCGCCGACGGGTTCAGGTAGTCGAACACGCCCGCGCCCGCGCTGGTCAGCGACGCCGGGAGCACCGTGCCGCCGGTGACGCCGCCCTCGGAGACGCCGTTCAGGCAGTACGTCTCCGGCCAGGTGCCGTAGCTGGTGTAGAGCGCGGCCTGCCGGACGCCGAAGTTCAGCTCGTAGTTCCAGAGCAGGTTCCACTCGGTGGCGTCGAGCGCCGACGAGAAGCTCGGCAGCAGCAGCATGCTGTTGGTCAGCAGGATCGCGTTGTAGTTGCCGACCGACCCGGTGGTCAGCGTGGCGGTGGTGATGGTCGTGGTCGCCGCGTCGAGCACGTCGTACTTGGCGCCGACCCGGTCCAGCGTGGCCTTCCAGGTCGCGATGCCGAAGTCGTCGGTGCCGACGCCGATGATCAGCGCCTTCAGCGAGACCTGGTCGTTGACCAGCGCGGCGCGGGCGGCGGAGCCGGCCTTCGGCGCGACCTGCGGGATGCTGCCCGAGCGCTTCGGCAGCGGGCCCGGCACCTGGATCGCCGGTGTGTCGACCTGGCCGTAGCCGGGGACGGCCGGCGGCTGGGCGCCGGGCGCGGCCGGGAGCTGTGCGCTGCCCGGCGTCTGGCCGCCGAGCACGACCGCGAGCGCGGTCAGCCCGGCGAGTGCGATGCGCGCCGCGGCACGGCGGCGCGAGGGTCCGGTGAGGACCATGTGGTGAACCTCCGATGAGGAGCCGATTGAGGAGTCCATCCAGGACTGTCCGGCCTGGCCGGGCCCGGGACGGCGGTGCCCGGCGAAAACAATGGAGAACGCTAGCAATGATCGCAAGGGGCCTTCGGGCCGCGAATTGCACATTGACGCAGGCTCGCACGAGTGGTAGCGGAAAACGGCCGAAAAATCGTTTGCAGACATCGAGATCAATCCAGGTCTCTATGAAAGCGAGCCCTGTTCACGGCCCTGACGTGCGCTTTTCCGGGTGGCTGCGTAACGGTCGCCTAACACTTCGGACACGCGCGGCATGCAACTCCCGGTGCATGCGGCGGCCGGAGCGCCTCCGCCAAACGTCGCTAGATCGCTACGCAGAGCGTTCGCCGTGCCCGCACGGAGTGACGAAAACGACCGTCCGGGTCGCCAACCTAGTCCGTACGGTGGATGACCGAGTAGTCCGGACGGTCAGCCATGCTGCGGCACGCGTGAATCGGGCACAACCGGGCTTGATCATCCCATGTGGAGCTATCGGGTCTTGTCGTCCAAATGGCACGCCGATGCTCGGTCGGAAATGGGCTGACCTCGGTAATCGTGGGAAACCGCGGGGGGCTGGTCCTCGACATTGAAACGGGCGTGTTGCCGGGAATTCATCGCGCAGACGCCCAATGGTGCGCGATCGCGAATCCGGGCGCCATTTCCGGAGAAAAGTGCGGTCGGATATCCGGCACTACTGGTGGGGCGGCCGGGATGGGACTATTGTGCTTCCCTCGCGGTCAGCGAGCTCGGCCAACGGCACCTACCTCAACGATCCGGCGAGCGCCGCGATCCCGCCCGAGATCCCGGTGCCGCTGCGCGCGGGCGACCGTGTCTACGTTGGAGCGTGGAGCTCAGGTCCACGATGGACCAGGTGCCGCGCTCGCGCAGCAGCAGCGCGTGGGTGTGCGAGACGCCGGGGTCCTCCGGCGGACCGGTCAGGTCGATGTCCGGGTGGATGCCGCGGGACCGGCTGCGGCGGCCGATCAGCAGCCGCTCGCCGGTCAGCGGAAAACGGCGCTCCGCGGCGAAGCGCGGGAATACCATGCCACCCGCGTCCGCCCCGCCCTGCGCGACGACACCGTCGAAGTAGGCCCGGTCCGCACCCACCACGATTTCCAGCCGCCCGGCCTCTGCCTCTGACCCGGCGCCCGCCTCGGTGCCTGCAGCGGCTGCTTCAGCGGTCCTGGAGCGCGCTCGCATGCCGGGGCCCGGTTGTGCGGCTGCGTTCGGCTGCGCGGCCGCGTTCGGCTGGGCGCCGGGGCCTGGCTGGGCGTCGCGGCCGCCGGCCGCGCCATGGCCGCCGGCCACGCCGGGTGCCGGCGAGCCCGGCGACACCGGCGGCGCCAGGACGAAGTCATACCCGTCCACCTCGCAGAACCGCCCACCCTGCGGCGTACCGCACCGCGGCACCCGGCCGGCACCCGCCGAGTCACCTCCGGGTCCGGACTGGCCGGGGGACCACCGGCACCACCGGATCCTCCCGAACTCCCACCGCCGGCGAATCCCGCGCCACGCCGTGCATCGGCGCACCGCACGTGTCGCAGTAGTCGTGCGTCCCGGAGTCGTGGCCTTTCGGGCAGGTCGCCGTCGTCATGGCCGTCCTCGGCCCTCTCGCCGCACCCGGACCGTCTTCGTGGACCGGACGTTGATGATCTCGACGTTCTCGCCGGTTTCCCGCCGCTTCAGCCGTACCGTGCCGGTCCGCGCGTCCTCCACGTCGACCACCCGGGCCAGCAGCCTCGCGGTGTCCGTGTGCCCGGTCTCCGCGGCCAGCTGCACCGCGCGGCCCAGCTTCGCGGTCGCGGTCTCCTCGTCGCCCGCGTCTCGGGCCCGCAGCCCCTCCTGGATCGCCACGGCCAGCTCGGCCTGTCCGGTGTAGTGCGCCACCAGCTCCAGCCAGCGGCCGATCGCGGTGCCGCCGTTGGCCCACAGCAGGTTCTCCGCCGCCCGGGCCTCGGCGCGGGTGCGCGCGCCCGCGACGACCGTGCCCGGCTCCCGCGGGTACACCATGGTCGCGGCGCCGTTCCCGGCGATCACCGCGAACGGCGTACCGTCCGGAAGCGTGTCGACCGCGGTGACGGTCGCCTTCTTCGCCTCGGTCATCTTCGTGGCCGGCGCGGCCATCGACCCGGACACGTCCACGATGATGATCTGCGCGATCCGCCCACCGACCGGTGCCGCCCCACCGGTCGCGGTCACGGTGAGGATCGCGTCCACGGTCCGCCCGCCGGCCGGCAGGAACTCGTTCTGATCCACCTCCGCCTCGAACCGCACCCGCCCGCTCTCCTGCACCATCACGCATCTCACCTCTCGCCGTGGCTTGCCGCTGACGGGATTTCCGTCTCCGGCACGGCCGCGCCCGGCGTGCCGCCGACCGGCAGGACCGCCACCGCGACGTTGTCGTCGCCGCCCGCACGTACCGCCAGCGCGGTCAGCCCGCGGGCCAGCGTTGCCGGATCCGCGCCCGGGACCAGCGCCGCGGCCAGCGCCGACGGGGACGGCAGATAGCGGGACAGGCCGTCCGTGCACGCGACCACGTGCCCGGCCCGTACCGCCCGGGAGTGCCGGACCTGCGGCGCCGCCTCGCCCGCGTCCGCGCCGAGCCAGCGCACCAGTGCCCGCGAGCCCGGGTCCACGTCCGTCAGCCCGGCCGGGACCGCCCGCCCGGCCTCCCGGATCGCCGCGATCGAGTCGTCCACGGTCAGCTGCTGCACGTCGCCGTCCACGCCCACCCAGTAGGCGCGGCTGTCACCCACCCAGCCCACGGCCACCCCGTCCGCCGCCACCACCACGGACACGTAGGTACAGCCCGGCGGCGCGTCCCCGTCCTCGTCCCGCCCGGTGTCCGCGGCCGCGCGGGCCGCGGCCGACGCCGCGTGCCGGGTCGCCGTGGGCCCGTCGGCGCCGCGCACCAGCGCCTCCAGCAGTGCGGACACGCCCGCCTCGGCCGCGCCTACCGCGGCCACGTCCGCGCGCCGGGCGGTGGAGATCCCGTCACAGAACCACCGCCACCACCGCGTCACCGGCACGTCCGACCGCGACCGCGTCCTCGTTGTGCCGCCGCCGCGCCCGATCGGTCACCGCCGCGACGCCGTCCAGCATCAGCTCGGCCCGCCCGCGTGCGACGCTGACCCGCCGCCCGCACACACCGCACCAGCCGCCGGCCGCCTCCGCGGCGGCGCCGCACGCGGCACGGATCCCCCGAGTCTCGCGCGCCGACCGCCACGCCCACCCGTCACCTTTCCCCAGGTCCGGCAAAGCCCACGGGGGTACGGCGCCCACGTCCTTGCCGCTCCTGACGGGTTGCCGGGCGGCCCCGTCCACGCCGGGCGCGCTCGTCTCACCGCCACGCCCGGCAGGGTTCTCCGGGCGGGTCTCCCGGGGCCGGCCGCCGCCTGCCGCCGGCACCCGCTCGCCGGCGGACCACGGTCGCGGGACGGGCCCCGGGAACGCATCGGCCCGGTGCGTGCTCTCCTCGCCGGGTCGCGGGCGCGGTCCTGGCCGCGGCAACGTGCCGGTCCGGCGCCGGCCCTCGTCGCCGGGTCGCGGGCGCGGGCGGGACTTCGGGAGCCGCGGCCAGGCCGGCCAGCAGCGCGAGCATGATCAGCGCGGTCATCCACAGCGCGAGCCGGCCGGGCGTGTGCCGCAGTCCGGCCGTGAGCCGTTCCCGGGGTGGACTCTCCGTCATCACCATGGCCTCGGCCCCCTCGCTCGGTCGCATTCACGGCAGAAACCGTGTTCAACAGTGAGCGGAGCGTGATCGTGGCTGTGCGTCCGTACCTGATGGGGTGTGCAGCCCGGTTGGCGCGAGCGTGACCGCACCAGGCATGATCGGTGACACCATGACCACGCTGACCGACCGGCTGCCCGGCACCGCGGACCCCGACACGCTCTACGAGATCTTCAGTCTCTGGGCGCAGGAACGGGGTCTGAGCCTCTATCCGCACCAGGAGGAGGCGCTGATCGAGATCGTCTCCGGGGCGAACGTCATCCTCAACACGCCGACCGGGTCGGGGAAGAGCCTGGTCGCGACGGCCGCGCACTTCGCGGCGCTGGCGCGCAACGGGACCACGTTCTACACCGCGCCGATCAAGGCACTGGTCTCGGAGAAGTTCTTCGCGCTGATCGAGATCTTCGGTGCGGAGAACGTGGGCATGCTGACCGGCGACGCCTCGGTCAACGAGGACGCGCCGATCATCTGCTGTACGGCCGAGATCCTGGCGAACATCGCGCTGCGCGAGGGCGCGGACGCGGACGTCGGCCAGGTGGTGATGGACGAGTTCCACTTCTACGCGGAGCCGGACCGCGGCTGGGCGTGGCAGGTGCCGCTGCTGGAGCTGACCCAGGCGCAGTTCATCCTGATGTCCGCGACGCTCGGTGACGTCTCCCGGTTCGAGAAGGACCTGACCCGGCGGACCGGGCGGCCGACGTCCGTGGTGCGCTCGGTGGAACGGCCGGTGCCGCTGCTGTTCAGCTACGTCACCACGCCGATGCACGAGACCATCGAGGAGTTGCTGACCACCCATCAGGCCCCGGTGTACGTCGTGCACTTCACCCAGGCCGCGGCGCTGGAGCGCGCGCAGTCGCTGATGTCGGTGAACGTCTCCACCCGGGCGGAGAAGGACGCCATCGCCGAGATGATCGGCAACTTCCGGTTCGCGGCCGGGTTCGGGCGAACGCTGTCCCGGCTGGTCCGGCACGGCATCGGCGTGCACCACGCGGGAATGCTGCCGAAGTACCGCCGGCTGGTGGAGACGCTCGCCCAGGCCGGCCTGCTGAAGATCATCTGCGGGACCGACACGCTCGGCGTCGGCATCAACGTGCCGATCCGCACCGTGCTGTTCACCGGCCTGTCCAAGTACGACGGCGTGCGCACCCGGCTGCTGCGCGCCCGCGAGTTCCACCAGATCGCCGGCCGGGCCGGGCGTGCCGGGTTCGACACCATCGGCCGGGTCGTGGTGCAGGCGCCGGAGCACGTCATCGACAACGAGCGCGCGCTGGCGAAGGCCGGCGACGACCCGAAGAAGCGCCGCAAGGTGGTCAAGAAGAAGCCGCCGGAGGGCACGATCGGCTGGGGCAAGCCCACGTTCGACCGGCTGGTCGAGGCGGAGCCGGAACCGCTCACGTCGTCGTTCCAGGTGTCGCACGCGATGCTGCTGAACGTCCTGGCCCGGCGCGGCGACCTGTTCACGCACATGCGCCGGCTGCTCACCGAGAACGACGAGGACCGCGCGTCGCAGCGCCGGCTGGTGCACCGCGGGATTCTCATCTACCGCGCGCTGCTGGCCGGTGGCGTGATCGAGCGCCTGCCGTCGCCGGACGAGGAGGGGCGCACGGTCCGGCTCACCATGGACCTGCAGCTCGACTTCGCGCTCAACCAGCCGCTGTCGCCGTTCGCGGTCGCGTCGCTGGAACTGCTCGACCGGGAGGCGCCGTCCTACCCGCTGGACGTCGTGTCGGTGATCGAGTCCACGCTGGAGAACCCGCGGCAGATCCTGTCCGCGCAGCAGTTCAAGGCGCGCGGCGAGGCCGTCAACGCGATGAAGGCCGAGGGCATCGAGTACGACCAGCGGATGGAACTGCTCGAACAGGTCACCCACCCGCGCCCGCTGGCCGAGCTGCTGGAGGCCGCGTACGAGACGTACCGGCAGGGCCACCCGTACGTCGCCGACTACGAGCTCGCGCCGAAGTCCGTGGTCCGCGACCTGTACGAGCGCGCGATGACGTTCGGCGAGTTCGTCTCGTTCTACAGCCTGTCCCGCTCCGAGGGCCTGGTGCTGCGCTACCTCGCGGACGCCTACCGTGCGCTGCGCCAGACCGTCCCGGAGGACGCGAAGACCGACGAACTCGTCGACCTGATCGAATGGCTCGGCGAACTGGTCCGCCAGGTCGACTCGTCGCTGCTCGACGAGTGGGAGCGGCTGCGCAACCCGGGCGCCGAACCACTCACCGCGGTCCCGCTGGACGACAAGCCGCCGGCCGTCACCCGCAACCTGCGCGCGTTCAAGGTCCTGGTCCGCAACGCCATGTTCCGCCGCGTCGAGCTGGCCGCGCTGCACCAGTGGGCCGCGCTCGGCGAACTCGACGCCGAGTCCGGCTGGGACGCCGCCGCCTGGGCCGACGCGCTGGCACCGTACTACGAGGAACACGAGGACATCGGCATCGGCCCGGACGCGCGCGGTCCCGCGCTGCTCCAGATCACCCAGGACCGTACCGAATGGACGGTCCGCCAGGTCCTCGACGACCCGGCCGAGGACCACGACTGGGCCATCACCGCGGTCGTCGACCTGGCCGCCTCCGACGAGGCCGGCGTCGCCGTCCTGACCGTGACGGACGTCAGCCGGATGTAGATCCCGATGCGGTGCAACGGTGCGGACATCGACCGCACCTCCGTATGGGAGATCATCCGCCATGGCACGGTTCCTCTTCGCGGCGACGCCCGCGACCGGTCACGTCACGCCCGCGCTGCCGCTGGTCCGGGCGCTGCGGGACGCCGGGCACGAGGTGCGGTTCACCACCGGGCGTGAGTTCGAGCGGCAGGTGACCCGGGCCGGGGCCGCGTTCACGCCGGTGCCGTGGTGGCCGGACGTCACGGCCGGTGACCGGCCGGTGGTGGTGGTCTCCCAGGGCACGATCGCGACCGACCCGGCCGAGCTGCTGCGGCCCGCGCTGACCGGCCTGGCCCCGGCCGACGACCTGCTGGTGGTCGCGGTGACCGGCGGTGCGGACCCGGCCGTGCTCGGCCCGCTGCCGGCGAACGCGCGCGCGGCCGCGTTCGTCCCGTTCGCCGAGCTGTTCCCGTACGCGTCCGTGGTCGTCACGAACGGCGGCTACGGCACGATCCAGCTCGCGCTCGCGCACGGGCTGCCGATGGTGGTCGCCGGCCGCACCGAGGACAAGCCGGAGACGACCGCCCGGGTGGCCTGGTCCGGTGTGGGCGTCGACCTGCGCACACAGCGGCCGGCCGCGGACCGGGTTCACTCGGGCGTGCGCCGGGTGCTGACCGACCCGGCATTCGCGGCCCGGGCCCGCGCGCTGCGCGACGAGATGGACGACGGCTCCACGCCGGAGCGGCGCGCGGTCGCGCTGATCGAGGCGGTGGTCAGGCCTGCGGCCGGGTGAGGCTACCGCTCACCGGGTCGGCGACGGTCTGCGGGAGGTGCGGCACGTCGACGATCCGGTCCGCGTCGGACAGCCAGCGGTGCAGCCAGGCGGCCGCCTCCGGGTCGCGGGCCGAGAGCGCGGCCAGCACGTCGGCGAACGCGGCCACCCGGGCCGGGTCGCCGGGCGCGTCGTCGACCGCGTCCAACTCGGCGCCGCCGACGTCGTGCCGGGCGGCGAACTCGGCCAGCGCGGCCCACGCGGCCGTGCCGGGCTCACCGGCCGCACCGGTGGCGAGCGGGACGACGGTGGCGGCCAGGGCGGCCGCGGTGACGGGTTCCACGCGAGTACCGTACCGCGCCGGCGGCCGCTCAGAAGCCGGTGAGCGACCGGACGACGTCCGCGTCCAGCGGCCGGTCGGCGTAGAGCAGCCGGATCGCGCCCGGGTCGGGGTTGCCGGCGTCCGGGCCGCGCCACACCCGCTTCAGGCCGGTGCGTTCGACCGTACGCTGTGATCGGTCGTTGCCCTCGAGCAGATAGGCGGTCACCGGGAGTTCCGGCCGGTGTGCCGCCGCGGCCTCGCGCGCGGCCGCGCTGATCTCCTGCGCGTAGCCACGCCCCCAGAAGCGGGGGAGCAGCCGGAACCCCACGTTCCACGCTACGCCGTACCGGATGAACGCGCCACCGATGCCGGTGAACGTGCCGTCCGGCAGGCGTGCCACCCACATGCCGTGCCCGTCCCGCGCCCACCCGGCCCGCCAGTTGCCGATCGCACGCGCGGTCTGCTCCGGCGTGTCGTGCCGGCTCAGCGGGTCCGGCGCCCAGACCAGCGGATCACTGTAGAGCGCGAACACCTCCGCCAGATCCTCCGGCACCGGCTCGCTGAGCACCAGTCGCGACGTCACGGGCCGATTCTCCACCATGGGAGATGCGGCTCGCGCCCGGTTTTCCAGCCCTTGACGGGCGGCATGTGAGCGCTAACACTCATCGATGTCATTCGCTCCCGTTCGGAAGGACCCTCATGAGACGTATCGCCCTCGTGGCCGTCGCCGTCCTGGTGGCCGCGGGTCTCGCGGTGCTCGGGCCGACGTCGCCGGCCGGTGCCGCGCCCGCCGTGTCCTACACCAACCCGATCGCGGCCCAGCGCGCCGACCCGCACGTCTGGAAGCACACCGACGGCTACTACTACTTCACCGCGACCGTCCCCGCGTACGACCGGATCGTCCTGCGTCGCGCCACCACGCTGCAGGGCCTGTCCACCGCGGCGGAGACGACCATCTGGACCCGGCACGCCAGCGGCCCGATGAGCGCGCACATCTGGGCGCCGGAGATCCACTTCATCAACGGCAAGTGGTACGTCTACTTCGCGGCCGGCGGCGACGACGTCTGGGCGATCCGGCCGTACGTGCTGGAGGGCACCGGCGCGAACCCGCTCACCGCGACCTGGGTGGAGAAGGGGCAGATCCAGACCGGCTGGCAGAGCTTCTCGCTGGACGCCACCACGTTCGTCCACAACGGCACCCGCTACCTGCTCTGGGCGCAGCACGACAACAGCCTGCCGGCCAGCAACACCAGCCTCTACATCGCCACCATGTCGAACCCGTGGACGTTGTCCTCCGCCGCGGTCAGCATCTCCGCACCCACGCTCGCCTGGGAGAAGATCGGCTACCAGGTCAACGAGGGTCCGGCGGTCATCCAGCGCAACGGGAGGATCTTCCTGACCTACTCGGCCAGCGCCACGGACAGCAACTACTGCCTCGGCCTGCTCACCGCGTCCGCCTCGGCGAACCTGCTCAGCCCGGCCAGCTGGACCAAGACCCAGACGCCGGTCTTCACCAGCAACGCCAACACCAGCCAGTACGGCCCGGGGCACAACTCGTTCACGGTGTCCGAGGACGGGCAGAGCGACATCATGGTCTACCACGACCGCAGCTACAAGAACATCACCGGTGACCCGCTCAACGACCCGAACCGGCGGACCCGGGCCCAGAAGATCTACTGGAACGCCGACGGTACGCCGAACTTCGGCATCCCGATCCCGGACGGCAGGCACCCGGTGCGGTTGCGCGCGTACAACTACCCGAACCAGTACATCCGGCACTGGGAGTACCGGGCCCGCCTCGAGGCGAACGTGACGAACCTGGCCGACTCGCAGTTCCGCGTCGTCACCGGACTGGCCGGCAACGGCACGGTCAGCCTGGAGTCGACCAACTTCCCCGGCTATTACCTGCGGCACCGCAACTACGAGCTGTACGTGGAGAAGGCCGACGGCACCGCGCTCTTCAACGGCGACGCCAGCTTCCACCAGCGCGCCGGCCTCGCCGACCCGGCCGGTGTCTCGTTCGAGTCGTTCAACGTGCCCGGCCGCTACATCCGGCATGCGAACAACCTGCTCTACATGCAAGCCGTCGCCGGCACCACCGCGCTGGCCGACGCGACGTTCCTCACGGAATAGTTGGCAGTCCTAAGCAGGTCTGGCATGCTGGCCACGTCGGCATCAGCGAAGGAGTTTTCCGATGCGGGTAGGCGTGCTGCAACACGTGGCGTTCGAGGGGCCCGCGCTGATCGCACGGGCCCTGTCCGCGGCCGGGGCGGCGACCCGGACGGTGCGCCTCGACCTCGGTGAGCCACTGCCGGCCGCGGCCGACCTCGACGCGCTGGTCGTGCTGGGCGGCCCGATGGGCGCGCTCGACGATCAAGAGCATCCCCACCTGGTACGCGAACGCGCGCTGATCGCCGAATGCGCGCGCCGGGACGTACCGGTGCTCGGCGTCTGCCTCGGCGCCCAGCTGCTCGCCGCCGCGCTCGGCGCGGACGTCCACCGTGGTCCCGCGGTGGAGGCCGGCACCGGCACGGTCACGCTCACCCCCGCCGGCCGCGCCGACCCGGTCCTCGGCCCGTCCGGCCCGGTGCTGCCGGTCGTCCACTGGCACCGGGACACGTTCACGCTCCCACCCGGCGCGACGCTGCTCGCCGGCTCCGGCGCGTACCCCCATCAGGCGTTCCGGTCCGGTCGTTCGTACGGCTTCCAGTTCCACGTCGAGTTCGACCGCCCCGCCCTCGACGCCGCCGCGCCCCACCTGCCGCCCGGCACCGTCGTCGACCCGGCCGCGATGCGCGACGTCACCACGGCCGGCACCCGGATCCTCGCCCGCTGGACGCGCTCACTGTCGCCGCGCCCGCGCTGACCGTCCCGCTACGGCGTGGCGATCAGGTGCGGGATCTCCCGGTGCCAGCACGGTTCGCCGGTCTCGGCCCGCACCTCCGGGAAGCTCACCCAGGCGCCTCCCGGCGGCTTCAACTCCCAGGTCCACGCGCCGAGCACGCAGGTGTAGCGGACCTCCCAGCCGTCGTCACGGACGAACAGCCGGCTGCCGGTGGCTCCGCTCCGCGCGGACCGGGCGGTGACGAAACGCTGCTCGGTGAGCCAGGCGGCGGTGCGGGCGACGTCGTCGGTCTCGCTGAACTCGGCCAGGCCGGCCTCCGCCTCCGCGCCGGTCAGCGTGAACTCGCCGTCGTCGCCGGGGCGGCCGACGATGACCTCGACGGCGCTGCCGTCGCGGAACCGCAGCGTGAACAACGCATCGACGTCGTGCATGAAGCGCAGTTCCTCCAGGGCCGCGAGATCGCGCACGCGGCCCGCGGTGGCGTCCTCGTGGACCACCACCGGGACCGGGCCGACCATGAAGGAACTGGTGGCCCACCACTCCAGGTCCGCTTCCACGCGGTCAGTATCCACGCCTCAGGGCAGGCCGGCCTGGCTGGCCAGTTCGGCGGTGAGGAGGGGCCAGACGTGGGGCGGGAGGGTGTGGCCCATCCGGGGGTGAACGATGCTGCGGGCGCCGGGGATGCGGCGGGCCAGAGCGGCGCCGGCGGACGGGCGGATCAGTGGGTCGTCCGCGCCGTTGACGCACAGCGTGGGGACGGTGATCTCGTGGAAGCGGCGGGCGACCGGGCCGAGGCGCAGGCCGGCCGCGGTCTGGCGCTGGGTGCTGCCCGGGTCGCGCGGTGAGCGGTGGTGGCTGATCGTGGCGACCGAGCGGGCCCACTGCTCGTCGAACGGCGCATGCGGTGAGGAGATCAGCCGGAGCAGGTCGACGAGCGTGTCGATCGCACCGGCGTCGGTGGCCGGGTGCCGGATCCGGGCGGCGCGCGGGAAGAGGCCGAAGTTCACGTACCGCAGCAGATCCCGGCGGCGCCCGAGCGGCCCGCCCAGCACCGCGGTGACGCCGCGGACCCGGCCGGGGTGCAGGACCGCGGTGGCCAGCGCGAGACCGCTGCCCAGCGACGCGCCGCAGACGTGCGCGGACGGCCAGCCGAGCGCGTCCATCACGGCGAGGCCGTCCGCGACCATGTCCAGTCCGGTGTAGACCGGTGCGGCGCTGCCGCGGAACAGCGTCCGGAACGGGTTCTCCGGCGCCGGCGAGGTGAAGTGCGTGGACAGTCCGCTGTCGCGGTTGTCGAACCGGGCCACGTGGAAGCCGCGGCCGGCGAGCATGCGGCAGAACTCGTCCGGCCAGAGCACCATCTGGAAGTCCAGACCCATGATCAGCAGCAGCGGTACGCCGCCGGGGTCGCCGAACGTCTCGTAGGCGATCCGGACGTCGCCGTTGCGTGCGTACTCCACGATGCCTCCCCGTTTTTGCAATGCGATCGCATTGTAATACGGTCGGGTCATGCCACGGAAGGTCGACCATGACGCCCGCCGCCGCCACATCGTCGAGTCACTGCTGCGGATCACCGCGGACCACGGGCTGGAGGCGGTGTCGCTGCGCGAGGTCGCGGCCGCGGCCGGCGTGTCGATGGGCCAGGTGCAGCACTACTTCGCGACCAAGGACGAGATGCTGCTGTACGCGCTGCGGCACTGGCTGAGCCTCGGCACGCACGACGGCTTCGCGGCCCGGGTCGCGCGGCACCCGGACGGCGGCCCGCGCGCGATCGCGGCCGAGTACCTGCCCTATGACGCGACCAGCCGGCGGGAGGCCTGCATCGCGGTGGCGTTCGTGTCCCGCGCCGCGATCCGGCCGGAGATCGCGTCCGCGCTCGCGCCGGCGTTCGCCGGGTTCGCCGGTGCGCTGCGCACGGCGCTCGACCGGACCGGCGTGCCGGACGCGGCCGCGGAGTCCCGCCGGCTGGCGGCGCTGCTGGACGGGCTGCGGCCCGCGGTGCTGACCGGCGCGCTGTCGCACGCGGACGCACTGGCCGTCGTGGACCGGCACCTGGAACGCCTTTAGTGGTTTTCTTGCCGCCATTCGATACGTTGTGACGTGTCGATTCCGGACTATGCACAACGGCGGGTCGACAATTCGTGAACGGCAGGTTGACGAACGGGGTACGCCGTGCCGAGTCTCGCATTGGATTGGCTGCTCGACGGGCCGTACGGGCTGCTCGTGGCGCTTGTGGTGATCGGCGGTGGCACCGCGCTGAATTATCTGCGCACCCGCCGGGAGAAAATGCTGTCGTTTCGCGTCCGGTTCAATTCCCGGCTCGGCTTCGACCCGCCGGACGCCGGTAACGTGGTGCGGCTGATCGGCCCGGACCACACCGAGATCCCGGACCCGGGCATGGTCGTCGCCCGGATCAAGAACGTCGGCCGCAGCTCGATCACCGAACAGGACTACGTGCACCGGCTCGGCCTCACGTTCCCGGGCACCGACCGGCGGCTGGTCACCGTGGACGTCACCGAGGCGCGACCGCCGGATCTCCAGGACCTGCTCACCGGCGAGGGTTTCGAGGTGCACGACAACCGGATCGTGCTGCCGCCGGTGCACCTCAACCCGGGCAGCGAGTTCAAGCTGGTGGCGCTGCTGGAGCACACCAGCGGCACCGGCAAGCCCGCGGTGCAGACCAACGGCATCCTCCGCAACGGCCGGATCTTCCTCGACAGCGACGGCCGCCGGCTGCGCCGCAGCACGCTGATCGGCGGCGGGCTCACCACGCTGCTGGCCGGTGCGCTGGTCGCGGTGCTGCTGGTCGGCCTGCCGCCGGACCCGCGGGACGACTGCGCCGCGGGCGAGCTCACCGTCACCGGGTCGAGCGCGTTCGCGGACGCGGTGCAGAGCCTGGCCGAGCAGTACATGGCGAAGTGCCGCGCCTCGCGGATCACCGTCGACGCGTCCGGCAGCATCGAGGGCCTCAACGAGCTCAACGACGCGTCCGCCGAGGACGGCCCGCGCCGGCTCACGCTCGCGGACGGCCGGTTCGACGGCGGCGGCGGATTCCCGAACGTGGAGATCGCCGGCACGCTGGCCGTCGTGCCGTTCAGCTTCGTGGTGCACCCGGCGCTGCCGGTCACGGACCTGCCGCGGGCCGAGCTGGCGCGGGTCTTCCGCGGCGACGTCGCGAACTGGAACCAGGTCACCCTCGCGGACGGTACGCCCGGGCCCGACGTCGCCGTGCGCGTGGTCGGCCGGGACACCCGGTCCGGCAGCCGCTCCGTGATCCAGAAGCTGCTGCTCGGCGGCGGCAACCCGGCGCCGATCACCGTCAACAGCTGCGCGGCCGCGAACACCGAGACGGCCGTCGACGCCGCGATCGTCTGTGAGGTGGGCAGCACCGGCGCGGTCCTCGACGCGGTCGCCCGGTACGAGGGCGCCATCGGCTACGTCGACATGCCGAACGCGGCCGACGCCGGAGCCGCCGTCAAGCAGATCACCGTCGACGGTCTCGGCGCCACGCTCGACGACATCGACGAGGGCTATCCGGTCTGGACCGTGGAGTACCTCTACAGCTACGGCCCGCTCGCCAAGACCGCCGACCTGACCCGCTCGTTCGCCGGCTTCCTGGTCGACGCGGACCAGGCCGACGAGATCCAGGCCCTCGGTTACCCGCCGTGCATCCAGGGCGGCAGCGTGCCCCAGGGGCTGTGCAGCAAGGGCAACTGACGCGAGTTGTCGGATCGGGGCGGCGGCGTTCGTAGAACGGGTGAGAGGCTGCCAGGAGGGCGCCGGACGTACGGGAGATGAGCCGAGATGCAGTACCTGGTTTCCGTGATCGACGACCGGACCGGTTCCGGGACCGACGGCGAGATGGCGACGATCACCGCGTTCAACGAGCGGATGCGGGCCGACGGCAACTGGGTGTTCGCCGGTGGCCTCGCGGCGCCGGAGACCGCCACCGTGATCGACAACCGGGGCGCCGCCCCGGTGTTCACCGACGGGCCGTACGTGGAGACGAAGGAGTTCATCGCCGGCTTCTGGATCTTCCAGGCGCCGGATCTGGACGCCGCGCTCCGGATCGCCGCGGCCGGGTCGAGGGCCTGCCACCGCCGGGTCGAGGTGCGGCCGTTCCGGTGAGCGCCGCCGAGGCGGTGACCCGGGCGCACCGGCAGGAGTGGGCGATCGTGGTGGCCGCGCTGGCCCGGCGGTTCGGCGACCTCGACGTGGCGGAGGAGGCGGCGGCGGAGGCCTTCGCGGCCGCGGTCGAGCGGTGGCCGGTGGACGGCGTGCCGCCGAAGCCCGGCGCCTGGCTGACCACCACCGCCACCCGGAAGGCGATCGACCGGGTACGGCGGGAGAGCCGGCGGGACGCCAAGCAGCGGGAGGCGTGGATGCTGCACGACGACGAGCCGGCCGCGCCGGCCGGGGTGATCGACGACGACCGGCTCCGGCTGATCTTCACGTGCTGCCATCCGGCGCTCGGGCCGGAGGTCCGGGTCGCGCTGACGCTGCGCCTGGTCGGCGGGCTGACCGTGGCGGAGATCGCCCGCGCGTTCCTGGTGCGGGAGAGCGCGATGGGGCAGCGGATCACCCGGGCCAAAGCCAAGATCAAGGCGGCGCGCATCCCGTACCGGGTGCCGACGGCGGCCGACCTGCCGGCGCGCGTCTCCGGCGTCCTCGCGGTGCTGTTCCTGGTCTTCAACGAGGGCTACCTGGCGACCGGGCCGGAGTCGCCGCCGGTCCGGCAGGAGCTCACCGCGGAGGCGATCCGGCTCACCCGGCTGCTCCGCACGCTGCTGCCGGGCAACGGCGAGGTGACCGGCCTGCTCGCGCTGATGCTGCTCACCGAGGCACGCCGCACCGCCCGCGTCTCGGCGGGCGGCGAGCTGATCGCGCTCGGCGAGCAGGACCGCGGCGCCTGGGACCCGGAGCTGATCGAGGAGGGGCACCGGCTGGTGGTCGAGCGCCTGGCCACCGGTGAGCCGCCCGGCCGCTACCAGCTCCTGGCGGCGATCAACGCGGTGCACACGGCCGCGCCGGACGTCCGGGACACCGCCTGGCCGCAGATCGTCGCGCTCTACGACCAGCTGGCCCGCCTGGACCCGTCGCCGATCGTGGCGCTCAACCGCGCGGTCGCGGTCGCCGAGCTGGACGGCCCGCACGTGGCACTGACCGCGGTCGACCGTCTCGGGGACGCACTGGCCGGCTACCACGCGTTCCACGCCGCCCGCGCCGACCTGCTCCGCCGGCTCGGCCGCGGTGCCGACGCACGCGCGGCCTACGACCGGGCGATCGCGCTGGCCGGCAACACGGCCGAGACCGCCTACCTGACCCGCCGTCGCGACCAGCTCCGCTGAGCGGCGACTCCGGGGCCGTACCGGCTATTCCGGCGCGGCCGCAGCGGGGGTGGCGGCGTGCGCGCGGCGGGCGATGCCGGCCAGCAGGTCGGCGACCTGGACGCGTGGGTCGGCGCGGGAGTCGGCCATGGTCAGCCCGGCCAGGGCAGACCGTCCTGAGTCGTCGGTCAGCGCGGCCTGGAGGCGGCGCAGCCGGGTGGCGGTCAGCGCGC
This sequence comes from Catenuloplanes indicus, assembly GCF_030813715.1. Taxonomy (NCBI): domain Bacteria; kingdom Bacillati; phylum Actinomycetota; class Actinomycetes; order Micromonosporales; family Micromonosporaceae; genus Catenuloplanes; species Catenuloplanes indicus. The sequence goes on from NZ_JAUSUZ010000001.1 coordinate 9,108,914, forward strand.
TCTGCTCGTCGTGCGTCACCACCACCTGCCGGCCGCCGGCGGCCCAGGTCAGCACGGTCTCGGCCAGCGCGGGCAGCAGCGGTTCCAGGGGCGGCGGGATCGCCGGGTCGTCGTCCTCCAGCCGGCGCAGCAGGTCGCGGGTCCGGCCGGGCTCGATCGCGGCGAGCACGGCGGCGGCCGGTTCCGGCACCGCGCGGATCAGCGTGTCGCGGGCGCGCAGGAACCGGTCGACGGCACCGGGCACGCGCCGCTTGACGCGCACCAGATCCGTGAACGCGGTCAGGAACGCATGCCAGCCGGCCCCCGCCGCACGACCGGCCCGGTGCAGCGTCTCCGCCTCGCGCCGGTGCGCCCGCGCCAGCCGGGTGCCGTCCGCGTAGGACGGCTCGCCCAGCAGCAGGTCCACCACGCGGGTGACCAGGAAGAACTCCTTGTCCACCAGGTGCACGTGCGCCCGTCCGCGCAACGCGGTCAGCAGCCACTCGCGGGCCTCGGCCGCATCCGGCCCGCGCAGCAGGCCGCCGGACTTCAGCTCGTGCGGCGAGCGGCGGAACCGGGACAGCAGCGTCACCGCCTCGTCCACGGCCAGGTCCACGCCGGCGTGCGCGATCACCGGCATGCCGGGGTGCAGCAGGTTCGTGCCGGAGAACCCGGACTCGTCACAGGCGATCTCCACCACCGCGCCGGTCAGCGCGCCCGGCGCCAGCAGCCCACCCTGCAGCGGCGTCCTCACCCCACCATGGTCGCCCGTGCGTCAACCGCTTTCGGGGTACCCTCGGCCGGTGTTCTCGCCACACGGACCGTCGCTGCGTGAGCTGGCCGGGCAGGCGCTGACCTCGGTCGAGCGCGGCTACGACCTGCTGGCGCCGAAGTTCGACCACACCCCGTTCCGTACGCCGGACCCGCTGCTCGACGCGACCGCGGCGGCGCTCCGCACGCACGGCCCGTTCCGCACCGGGCTGGACGTGTGCACCGGCACCGGCGCCGGTCTGGGCGTGCTCGGGCCGCTCTGCACCGAGCGGGTCACCGGCGTGGACTTCAGTGCCGGGATGCTCGACCGGGCCCGCGCGGCCCACCCGGGCGCCACGCTGGTCCGGGCGGACGCGCGCGAGCTGCCGTTCGACGCGGAGTTCGACCTCGCGGTCACGTTCGGCGCGCTCGGCCACTTCGAGCCGGCCGAGCGTCCCGCGCTGTTCGGCGGCGTGCACCGTGCGCTGCGGCCGGGCGGTCTGTTCGCGGTGCCGGTCGGCACGCCGCCACCGGTGACCTCACCGGCGTACTGGGTGACGACCGGCTTCGACGCGGCTATGCGGGTGCGCAACGCGCTGTGGCGGCCGCCGTTCGTCATGTACTACCGGATCATGACGCAGCCCGCGATCCAGGCCGCGCTGACCGCGGCCGGGTTCACCGTCGACGCCGTCGACCTCCCCGCGCTCGGCCACCGCCGCGACGGCACCCCGCGCTGCCGCCTCCTCCTCGCCCGCAGGCCCGTCTGAGCCCGCAGGCCCGTCTGAGCCCGTCCGGGTCAGGGCATGCCCGCGGCGGCGCAGGCGGTCTGGAGCGGGCTGATGTCGTCGAGGTCCATCGGGGGCAGCGGGATGGCATCGCTGAGGATCGAGCCGCCGTCGCGGTGCAGGCGGTCGTAGAGGCCGGCGGTCTGGAGCACCTCCTCGTCCGACCGTTCGAGGTCCTTGCCGATCTGCGCGCGCTCGGCCAGGTCCGGGACGGTACCGGCGACCGCGTGCGCCTCGAGGCGCGCGCAGGCGGCGATGCCCGGGTCCTCCGGTGCGGGAATGAGCCAGAAGACCGCGGCACCGACCGCGGCGATCACGGCGATACCGCGGGCGAACGCGATCGCGTTCGCCCGGTTGACGGTCACCGTCCACGGATCGTCGGGCGTTTCGGAATACGTCACGAGCGAAGATCATCCGATAGACGGAACCGCGCCGCATCCCCTTTCCGGCGCCCGGTGGCGGCTCGGCGGTCCGGCGTGACCGGACCGCCGCCGAGAGCCGAGATCCCGCCTCCGGGATCGGGGATCAGGCCTTCAGCGCCGCCGACACCAGGTCCCGCGCCTCCTCCTGGATCTGCGCCAGGTGGTCGTCGCCCTTGAAGGACTCCGCGTAGATCTTGTAGACGTCCTCGGTGCCGGACGGCCGGGCCGCGAACCAGCCGTTCTCCGTCGTCACTTTCAACCCGCCGAGCGCGGCCCCGTTGCCCGGCGCGGACGTGAGCGTGGCCGTGATCGGCTCACCGGCCAGCGACGTCGCCGTGACCTGGGACGGCGACAGCTTCGCCAGCACCGCCTTCTCCTCGCGGGTGGCGGGCGCGTCGATGCGCGCGTAGGACGGCGTGCCGAACCGCTCCACCAGCTCGCCGTAGTGCTGGGACGGCGACTTCCCGGTCACCGCCTGGATCTCGGAGGCGAGCAGGCAGAGCAGGATGCCGTCCTTGTCGGTGGTCCAGACCGAGCCGTCGCGGCGCAGGAACGACGCGCCGGCGCTCTCCTCGCCGCCGAACGCGACGGAGCCGTCGAGCAGGCCGGGCACGAACCACTTGAAGCCGACCGGCACCTCGATCAGGCGGCGGCCGAGCGACGCGGCCACCCGGTCGATCATCGAGGAGGAGACGAGCGTCTTGCCGACCGCGGCGTCGGCGGACCAGCCGGAGCGGGAGCCGTACAGGTACTGGATCGCGACCGCGAGGTAGTGGTTCGGGTTCATCAGGCCGCCGTCCGGCGTGACGATGCCGTGCCGGTCCGCGTCCGCGTCGTTGCCGGTGGCGATCTGGTACGCGTCACGCTTGCCGATCAGCGACGCCATCGCGTACGGCGAGGAACAGTCCATCCGGATCTTGCCGTCCCAGTCCAGCGTCATGAACGGCCAGGCCGGGTCGGTCTCCGGGTTCACCACGGTCAGGTCCAGGCCGTGCCGGGACGCGATCTCGCCCCAGTACGCCACGCTGGCGCCGCCGAGCGGGTCCGCGCCGATCCGCACGCCCGCGTCGCGCACCGCGTCCAGGTCGAGCACGGACGGCAGGTCGTCCACGTAGGACGCGAGATAGTCGTACCGGCCGGTGGTGTCCGCGTTGACCGCGCGCGCGTACGGCATCCGCCGCACGCCGGTCAGGCCGTCGGCGATCAGCGCGTTCGCCCGGTCCTGGATCCACTTGGTGGCGTCCGTGTCGGCCGGGCCGCCGTTCGGCGGGTTGTACTTGAAGCCGCCGTCGGCCGGTGGGTTGTGCGACGGCGTGACGACCACGCCGTCCGCGAGCCCGTTGCGCTTGCCCCGGTTCGCGGTCAGGATCGCGTGCGACAGCGCCGGCGTCGGCGTGAACCCGTCCCGGCTGTCCAGCAGCACGGTGACGCCGTTCGCCGCGAACACCTCGACCGCGCTTATCGTGGCCGGCTCGGACAGCGCGTGCGTGTCCCGCCCGATGAACAGCGGCCCGTCGACGCCCTGCTCCTCCCGGTACTCACAGATCGCCTGGCTGATCGCCACGATGTGGTCCTCGTTGAACGCGGACTTCAGCGACGACCCACGGTGCCCGGACGTACCGAACGCCACCTGCTGCGCGGGCACGCTCACATCCGGATGCCGATCACGATAGGCGGCGAGCAACTCCGCCACATCGATCAGATCGCCCGGCTCCGCGGGCTGGCCGGCACGGGGGTGAACAGACACAGCGGTCTCCTCGGGTTCGCGCATGAGGACGTCTCCCCCCGACCCTAATGTCCACCAGCGCCACCCGCCCGCCACACCCCCAAGATCAAGAACGTCCGGAGCTGATGTTCCCACTTCCGGCGTGGCCGCTGTGATGTCCGTACCGCCGGGTTCTGGATCCGGCCCCGGAGGCGCGCGAGCGGGACGGGTAGGGTGCGGGGTGGCACGAACTGTTGCGAGGTGCCCGGCCGGAGGCGGCCGGGAGAATCGGGAAGCCGGTGTGAATCCGGCACGGGCCCGCCGCGGTGACCGGGGAGCCGCCGCCCATGCGCGTACGCGCGGCCACTGGCCCTGACCGGCTGGGAAGGCGGGCGGTGAGGTGACGATCCGGGAGTCCGAAGACCGGCCTCGCGCCTGGTGACCCCGGCATGCCCGGGGCCGGACCGCAGCGGGAGCCTGCCGTGAACCATGACCTGTACGAGATCATCCACCGTCGCCGCGACGTGCGCGGCCAGTTCACCGGCGAGCCGGTGCCGGACGACGTGCTGGACCGGGTGCTCGACGCCGCGCACGCCGCACCGAGCGTGGGCCTGTCCCAGCCGTGGGATTTCGTGATCGTCCGCGGGCGCGCGGCGCGGGAGCAGTTCCACGCGCACGTACGCCGGGAGCGAGAGATCTTCGCGGCCACGCTGGACGGTGACGCGGCGGCCCGGTTCGCGCGCATCAAGATCGACGGAGTGCTGGAGTCGACGCTGTCCATCGTGGTCACCTACGACCCGGACCGCGGCGGTCCCGCCGTGCTCGGGCGGCACGCGATCGCGGACGCCGGCCTCTACTCCGCCTGTCTCGCGGTGCAGAACCTGTGGCTGGCCGCGACCGCGGAACGGCTCGGCGTGGGCTGGGTGTCGTTCTACCGCGAGGAGTTCGTCCGCGATCTGCTCGGCATCCCGGCGACGATCCGGCCGATCGCGTGGCTGTGCATGGGGCCGGTCACGCACCTCGAGGAGACCCCGGACCTGGAACGCCACGGCTGGCGCCGACGCCGCCCACTGCACCTCGCCCGGCACGACGACCGCTGGGGCGGCCGGGACCGGCGATAGGCCGGCGGGTCACGGAACGTGGTGGCGGGTGCCGCGGCGGCGGATCAGTGGCGTGTGGCGCGCTCCGGGGACGGCGCCGTGTGCAGCGCGGACGCGGTCAGCAGGGAGAGCGCGAACACGCCGATCAGGCGGGCGCCCGTGGTGTGCACCAGGAAGGCGCCCGGCAGCTGGGAGATCAGCACCGTGCCGGCCACGGCCACCAGCGCGGCGGCACCCCAGAACCGGCCCCGCCGCGTCGCCACGGCCGGTGGATCGCCGTGCCAGGCGCGCAGCAGCCGGCGTCGTCCGATGTGGACCGCCAGCAGCAGCGAGGCGATCGCGCCGCCGACCGTCGAGGCCAGATCGGCGACCGGCGCGTGCTCGGTGACCGCGTCCCAGACCTGGTGGGACGCGGCACCGAGCAGCGCCGACAGCACGGTCACCAGGAACGCCGGGCGGCTCGCGCCCAGCACGCCGTAGTCGCGCGGCGCCAGCCACACCGGCCGCGCGGGCAGGTGCGCGGCGACGACCGGCGCGGCCCGGCGCACCAGGATCGCGCACGCCAGCGTGACCGGCAGGCAGAACAGCGGAAGGCCGGCCGGCCCGTGCGCCAGCTGGTAGAGCGCGATACCGCGGACCGACTCCAGGACGGTGCCGTCCAGCGCGTACGCCAGGTCCGGCGACGCCGACCCGATCACCAGCGCCACCCCGTCGAACCAGCGTGGCCGCCACAATTTGAGCGGGAGCGGTAACGCGGCGTGCGAGGGGAACGTCAGCGGCATGCCCGCACCCTAGCGATGGATGAGGTCAGCGGGCGTGGCGGCGGTGCAGGCCGGCGAGCCGGCCGAGCGTGTCGGTCACGGTGCGGCGCTGCCGGTCGGTGAGCGCGGCCGCCGCGTCGGCGATGTCGTCCGCCAGTGGCCGCAGCTCGTCAACCAGCCGCTGCCGCGCGTACGGCGTGATCGCGACCGTCTGCCGGCGCCGGTCCGTGAGGTGCGGCCGCCGTTTCGCGAAGCCGCGCTGCTCCAGCCGGTCGACCAGCCCGGTCGCGGCACCGGACGTGACACCCAGCAGCCGGCCGAGTTCGACCGGACCCATCGGTTCGCCGGAGATCGAGAGGTGCTTGAGCGCGAGGTAGTCGCCCGCGGTCAGGCCCATGCGGCGGGCGACGGCCGCGTCGAGTTCGGCGGCGGCGACGGCGAGGTGGTGCACGGCCCACGCCAGATCGCCCGCGGCGGACGGATGCTCGGACATGCGGAAGAGCATACGATGGCTTAGAAACTAAGCTGTCCACAATGGGAGGTACCGGCGGGCGACCGCATCCGCTCACTGACGCTCGCCGCTGCGACCACCGCGTTCGTGGCCACGCCCACGCTCGGCGCGGTCTTCGGCAACGGCGAACGGACCCGCCGGTACGACACGGTGATCACCCCTCCGGCGTACGCCTTCTGGGGCTGGGCTCCGATCTTCGCCGGCATCGTCGCGTCGACCGGTGATCGCGGCGTTCGTGGCCGGTGCGGCGGGGTCCGGCGGTGGCCGGTGCGGTCGGGCCTGGTCGTTCGGGCGGTGGCCGATGCGGTCGGGCCTGGCGGTTCCGGCGGCCGGTGCGGCTGGGTCCGGCGGTTCCGGTGGCCGGTGGTGACGCCGCCAGAGGAGTCCGGCCGCAAACAGGCCAGCCTCCTAGGATGCGGTAGGCGGTGTGCCGGACCCGCCGGTGACCGCAGCCGCACCAGCGGATCGTTCCGGGCCCCTTCGCGGCGTTACCGGCGGATCGTTCCAGGCGTTTCGCGGCGGCCCACCGGCGGATCACTCCGGGCGCTCCGCGACGGCTGCCAGCGGATCGCTCCGGGCGCTGCGCGGCCGGAATTTCGATACTTGGCAGGCGGTAAGACGAGAAGGGACGCGGAGCGCCGAGATTTGGTATTTGCCGATCGCGAAGGCGGCGCTCGTCCCGGCGGTGCCCGGGCGTCCGGGGCTCAGTGCAGCGCGGCGGCGGGCTGGGAGTCGGCGACGGTACGGGCGGCGCGGACGAAGGCGGCGACCGCCGGGGAGCGGGACGAGGCCGGCCAGACGACGGAGAGCGACACCGGTTCCAGATCCGGTACCGGCCGGTATGCGATGCCCGGCCGGGGGAAGCGCCGCGCCACCCACTCGGGCAGGAACCAGACCGCGCTGCCCACCTCGACCAGGCTGAAGATCTGCGAGAGGTCGCGCAGCCGGGGTGCGGCCGGCGGCGCGACCCGGCCCTGCTCGGCCGGTGAGCCGTAGGGAAGCCGGCGGCCGGCCAGGTCGGGCAGCCGGATGACCGTGCGCGCCGCCAGCGGGTCGGCCGCGGCCAGCGCGACCACGGTCGGGCCGGTCAGCAGCGGTTCGGCGTCCAGGCCACGGGCCTCGAACGCACCGGGCAGCAACGCCACGTCGGCTCGCCCGTCACGCAGCGCCCGCTCCTGGTCTCCCGGCCCGCCGAGCAACAGCTCCACCGGTGGCAGCGGTGCCCCGGGTGACGGCCCGGCCACGATGCCGGGTGACCGCTCGAACGGCACCCCCGCGCCGCGATCCGCGGTAGCTGGGCCGCCCGCGGCGTAGGCGTCCAGGATCGCCGGCAGCAGACCGCCGTCGAAGTCCGCCTTGAGTGCGAGCCGCAGTACCGGCCGCACGGCTCGCCGGGCGCGGTGTTCCGCGGTCGAGATCGCGTCCAGGGCGACTCGCGCGTCCGCCAGCAGCGTCTCGCCGGCCGGGGTGAGCGTCACCTGACGGGTGGTGCGCACCAGCAGCGGGACGCCCAGCTGCCGTTCCAGGTCGCGGATCGCGCGGGACAGCGGCGGCTGGGCCATGCCGAGCCGGGTGGCGGCGCGGCCGAAGTGCCGTTCCTCGGCCACGGCGACGAAGTATCTCAGCTGCCGGGTCTCCAGCCCACTCATACCAGCACGGTATCAATCCGGACGCAGACGGTCTTTCCGTACCGCCGGGGTGTGGGGTTTGACTGTGACACGTCGATACCGCACGGAGGAAGAGAAACGATGATCGTAGTTACCGCTCCCACCGGTCAGATCGGTGCGCACGTGGTGCGCGGGCTGCTCGACGCGGACGTGCCGGTCCGGGTGGTCGCGCGTGATCCGGCGCGGCTGGCGCCGGGAGTCGCCGCGCAGGCCGAGGTGGTGACCGGCTCGCACGGTGACCCGGACGTGATGGCCGCGGCCGTGGACGGTGCGGACACCGTGTTCTGGCTGGTGCCGCCGGATCCGGCCGCGGCGGGGGTGGATCAGGCCTTCGCCGGGTTCGCGCGGCCGGTGCTGGACGCGCTCGCCGGCCGGCGGGTGGTCGCGGTGTCCGCGCTCGGGCGCGGGACGCCGGTCGCGGCGCGGGCCGGGCGGGTGACCGCCACGCACGCGATGGACGACCTGATCGCCGGGACCGCCGCGGCGTACCGTGCGCTGGTGACGTCGTCCTTCATGGACAATCTGCTGCGGCACGTCGGGCCGATCATCACGGACGGCGTGTTCTACGGCCCGCACCGGCCGGATCTGGCGATGCCGCACGTCGCCACGCGGGACGTCGCCGCGGCCGCGGTCCGGCTGCTGCGCGACCGCACGTGGACCGGGCGGGCCGAGGTGCCGGTGCTCGGCCCGGAGGATCTGACGTTCGACCGGATCGCGGAGATCGCGGGTGAGGTGCTGGGGCGGCCGGTCCGGTACCGGCAGGTGCCGGGGGACGCGTTCGTGGCGGCGATGATGCGGGCCGGGAACACCGAGCCGATGGCGCGGAGTCTGCTGGACATGGCACTGGCCAAGAACGACGGCCTGGACGCGGGCGTGGCGCGGACGCCGGGCACGACCGGGCCGACCACATTCCGGCAGTGGTGCCGGGAGGTGCTCCGGCCGGCGGCGGAGCGTAGTGCCGCGATCGCGGGTGGTGCCGGAGGAAGATAGCCGACAGCGGGGCTGGCCGAACGGCCGGTGACCTGGGGTTTTCCGGCGTGCGAGGGTACCGCTCGTGTCTGCACAGGAGGATCCCATGGACGAAGCCCTGACCGCGTACGCCGACGGCCACACCGACGGTCTGAACGGTGTGCGTGACGAGACCCGCGACGGCGACCCGGACTACCGTACCGGCCTGCACGACGGTCAGGTGGCCGCGTTCGAGCGTGATCTCCTGGCCGCGGTCCGCCGGGTGCTGGGCAAGTCCTAGAGCAGCGAGGCCGGGAGCGCGCGATCCGCTCCCGCTCCCGGGCCCCGCCGGCGCTCAGGCCGGTGTCCTCCACTCCGATGCCAGCACCGACCAGATCTCGATGTCGTACCGGGTGCCGCGCAGCGTGTACGCCTGGCGGAGCACGCCCTCGCGGGTCATGCCGAGGCGGCGGGCGACCGCGATGCTGGCGGTGTTGCCGGCCGACACCTGCCATTCGACGCGGTGCAGGCCGCGCTCGCGGATCGCCCAGTCGATGATCAGCGCGGTCGCCCGGGTGATCAGACCCCGGCCGGCCGCGGACGGCTCCAGCCAGGCACCGGCCTCGGCCGTACCGTTCGGCACGCTCATCGTCCGGAAGAGCACGCCGCCGACCAGCGTGCCGGCGGACCAGATGCCCCAGATGCGCCCGGTGTCGGCGGCGGCCTTCTCCGCGTACCCGGTCAGGAACGCCGTCGCGGTCTCCGGCGTGGTGATGGCGTCGGCCAGGCCGATGAACCGGCCGATGAACTCGCGGCCCCGGTCGATGTTGGCCAGCAGCTCGCCGGCCTGCCATGGCTCCAGCGGACGGAGGACCGCGTCGCCGGAGCCGATCGGTACCTCGAACATCAACGGTCGACCGCGTACTTCTCGATCTCGGCGAGCTCGTCGTCGGAGAACGCGAGGTTGCCGAGCGCGGCGATGTTCGTCTCCAGCTGGGTGGTGCTGGACGCGCCGATGATCAGGCTGGTCATCCGCGGGTCGCGCAGCGCCCAGGCGAGCGCGAGCTGGGCGAGGGACTGGCCGCGGCCGGACGCGATCTCGTTGAGCGCGCGGACCTTGCCCATGGTGTCCTCGGACAGGTCGCTCTCGTTCAGGAAGTGGCTGGTCGCGACGCGGGAGTCGGACGGCACGCCGGAGAGGTAACGGTCGGTGAGCAGGCCCTGCTGCAGCGGGCTGAACGCGATGCAGCCGGCGCCGGCGGTCTCCAGCGCGTCGAGCAGGCCGTCGCGCTCGATCCAGCGGTTGAGCATCGAGTACGACGGCTGGTGGATCAGCAGCGGGGTGCCGAGCGTGCGGAGGAGCTCGGCGGCGCGGGTGGTCTGCTCGGCCGTGTAGTTGGAGATGCCGACGTAGAGCGCCTTGCCGGAGCGGACGATCGCGTCCAGCGCGGCCATCGTCTCCTCGAGCGGCGTCTCCGGGTCGGGGCGGTGGTGGTAGAAGATGTCGACGTAGTCCACGCCGAGCCGGCGCAGCGACTGGTCCAGCGACGAGACGAGCTGCTTGCGCGAGCCCCACTCGCCGTACGGCCCGTCCCACATGTGGTAGCCGGCCTTGGAGGAGATGACGATCTCGTCCCGGTACGGCTTCAGGTCGGTGGCCAGCAGCCGGCCGAAGTTGGACTCGGCGGAGCCGGGCGGCGGGCCGTAGTTGTTGGCCAGGTCGAAGTGGGTGACGCCGAGGTCGAACGCCCGCCGGACGATCTCGCGCTGGGTCTCCAGCGGCCGGGTGTCACCGAAGTTGTGCCAGAGGCCGAGCGAGATCGCGGGCAGCTTCAGCCCACTGCGGCCGGATCGCCGGTAGGTCATGGTCTGGTAGCGGTCACGTGCGGGGTTGTACGTCGTCACGCCGGTGAGCCTAACCCCGCGGTACGACGGTCGGTCAGCAGCGCCGGATCGGGTACGTCCCGGTCGTACTGCAGGCAGGCGGCCATCGTGGTCCCGCCGTCTCCCACGGTGATCAGGTCCAGCGCGGGATCCGTGTCGTCACAGACCCTCATTCGGTACGCGCACCGCGCGCGGTAGGGGCACCCCGGCCCGCCGGAGGGCGCGGCCGCGGAGTCCCGGCCGCGGAACAGGTCGATCGTGTGCGGGTGGTGCGGTCCGGCCCACACGTCCTCGGCCCGGCCGTGTTCGACGATCCGCCCGCCGTAGAGCACCGCGACCTCGTCCGCCACGCCGCGCAGCGCGCCCGGGCCGGTGCAGGTGACCACGATCGCGAACCCGTACCGGTCACGCAGCCGGGCCAGCGCGGCCGCCGATCCGGCCGGGGCGTCGTCGATGACCAGTACGTCCGCGTGCCGCTGCCTGGGGGTGAGCACCGGGTCGGCCGTGTCCAGCACGCGGGGGGACGCGGCCGCCAGCCGTTCCGCCCGGCTGGGCCGGGGCGTGTCCGCCCGCAGCTCGATCTCGGGGCCGCCGTCCCGCGGCCGCAGCGTGAGCGTGCCGGTGTGCGCGACGTGGTCGCCGGTGAGCACGCGGGTGAGCGTGCTGCGGCCGCTGCCCGGCTCGCCGGCCACGCCGAGCACGGCACCGGCGGGCAGGTCGAACGAGACCTCGCACAGCGCGGGCCGGTCGCCGCCGAAGCCGGCCGTGACCTGCCGCACGCTGAGCACGAGCCCGGAACGTGCATCTCCGATGCTCAAACGCGCCCCCGAGCGTGTGGTTTTCCGCCTGTTTGCACCCGTTTCACCTGCGATAATGCTAAACGCGAGAAAATGGAAACATCCGGCCGGTTCCGCCGTCAACGGGTAGTCGTCGAGCAGTCGTCCGCAAGCGCCGAAGGGCCCGGACGGCCGCCGAGATCGGCCTGAAACATGATCACTGCTACCGTTGGCGGTGCCGGCATCATCCGTACGGGAGAGACTCGACTTCTCGGGCGCCGAAGGGGCAAATCCTCCCCGGAACCTCTCAGGCAAAAGGACCGTACGGGCAGGCGACTCTGAAGCACGGTTCCACCGTGCGACAGAGGGGGAGGTTGATTCTGTCGACCTCTTCGCCCGAGGAGCCGCATGACCGCCACTTTCGACCCCGATCTCTTCGCCTCGCGCCACATCGGCCCGAACGCGGCCGAGCAGCGCCGCATGGTCGAGACCATCGGGTACGGCTCCGTCGAGGAGCTGATGGACGTCGCGATCCCCGAGGTCATCCGCTGGCACGGCACGCTGGACCTGCCGGCCGCGGTCACCGAGGCGGAGGCGCTGGCCGAGCTGCGCGCGCTCGCCGCGCGCAACACGGTCGCCACCTCGATGATCGGCCTGGGGTACCACGGCACGCACACGCCCGGCGTGATCCTGCGCAACGTGCTGGAGAACCCGGCCTGGTACACCGCGTACACGCCGTACCAGCCGGAGATCTCCCAGGGCCGCCTCGAGGCGCTGCTCAACTTCCAGACCATGGTCGCCGACCTGACCGGCCTGACCACGGCGAACGCGTCGATGCTGGACGAGGCCACCGCGGTCGCCGAGGCGATGACGCTCGCCCGCCGCTCCTCCAGGAGCAAGTCCAGCGTGTACGTGGTGGACGCGGAGACGCTGCCGCAGTCGCTGAACGTGATCCTCACCCGGGCCGAGCCGCTCGGCATCGAGGTGCGCGTCGTGGACCTGACCGCGGAGGAGCTGCCGGCCGAGTTCTTCGGCCTGCACCTGCAGTACCCGGGCGCGTCCGGCGTGATCCGGGACGACGCCGCGCTGATCGAGACCGCGCACGCGCGCGGCGCGCTGGTCACGGTCGCGGCCGACCTGCTGGCGCTGACGCTGCTGCGCTCGCCCGGTGAGATCGGCGCGGACATCGCGGCCGGCACCACCCAGCGCTTCGGCGTGCCGATGGGCTTCGGTGGCCCGCACGCCGGTTACCTCGCGGTCCGGTCCGGCCTGGAGCGCTCGCTGCCCGGGCGGCTGGTCGGCGTGTCCAAGGACGCGGACGGCGCCCCGGCGTACCGGCTGGCGCTGCAGACGCGTGAGCAGCACATCCGCCGGGAGAAGGCGACCAGCAACATCTGCACCGCGCAGGTGCTGCTCGCGGTGATGGCCAGTATGTACGCGGTCTACCACGGCCCGGCCGGGCTGCAGTCGATCGCGCGCCGGGTGCACCTGCGCGCGTCGCAGCTGGCCACGGCGCTGCGCGAGATCGACGGCGTCGAGGTCGTGCACGAGGACTTCTTCGACACGCTGCTCGTCCGCGTACCCGCGAAGGCCGTGGACATCGCTCTTGCCGCCGAGAGGTCCGGCATCAACCTGCGCCGGGTGGACGCCGACCACCTCGGCATCGCGTGCGACGAGACCACGACCGTGGCGCACCTCGAGGCCGTCGTCGCGGCGTTCGGCGGGACCGGCATCCCGGACGGGGCCGCCGCCGCGTTCCCGGAGGCACTTGTCCGGACGTCGGAGTACCTCACGCACCCGGTGTTCTCCAGCCACCACTCCGAGACCGCGATGCTGCGCTACCTGCGCCGCCTGTCGGACATGGACTACGCGCTGGACCGCGGCATGATCCCGCTCGGCTCCTGCACCATGAAGCTGAACGCGACCGCGGAGATGGAGGCGATCACCTGGCCGGAGTTCTCCCAGCTGCACCCGTTCGCCCCGGCCGCGCAGGCCGCCGGCTACGAGCAGCTGATCGGCCAGCTGGAGGGCTGGCTGGCCGAGGTCACCGGCTACGACAAGGTCAGCGTGCAGCCGAACGCCGGCTCTCAGGGTGAGCTGGCCGGCCTGCTCGCGATCCGCGGCTATCACCTGGCCAACGGCGACGCGCGGCGTACGGTCTGCCTGATCCCGTCGTCCGCGCACGGCACCAACGCGGCCTCCGCGGTGATGGCCGGCATGAAGGTCGTCGTGGTCGCGTCCCAGGACGACGGCACGGTCGACCTGGCCGACCTGGACCGCAAGATCGAGCAGCACCGGGACTCGCTCGCCGCGATCATGGTGACCTACCCGTCCACCCACGGCGTCTACGAGACCGGCATCGCCGCGCTCTGCGCCAAGGTGCACGAGGCCGGCGGCCAGGTGTACGTGGACGGCGCGAACCTGAACGCGCTGGTCGGCTTCGCCAAGCCGGGCAAGTTCGGCGCGGACGTGTCGCACCTGAACCTGCACAAGACGTTCTGCATCCCGCACGGCGGCGGCGGTCCCGGCGTCGGCCCGGTCGCGGTCCGCGAGCACCTGGCGCCGTACCTGCCGGGTGACCCGCTGGTGCCGGCCGCGGAGGGCGCGGTCGGCGCGGTGTCCGCCGCGAACCACGGCTCCGCCGGGATCCTGCCGATCCCGTGGGCGTACCTGCGGATGATGGGCCCGGACGGGCTGGTCGCCGCGACCGGCGCCGCCGTGCTCGCCGCGAACTACGTGGCCGCCCGGCTGCGCAACCACTACCCGGTGCTGTACGCGGGCAACAAGGGCCTGGTCGCGCACGAGTGCATCCTGGACCTGCGCCCGCTCACCAAGGCGACCGGCGTGACCGTGGACGACGTGGCCAAGCGCTTGATCGACTACGGCTTCCACGCGCCCACCATGTCGTTCCCGGTGGCCGGCACGCTGATGGTGGAGCCGACCGAGTCCGAGGACCTGGCCGAGCTGGACCGGTTCTGCGACGCGATGATCGCCATCCGGGAGGAGATCGCCCGGGTCGAGGCGGGGGAGTGGCCGCTGGCGGACAGCCCGCTGTCGAACGCGCCGCACACCGCCGCGTCCGTCTCCGCGGACGAGTGGGCGCACGCCTACCCGCGCTCCGTGGCCGCGTTCCCGCCCGGCGTGGACCGGGCCGCGAAGTACTGGCCGCCGGTCCGCCGCATCGACGGCGCGTTCGGTGACCGGAACCTGGTCTGCTCCTGCCCGGCGCCGGAGGCGTTCGAGGACTGACGGCCGCCGGAGGCGTCCGAGGACTGACGGCCGCCGGAGGCGTTCGAGGACTGACGGCGGATGCGCGAAAGCCGGGCAGCGCGCTGCCCGGCTTTTCGCGGTGGTGGTCTCCGGGCGCCGGTCCGGGGGGCCTCCGGTGGGAGGCAGCACGCGCCGGACCGGCCGTCGCAGACGACCGATCGGTTACGGAGAGGAAGCTCGACGCTGAGCCGCACCTGCACGGTGCGTGACGAGAAGTGACCCGGTGAGGTCACCGCCGGAGTGGCGTCGTTGACGTCCGGCTGAGTGGGATCAAGCCGCCAGGGCGTGCCGCGCGGGGCCGCGGTGGGGCTCGATGCAGCTGCCGTCCGGCAGCAGTTCGCCCGTGTCCTCGAAGACGATGACACCGTTGCAGAGCAGGCTCCAACCCTGCTCCGGGAAGGACGCGATCACCTTCGCGGCCTCCCGATCGGTGGCATCAGAGGTCGGACAGGGGCTTTGGTGCTGGCACATCGGGGTCTCCGGTCCGGGGTTTCTGTGGCATGTTTCACATGCCCGGTGATGCACATTACCAAGGCGGTAGCGCACCGCCGAGCGCGCGGCGCGCGAATGAACGTGAATCCTCCGTTCGGCTGATCTAGGTCCGCCCGGATGGATGGGATCGCTCCCACCCGGGGTGATCCCAGCGTTACGGAGATCGTCATCGCTGTCACGCTCCGAGTGTGACTCGCCCACGCCACACCTGCCACACCGATTGTCCGCCACCCGTCCGGTCACGCGGTGTCGCGTCGCTGCCCGGGTAAGGAGTCCGTTAGCCTGTCGGTCATGACGATGCGGCCCATCCGAGTGCTCGGCGACGCGGTCCTGCGCAGCCCCGCCGAGACCGTGACCACGTTCGACGCCGGTCTCCGCGAGCTGGTGACCGACCTGATGGACACGCTGCTCGGCAAGCCCGGCCGGGCCGGTGTGGCGGCGCCGCAGATCGGCGTGAGCGCGGCCGTGTTCGTCTACGACGACAGCGCCGGGCACCGCGGCCATGTCGTCAACCCGACCATCGAGCTCGGCGCGGAGACCGAGGAGGACGACGAGGGCTGCCTGTCCGTCCCGGGGCTGTACTTCCCGACCGTGCGCGCGCTCACCGCCACGGTGCGTGGCGTCGATCAGCACGGTGAGCCGCTGGTCATCGAGGGCGAGGGATACCTCGCCCGGATCCTGCAGCACGAGACCGACCACCTGGCCGGCCGGCTCTACGTCGACACGCTGCGCGGCGACGCGCGCCGGGCGGCGCTCCGCGAGATCCGCGCGGCCTCCTGGTCCCGGGCGTAGCCAACCGCCCACCACCGAGCGGGGCGGAAGGCTTGGCGGCCGGGAGCATCACTGGCCGAGGCCCTGTGCGTGTGCCCAGGCGCGCAGCGCGGCCTCGGCCTCGGCGCGCGACAGTGGACCACGTGCGGCGCGCACCTGCCGCAGCCGCCGGGTCGCCGCACCGACCAGCGGGCCGGGCGGGATGCCGAGCAATGCCATGATCTCCCGGCCGTCCAGATCCGGCGTGATCTCCGCCAGCGCCCGCTCCTCCTCGCGGCGGCGTGCCGCGCGCGCCGGCGCCTCGACGTGCGCGGGTGTCCGGCCGGCGCGTGCGTAGGCCACCCAGTCCGCCACGTCCCGCTCCATCCCGAGGCCGACCTCGTCGAACAGGTCCAGGGCCCGCCCCGGGTCGTGCGCGTAGGTACGGCCGCTCGGCCGCACGCCGAGCCGGGCCAGCGCCGCGTTGATCGGCCACCCCTCCCGCGGGCCGTCGAACCGGTCGTCGACGACCGGCCCCCAGGCAAGCTTCCCGTCGCGCCACACCTCGGCGGACTGCTCTCCGTCCCCGCCGAAGAAGCCGGCCCGCACGAACGCCAGCGGCCCGTGCGCGGACCACCCGGCCAGCACCCGCTCCCACGCGGCGTCGCCGGTCCCGGCCGCACCGGTCAGCTCCTCGCGCAGCGCGTCGCCGGCCGGTACCAGCGCCATCCCGTGCCGCAGCTCCGCGACCACCCCGTGGCGCGATCCGGTCACCCGTTCCCGGAGCAGCGCCGCCTCGGCGACGACCGCAGCCAGCTGATACACCCGGACCCCCGATTCTCGGCAACCGGCCCATGATGGCACCGGCACGCCCGGATCCCGGCACGGGACGCCGCGGCGGCCGGCCCGGCGGTACTGTCGCGTCGACGGCCACCCGCCGACGGAGGCCGCGACATGACCGAGGCACAGCCCGACACGACCACGGTGAGCAGCGCCCGGGTGTGGAACCACCTGCTCGGCGGCACGGACGACTTCCCGGTCGACCGGACCGTCGGCGACCGGATCCGCCAGGCGTGCCGGACATCGTGGTTCTCGCCCGCGAGCAGCGCAGGTTCCTGGTCCGTGCGGTCACCTACCTGGCCGGGGACGCGGCGGGTGCGCCAGGTTCTGGACATCGGCGCCGGCCTGCCCACCGCGAACAACACGCACGAGATCGCCCGGCGGATCGCGCCCGCGACCACGGCGCCGCCCGCGCGGTCGTCGCCCGGCTGACGGCCGGCCCGCCGCCCGGCAGCTACCTCACGGTCTCCGACGTCGTCGACACCAGCCCGGGCATCATCGCCGCGGTCACGGCCGCGAACCAGGCCGCCACCCGAACCACCTGCGTACGCCAGAGCAGGTCGCCGGCTACTTCGACGGCCTCGACCTCGTCCCGCCGGGTGCGGTGCCGATCCCGCGGTGGCGCCCGGAACCGGGCGCGAACCCACCGCCGATGGACGGCCGCTGCGGCCTGGGCCGCAAGCCCTAGACGATCAGGCCACCGGTCGCGCGGATGTTCTGGCCGGTGATCCAGCCCGCGTCCGGGCCGGCCAGCCAGGCGACGACCGCGGCGACCTCGTCGGCGGTGCCGACCCGGCCGAGCGCGCCGAACGCCGCCGCGGTCGCCTCGATCCGTTCCCAGGGTGCGGTGGCGCGCAGCATGTCGGTGTCGGTCTGGCCGGGCGAGACCGTGTTGGCCGTGATGCCGCGCGGGCCGAGTTCGCGGGCGGCGACCGCGGTGATCTGCTCCAGCGCGGCCTTGCTGGCGCAGTAGAGCGCGAGCCCGGGGCCGGCCACCACGGTGTTCAGCGTGGACAGGTTGACGATTCGGCCGTGGTCGCGCATCAGCGTGGCCGCCTCCCGGATCGCCAGCAGCGGGAACCGCGTGTTGATCGCCATCACCCGGTCGAAGTCGTCACCGGTCAGCTCCGCCAGCGGGATGCTCGGCGCGATCGCGGCGTTGTTGACCAGGATGTCCAGCCCGCACGCGCGGACCGGCGCGAACATCGCGTCCAGCGCGCCCGGATCGGCCTGGTCGGCCCGGACCGCCAGCACGCCGTCCCGCCGGAGATCGACGGCGTCGCGGCGGTACGTGTAGACGACGCGCGCGCCGAGCGCGGACAGCCGGTGCACGATCGCCCGGCCGATGCCCCGCGAGCCGCCGGTCACCAGCGCGGTCTTTCCGTGGAGGGTCATGGTTCCGGACGCTATCGGCGTACCGGCGCGGCGTCTTGAAGAATCGCGCGCAGCGCGCCGGGCGTGAGGCCGGCCAACGCCCCCGACTCGCGGGTCAGGTGTGGCTGGTCGGCGTAGCCGGCCCGGGCCGCGACCGCGGCGGGCGGCAGACCGCGGGTGAGCATGCCGACCGCGCGCTGGAAGCGGGCTGTCCGGGCGATCCGGGCGGGCGACTGGCCGAGCCGGTGACGGCAGGCCAGCTCCAGGCGGCGGCGGCCGACGCCGAGCGTGGCGGCGACGTCCGCGGGCCGCGCGCCGTCGCGGTGCAGCAGCCGCCACGCCGCGTCCGCGAGCACGTCCGCCGGCGACCCGCGGTCCCGGCCGGTGCGCGCGATCAGCAGCGCGTCCAGCGTGGCGCGGCGCGCGTCCCAGGACGGCGACGCGGCCAGCCGGTCCACCAGTTCCGCGGCGCGGCTCCCGCACGCCACCACACCGTCCAGAAGATCGGCCGAGGGTACGCCGAGGAACTCCGACACGCCGCGCGGCGTGAGCGCGACCAGCACTCCGTGCCCCCACGGGTGCCCGGCGCAGACGCCACCGGCGGATCGCGGCCCGGTCAGCACGGCGGTGCCGGCCTCCACGTCCACGACGAGCGCGGTGACGGCCAGCGCCAGCAGCCGGTGCGCGACCGGCCGGGCGCCGGGCCGGCCGAAACCGGCGTACCCGGCGACCAGCCCGCGCAGCGCCGGGTGCGGCGCGGCGACGCGGGGCGCGCACGCGCGCGCGTCGCCGTGCACCGGCACCGAGTGAACCGCCACGGTGCCGAGTGTGCCGGGGTCAGATCCAGCCGTCCATCGCGGACAGGAACTCGCCGACGCGGCCGTACCAGACGGTGTGGCCGGCGCCCGGGACGGTGCGGACCGTGATCCCGGCGCCGGTGAGCCGCGCGACCGCGGCGTCGTCCGGTACGTACTCGCTCGGATCCGCCCTGATCAGCAGCGACGGCACGGACGCGGCCGGCGCCAGGTCCCGGCCCACCGCGGACGCCAGCAGCTTCGCGGTGGAGGTGGTGTCCCAGCGCATCGCGGCCTCGATCTCGTTGAGCATGTCCCGCTCCGGCCACCACGGCCGGTCGCGCTGCAGCGTCTCGCGGTTACGGGCCGCCTTGCGCTTGTCCAGGTACGCGATCGCGGCCGCCAGGCCGTGCCCGCCGTCGTCCAGCCGCTGCGGCGGATCGACGTAGACCGCACGTGCCGGGCGCAGCTCGTCCACGGCCGCGGCCAGCACCACGCCGCCGAGCGAGTGCCCGACCGCCAGCTCCGGCGCGGCCGGCACGGTACGCAGCAGCAGGTCCACGACGTCCCGCAGGGTCAGGTCGCCGTCCGGAGCGGGGGAGTGACCGTGCCCGGGAAGGTCCGGCGCGATCACCCGGTAGCCCTTCTCGGCCAGCGCCGGCCCGACCTCGTGCCAGCTGCGCGAATCGGTGATCATGCCGTGGATCAGCACCGCCACGCGGTTCCCGGATCCCCATTCCCTCGTCTCAAGGATCTTCTGCACCCCGGAATATTACCGGCGGGTACGCTGCCGTCGCGCGGACGTGGCTCACATCGGCGAAGATCAGCGCGTGCTGTGGACGCCGAACTTCGCCCGATACTTCGTGGCCCGCTCCGTCTCCGTCCTCGGCGACGCCATGCTGCTGGTCGCGTCCGCGCTGGCCATCGGCGGCATCCACGGCGCCACCGGGATCGGCGTGGTGCTGGCCGCCTGGATGGTGCCGTTCCTCGGCTTCATCCTGTTCGGCGGCGTGATCGCGGACCGGATCGGTGCACGCCCGCTGATGCTCGGCGCTGACCTGGTCCGGCTGGCCGCCCAGGGCACGGTCGCGGCCGTGTTCCTCACCGGCGTACCGTCGCTGGGGCTCCTGATCGTCTGTTCCGCCGTGAGCGGCGCCGCCACCGCGATGTACCAGCCCGGCGTGAACGGCATCATCCCGCTGGTCACCGACGACCCGCAGCGCGCCAACGCCACCATCCGGGTCGCGAACGCGATCGCGGAACTGCTCGGCCCCGCCGCCGCGGGCATCCTGTTCGGCTTCGCCGGTGCCGGCGTCGTCTACACGGTCGACGCCGCCACGTTCGCGATCAGCGCGCTCTGCCTGGCGTTCGTCCGGGTCGGCCCGGTCCCACGCACCGAACGCTCGTCGATGGCCGCGGACCTGGCCGCCGGCTGGCACGAGTTCCGCTCCCGGACCTGGCTGTGGGGCGTCATCCTGGTCTGGGTCGCGTTCGGCGTGTTCCTGTTCGGCCCGCTGCTGCCGCTCGGCGCGGTCCTGATCAGCGGCACGCTCGGCCCGGCCGCGTACGGCTGGACGCAGTCCGCGGTCGGCGCCGGCACCATCCTCGGCGGCCTGGCCGCGCTCCGCCTCCGCCCGTCCCGCCCGCTCGCGGCCGGCGCGGTCGCGATGACCGGCTACGTGCTGCTGCCCCTGGCGATCGCGCTGCACGCCACCCTGCCGATGCTGCTGGCCGCCGCTGCGGTCAACGGCGCCGCCTGGGCGTTCTGGTCGGTGATGTGGCAGACCAGCGTCCAGACCCAGGTCCCGCCGCGGATGCTGAACCGGCTGACCGCCTACGAGGTCCTCGGCTCCGACGGCAGCCTCCCCATCGGCCAGTCCTTGGCCGGGCCGGTGTCGTCCTTGATCGGCGAGGAACGCGTGCTGGCCGTCTCGGCCACGGCCGGCCTGTTGGGCTGCGCCGCCCTGCTGCTGACTCCCGCCGTCCGCAACCTGCGCCGCGCCCCCGACGCGGCCACCGTGCCGTCGTGAACGAGGAGACCGTGTCGCCGATACCGTCAAGATCCTTTCATGCGTCAGCGCCTTTCCGCGCGGGCGGAAAGGGCGCTGACGCATGAAAGGATCTCGCAGCCGCCCTCAGCGGAAGTCAGCGGTGTGGTCGTGGCCCACGTGATGTGCGGGCGGCCGGGGTGGCCGGTCACCCGCCGCAGCGACCGAGGGGATCGTCGTCGGCGCGGCTGACGTCGTCGTGGCCGAGGTGGACCAGGCGGCGTACGCCGGCCTCCTCGGCCAGTGTGATGACGTCCGCGGCGGCCGGGCCGAGGACGCCGCCCATCGCGACCAGGTGCAGGCGTGTCACGCCGCGCAGCGCCGGGACCAGCGAGGGTGGGTCGTCGAAGTCGCCGGCGACGACCTCGACGGACGGGGCAGCGCGCGGGCGGCGGCCGGGTCCGGGCCGCGGGTCAGCGCGCGGACCTCGTGGCCGTCGGTCACGAGGTGCCGGACGAGGGCGCGGCCGACCGTGCCGGTCGCGCCGGTGACGAGAATGGGCACGCCACCGGTGAAACCACATCCGGAACGCGGACAGCCCGTTCGCATAAGCGTCCTGAGCTGCTGAAAGGACTCAGGAGAATCGCCGGAGACGGAGGCTGTTGGCGACCACGAAGACGGACGAGAACGCCATCGCGCCGCCCGCGATCATCGGGTTGAGCATGCCGGCGGCGGCCAGCGGCAGGCCGGCCAGGTTGTAGGCGAACGCCCAGAACAGGTTGCCCTTGATGATCGCCAAGGTGCGCCGGGACAGCCGGATCGCGTCCGCGGCCGCGGTCAGGTCGCCGCGGACCAGCGTCAGGTCGGCGGCCTCGATCGCCACGTCGGTGCCGGTGCCCATGGCGAGCCCGAGGTCGGCCTGGGCGAGCGCGGCCGCGTCGTTGACGCCGTCACCGGCCATCGCCACCACCCTGCCGCGCGCCTGCAGCTCCTTGACCGCGTCGACCTTGCCGGCCGGGAGCACGCCCGCGAGCACGTCGTCGATGCCGACCTCGGCCGCGACCGCGCGTGCGACCGTCTCGTTGTCGCCGGTCAGCAGCACCGGGTGCAGGCCGAGCCGCTTCAGCCGGGCGATCGCGTCCGCGCTGGCCGGGCGGACCCGGTCGGCGACCGCGAGCACGCCGCGGGCCGCGCCGTCCCAGCCGGCCACGACCGCGGTGCGGCCCTGCGATTCCGCGGCCGCACAGGCTTCCACCACGTCCGGGGGTACGTCGTAGCCGCGCTCGCGGAGCAGGGCGGGCCGGCCGACGACGATCTCCCGGCCGTCGACCTCTCCCCGTACCCCCAGTCCCTCGAGGTTCTTGAAGTTGGCCACCGGGGGCAGATCGGTGTGGCCGGCCGCGACGGCGGCCGCGATCGGGTGCTCGGAGGCGGACTCGACCGCGGCCGCGAGCCGCCGCAGCTCGTCCGGATCCTGACCCCGCGCGGGTACGGTCGCCGTCAGCGTCATCCGTCCCTCGGTGACCGTGCCGGTCTTGTCCAGCACGATCGTGTCCACCCGGCGGGTCTGTTCCAGCACCTCCGCGCCCTTGATCAGGATGCCGAGCTGCGCGCCGCGGCCGGTGCCGACCAGCAGCGCGGTCGGCGTGGCCAGCCCGAGCGCGCACGGGCACGCGATGATGAGCACGGCGACCGCGGCGGTGAACGCGGCGTTCCAGCCGGCGCCGGTGCCGACCCACCAGCCCAGCGTGCCGGCCGCGAGTGCGATGACGAGCGGGACGAACACGCCGGAGATCCGGTCGGCGAGTCGCTGCACGTTCGCCTTGCCGGCCTGGGCCTCCTCGACCAGGCGGGCCATCTGCGCCAGGCGGGTGTCCGCGCCGACCCGGGTGGCGCGCACCAGCAGCCGGCCGCCGGCGTTGACGGTCGCGCCGGTCACCGCGTCGCCGGGCCGCACCTCGACCGGCACGGACTCGCCGGTCAGCATGCTCGCGTCCACGGCGGACGTGCCCTCCTCGACCACGCCGTCCGTGGCGATCTTCTCGCCCGGCCGTACCACGAAGAGGTCCCGGGGTTTCAGGGTGTCGACCGGGACGCGGGTCTCGGTGCCGTCCCGGAGCACGGCCACGTCCTTGGCGCCCATGTCGAGCAGCGCGCGCAGCGCCGATCCGGCACGCCGCTTCGACCGGTGCTCGAAGTACCGGCCGGTCAGCAGGAACGTGGTGACGCCGGCGGCGGCCTCGAGGTAGATGTTGCCGGCGCCGTCGGACGGGCCGATGTCCAGCCGGAACGGGTGCGTCATGCCCGGCTCGCCCGCGGTGCCGAGGAACAGCGCCCACAGCGACCAGCCGAACGCCGCGAGCGTGCCCAGCGAAACCAGCGTGTCCATGGTGGCGGCGCCGTGCCGCAGGTTGATCGCGGCGGCCCGGTGGAACGGCCAACCGCCGTAGACCACGACCGGCGCGGCCAGCGTCAGCGACGCCCACTGCCAGTAGGTGAACTGCCAGGCCGGAACCATCGCCAGCAGGATCACGGGTACGGACAGCACCGCGGACACGATCAGCCGGGTCCGGAGCGGGTCGGCGGGCGCGGCCTGCTCCGGCTCCTTCCGCTGTGTCGCGGTGTAGCCGGTCTTCTCCACGGTCGCGATCAGGTCGTCCGCGGTGATGCCCCGGCCCACCGTCGCGGTCGCCTTCTCCGTGGCGTAGTTGACGGTCGCGGTCACGCCGTCCATCCGGTTGAGCTTCTTCTCGATCCGGTTCGCGCAGGCGGCGCAGGTCATGCCGCCGATCGCGAGCTCGATCCGCTGCGTGTCAGCCATGGGTGTGCCCCGGCTCCCCGTGCTCGGTGGTCATCGTGAACTCCGCGGTCCGCACCGTGCCGCGATGCTGGAAATCCAGGAACAGCCGGTACGTGCCCGGCGACGGCACCTCGACGGTGAAGCCGAGCCCGTCCGCGTCCGGGTGCACGTGCAGGTAGGCGAGGTCGCCGTCGCGCAGCGCGACCAGGTGCCCGTACGCGCCGAGGTAGCGCTCCAGGTCGGTGACCGGTGTGCCGTCCCGGGTGATCGCCATGGTGAGGCGCGACGGCTCGCCCGCGGTGATCCCGCCGTCCGCGGTCACGGTGTAGCCGTCCACCGTGTCCGTGAAGCCGGGGCCGGGCAGCGGCTGCGGGCGGTAGTCACCGGCGGCCGGCACGTCCGCGCCGAGCGTCAGCGGCTCGTCGCGCCCGGCCGGGTGGAAGTCGGCGAAGACTCGGTAGTCGCCGGGCGTGGGCACGGACAGCGTGACCTCCCAGGTGCCGTCGGCCGCGCGCACCGGATGCAGGTGCCGGTAGCCGGTCAGGTCCCGGCGGACCACGATCAGGTGCAGGTCGCGCTCGTGCGTGGGGGTGAACGCGGTGACCGTCGCCTCGTCCGGCCCGATGATCCGGAACCGGAACGGCTGTGGCGCGGTGGTGCTGAGCGTGTCGGTGAGCGGCGCCAGCCGGTAGCCGTCCTGGGCGATCTGCAGGCCGCCCGGCGTTTCCGGGTGCGTGTCACCGCCGCCGTGGCTCTCGGTGTGGGTGGCCGGCGCGGGCGGGCTCGGGTCCGGGCCGATGGTGCGGCCGAGGCCGAGGGCCGCGCCGAACACCGCGACCAGGCCCAGCCCGAACGCGCCGAGCCGTGCGGGCGTGTTCACGTGCGTCTCCCTCCGACGTCCTTCGCCTCCGACCATACACATACCCCTGGGGGGTACCAAGGGCGGAGCGGCCGTACGTCCCGTAGCGTGCGCCACATACCCCCGGGGGGTTGTATCATCCGTGCCATGAGCAAAACCGCGCCGACCAGGGGCTACACGGCTAGCAAGGGCGATCTGCAGGCACGTCTGCGCCGGATCGAGGGGCAGGTGCGCGGCATCGAGCGGATGGTCGACGAGGACCGGTACTGCATCGACGTGCTCACCCAGATATCGGCGATCCAGGCGGCGCTGGACAAGGTGGCGCTGGGCCTGCTGGACGGGCACGCGCGGCACTGCATGCACGAGGGCGCGGCCGAGGGCCGCGCCGACGAGATGGCGACCGAGATGATGGCGGCGGTGGGCCGCCTGATGAAGCGCGGCTGAGGCTATCCGGCCGGCGTGCGCAGCGCGGCGAACCGTGGGCGGGTGTGCACGGTGAAGCCCATCGCCTCGTACAGCCGCACCGCACCGGTGTTGGTCGCGGCCGCATGCAGGAACGGTGTCTCACCGCGCGCCACGATGCCGGCCGCGACCGCGCGGACCAGACGAGACGCGAGGCCCTTGCCGCGGAAGTCCGGGTCGGTGCAGACCGCGCTGATCTCGGTGAAGCCCGGTGGGCGCATGCGCTCGCCGGCCATCGCGATCAGCCGGCCGTCGTGCCGGAGCCCCAGGTAGCTGCCCAGCTCGACGGTGCGCGGGCCGAACGGGCCGGGGCGGGTGCGCGCGGTCAGGTCCAGCATCTCCGGCACGTCGGCCGGGCCGAGGCGCACCGCGTCCGGGTCCGGCTCGGCGCGCAGCGCGGTCGCGACCATCTGCACGCCGTCCATCATCTCCACCACGGTCCAGCCGTCCGGTGGGGTGATCCGCGGGCCGGTGACCAGCAGCTGCTCGCCGGCACCGGCGAGGGTGGCCAGATCGGCCCAGGCGGCCGGGTCGCCCGGCTCGGCCAGACCGTGGAACGGGCCGACCTCGGGAAGAAAACGGACGGCGGCGCCGGCGCGGCGGCCGAGGTGTGCGTGCGGGCCGTGGACGATCGACGCCCACACCGGATTGTCGAGCATGGCCACCATTATCCGGATCATCCGTCGTACCCCCGACAGCCCTTGATCAACTTTGCCGTACGGTCGTTATGATCTGCCGGTGATCGAGCCGTTCGGACTTCTCCTCGCCTTCAGTGGCGCCGGCACCGGCGGCGTCCGGTTCGCCCTTTCCGAGGGCGCGGACGCGCTGCGCTGGCGTGTGCTGCGGGAGAGCGCCGGGGTGCTGCCCGGCGCGTCCGACCCGTTCCTGGTCCGCGACACCGGCGGCGCGATCCACTGCCTGACCGCGGGCGGTGACGGCGTGCGGGTCTGGACCACGGCCGACCTGGAGACCTGGTCCGGCCCGCGGGTGCTGCCGGTCGGCGTGACCGGCGTGCGCGCGCCGAAGGCCTACCCGGACGGCGCCGGGCACCGGGTGATCTTCACGGCGGGCGGCCGCGCGTACGGCGTGCACACCGCCGGCCTGGACACCGCCGGCCTGGACACCGCCACCGCGCCGGTGCCGCTGCTCGACCGGTCCGGCGACGACGTGGCGCTGCTGCACGCGAACGGCGTGGAGTACCGGTTCCACTCCGACGGCGGGACGCTGGTCCAGTGTCGCCGCGACGGCGACTCGTTCACCGAGGTCAAGCACGGCATCGGCGACGGCGAGGCCGCGGTGGTCTTCGCCGGGCTCGGCGGCCGCACCTGGTACCTGCTGGCCGGCACCGGCGACGGCCTGCGCCCGTACGTCACCCGCGGCATCGGCATCGGCGCATGGCAGCCCGCCAGCCCGGACGGCATGCCCGCCGGTGCCCGCCGCGGCGGTGTCATAACCGTGACAGAGGACGAGTTCAAGCGCCTGGAGGCGCACGCCTGACCGTTGACCTTGGGCCTTTCATTCGCCATGGTGAATCAATGGGCGCGAGCGAGGACTGGTACGAATGGCACCGGCCGTACGACGAGCCGGGGTCGCCGCTCGCGGCCCGGCTCGCCGTGGTGCAGCGGCACATCACCGACTGGCTGGACAGCCGCCCCGGCGAGCTGCTCACCTGCGTGAGCGCCTGCGCCGGCCAGGGCCGCGACCTGATCGGCGTGCTGGAACGCCGGGACGACGCCCGCCGGGTCCGCGCCCGGCTGCTGGAGACCGACCCGCGCAACGTCGCGGTCGCCGAGGCGCACATAGCCCGGGCCGGGCTGACCGGCGTCGAGGTACTCCGCGCCGACGCCGGCGACCTGGCCAGCTACGCCGGCGCGATCCCGGCCGACCTGCTGCTCTTCGCCGGCGTGCTCGGCAACGTCACCGACGCCGACGCCCGCACCAGCGTCACCGCGTTCCGCTCGCTGTGCGCCACCCGCGGCACCGTGATCTGGACCCGGACCCGGCAACCCCCTGACCTCACCCCGGCGGTACGTGGCTGGCTGGCCGACGAGGGTTTCGAGGAGCTCACGTTCGAGGCGCCGCCGAACGCGACGTTCTCGGTCGGCGTCCACCGCCTGACCGTGCCGCCCCGGCCGCTCACGGTTGGCCGGATGTTCACGTTCGTCCGGTGATCAGCGGCGGCACTCCGTCATCGCCTCGGCGACCGCGGGATCGTTCTCCAGGTCGTCGGAGGCGGTGAACTTCAGGCCGGTGAAGCCCCAGCCCGGCGTGGGGCTCAGGTCCGGGCCGATCCGCCACAGGTGACGGCCGTCCGTGCAGCGGATGTACTGCGGGGTGCGCGCCTTGCCGTCGATGTCGTGGCAGGCAACCGTGGCCTTCTTCGCGTCGATCGTCTTCCCGGGTACGAAGACCTCCGCGCACGAGATGAACAGGTCCTCGCCGCTGAGCTGGTCGGCGGGTGGGGCGACGGACGCGACCGGCTGACTGCACGCGGCGGTGAGCAGGACGGCAGCAGCCAAGATCATGAAACGGGCGGGGCGCACGGGCACCATCGTGGTGTCACCTCGGAGTTAGATCAAGGTTGAGCTTCGCCGGTCACCCGTCCGAGTGATCCGGATGCGCCGCGGGCAACCGTACCCCATCCGGCCCTTGCGCATTCCGGCCGTGCACGACCTTCGGGCGGCGGATGAGGGAGGGGTTCGGTTCCTGTGGTGACCGGCGACGGGACGTGCAGGGAGGCCGCCCGCGGCCGACCGGAGCCCGCGGGAGCACCGCCACGTGGCCACGCCGGAAGCGGGAACATCTGCTTCTATCCCGTTGGGTACAGGCCCCGCTGCCGCGCCGCCAAGCGGGTCAGGCCGAGCAGCGCGTCGATGTTCGGGGTCGGGACCGCGAGCCGGCTGCCGATCTCGCTGACCGCGGTGACCA
The DNA here is from genome assembly GCF_030813715.1 of Catenuloplanes indicus. NCBI lineage: Bacteria > Bacillati > Actinomycetota > Actinomycetes > Micromonosporales > Micromonosporaceae > Catenuloplanes > Catenuloplanes indicus. Next base: position 9,136,759 of record NZ_JAUSUZ010000001.1, read on the forward strand.
GGGCGTCGAGTTCGATTGTGCGGCCGGCTTCGGCGTCCTGGAGCATGGAGGTCTTGAAGGCGCCGAGGCGGCGGGCGACGGCGATGCGGTCCTCGGCGCTCTGCGTGATCGGGGCGCCGGTCAGTGCGCCGATCGCGGCGGCCTCGGTCATCACACGCTGGATGAACGCGTTGACCAGCGGGTCGTCCAGGATCAGGTCGGCGGTGGCGGTGGTCAGCACGGAGATCGGGTTCATGGTCATGTTGCCCCAGAGCTTGAACCACACGTCGCGCTGGATCGCGTCGCTGACCGTGACCCGGAAGCCGCCGGAGCGCAGCAACTCCGCGGTCCGCACCACGCGTTCCGAGGAGTCCCCGGACGGCTCGCCGATGATCAGCTCGTCGCCGGCGGTGAGCAGCGCGTGGCCGGGCTCTGCCTGCCGTGCCGCCAGGTGGACCACGCAGCCCAGCACCTGGGACGGCGGGAGTGCGGCGGTGACGGTGCGGTCCGGGTCGGTGGCGTCCAGGACGGTGCCCTCGAGCGCGCCGCCGAAATCGTGGAAGAACCACCACGGTACGCCGTTGAGCGCCGGGACCACGACGGTCGACGGGCCGATCAGCGAGGTCAGTGTGGGAGCGAGCGCGGGCAGGTGGTGTGACTTGACCGCGATGATCACCACATCGTGCGGGCCGAGTTCGGCCGCGTCCGCGGAGGTCTGTGCGACCGGGGAGGACTCGGAGTTCACCAGCCAGCCGCGGGTGCGGAGCGCGTCGAGCGTGGCGCCGCGGGCGAGGGCGGAGACCGGCACACCGGCGCGGGCGAGCCGCCCGCCGAGCACGCCACCGACCGCGCCGGCACCGACCACGCAGACCCTCATAGGACCGGAAAGCTAGCACTCGATGACGTTGACGGCGAGGCCGCCGCGCGCGGTCTCCTTGTACTTGACCTTCATGTCCGCGCCGGTCTCCTTCATCGTCTTGATCACCTTGTCGAGCGAGACGTGGTGCCGGCCGTCGCCGCGCATCGCCATCCTGGCGGCGGTGACCGCCTTGACCGCGGCCATGCCGTTGCGCTCGATGCACGGGATCTGCACCAGCCCGCCGACCGGGTCGCAGGTCAGGCCCAGGTTGTGCTCCATGCCGATCTCGGCGGCGTTCTCCACCTGCTCCGGGGAACCGCCGAGCACCTCGGTCAGGCCGCCGGCGGCCATCGCACACGCGGAGCCGACCTCGCCCTGACAGCCGACCTCGGCGCCGGAGATCGACGCGTTCTCCTTGAACAGCAGCCCGATCGCGCCCGCGGCCAGCAGGAATCGGATCACGCCGTCGTCGTCCGCGCCGGGCACGAAGTTCATGTAGTAGTGCAGCACCGCGGGGATGATCCCGGCCGCGCCGTTCGTCGGCGCGGTGACCACCCGGCCGCCGGCGGCGTTCTCCTCGTTCACCGCCATCGCGTAGACGGTCAGCCACTCCATCGCGTGCTCGGCGGGGCTGCCGGCGGCGCGCAGCTGGCGTGCGGTGGTGGCGGCGCGGCGGCGCACCTTGAGCCCACCCGGGAGCAGGCCCTCGTTCGCGGTGCCGTTCGTCACGCACTCGCGCATCACGTGCCAGATGTCCAGCAGCCCGGCGCGGATCTCCGGCTCGGTGCGCCACGCGGTCTCGTTGCGCAGCATCAGCGCCGAGATCGACAGACCGGTCTCCCGGGTCAGCCGCAGGAGCTCGTCGCCGGTACGGAACGGGTGCCGCAGCACCGTGTCGTCCAGCTTCACCCGGTCCGCGCCGGCCGCCTCCTCGTCCACGACGAAACCGCCGCCGACCGAGTAGTACGTCTTCTCCAGCAGCGTGGCGCCGGTCTCGTCGCCCGCGTGCAGCGTCATGCCGTTCGCGTGGTACGGCAGCGACCGCCGCCGGTGCAGCACCAGGTCGGTGCCCGGGTCGAAGCGGATCTCGTGTGCGCCGAGCAGTGACAGCGTGCCGGTCGCGTGCACCCGCTGCACCCGCTCGTCCGCGGTGCGGATGTCGACCGTGTCCGGCGCGTCACCCTCCAGGCCGAGCAGCACCGCCTTGGGCGTGCCGTGCCCGTGCCCGGTCGCGCCCAGCGAGCCGAACAACTCCGCCCGCACGGTCACGGTGTGCGCCAGCAGTCCCTCGTCCTTGAGCCGGTGCACGAACATCCGGGCGGCCCGCATCGGGCCGACGGTGTGCGAGCTGGACGGGCCGATGCCGACCGAGAAGAGGTCAAAGACCGAGATGGCCACGATGCTGTCTCCGTCGGGTGTTGAGCGGGGCGATCCGTTCACACGGTATCCCGGTCACGTTGGTACGTTCGCGGGCGATGCGATGTCGTCGTAGGGCTTTCCCGGTTGTCACCGGATGAAATCCCGTCTGGAGGTGTGCGGTGACCCGGCCGGCCGTGCGCGTGCACTCACCCACCGAGCAGCGGAACCCGGCCACCGCCGAGATCGACCGCGCGGACACGCTGGGCGTCCTGCGGTTGATCAACGCACAGGATGCCACGGTCGCCGGCGCGGTCGCGGCCGCCCTCCCCGCGCTGGCCCGCGCGGTGGACCTGGGCGTGGCGGCACTGCGCGGCGGCGGGCGGGTGCACTACGCGGGCGCGGGTTCGTCCGGGCGGCTCGGTGTGATGGACGCGGCGGAGATCCCGCCGACGTACGGGTATCCGCCGGACCGCTTCGTGGCGCATCTGGCCGGCGGCGCGGTGGCGATGACCGCGGCGGTCGAGGACGTGGAGGACTCCGCGTCGTCCGGCCGGGACGATCTCGCCGGCGTGACCGAGCCGGACCTGGTCGTGGGCCTGGCCGCGTCCGGGCGCACGCCGTACGTGGCCGGTGCGTTCGAGGCGGCCCGCGCGGTGGGTGCGCCGACCGTGCTGATCACCGCGAACCCGGCCGCGACGCTCGCCCCGGACGTGCTGGTCTGCGCGGCGACCGGTCCGGAGGCGGTCGCCGGTTCCACCCGGATGAAGGCCGGTACCGCGCAGAAGATGCTGCTGCACACGTTCTCCACCGCCGTCATGATCCGGATGGGCCGGACGTTCTCGAACCTGATGGTCGACGTCCGCGCCACGAACGCGAAGCTGCGCGGCCGCATGCTGGTCACGCTGGCGGAGGCGACCGGCGCGGGCGACGCGGAGTGCCGGGCCGCGCTGTCCGCCGCGGACGGCGACCTGAAGGTGGCGATCACGTCGATGCTGGCCGGCGTCGACCCACCGGCGGCCCGGCGGGCGCTGCACGCGTGCGACGGCGTGGTCCGGGCCGCGCTGCGCCACCTCGGTCGGGCCTGAACGCGCGTGACCCTGGTCGTCGGCGTCGACGTGGGCGGTTCCGGCGTGCGCGCCCGCGCGGAGCTGGACGGCCACGTCCGGTCCGAGCGAACGATTTCCGGCCCGGTACGGATCAGCGGCCCCGGCCTGGCCCCGGTGGTCGCGGAGCTGGTGCGGTCGCTGACGTCCCCGGCCGTGCCGGACGCCGTGGCGATCGGGTGCGCGGGCGTGGCCACGTTCGGTGCCGCGCTGCGCGACCCGCTGGTCGCGGCCGTGCCCGGCGCGCGCGTCGCGGTGTGTTCGGACCTGCTGACCGCCTATCTGGGCGGCCTCGGCATCCCGGCCGCCACGCTGCTCGGCGGCGGCGGCTCCGGCGCGGTGCTCGCGGCCGGCACCGGTGCGGTCGCGTTCGGCGGCGGGCCCGGCACCGGCTGGCGGCGCGCGGACGGCTGGGGGCACCTGCTCGGCGACGACGGCGGCGGCGCCTGGATCGGCCGGGCCGGTCTCCGCGCCGCGCTGCGGGCTTGCGACGGCAGGCCGGGCGGCTCGGCGGCGCTGCGCGACCTGATGCGGTCCCGGCTCGGCGACCCCGGCACCGTGGTCGCCGGCCTGACCGGCCGGACGGCTCGCGCGGGTGCCCTGGCCGCGTTCGCGCCGTCCGTGATCGAGGCCGCGGCCGGCGATCCGGTGGCCGCCGCGATTCTCGCGGAGGCGGCCGGTCACCTCGCCGACACCGCCCGCGCCGTCGCGGCCTCGCCGGACGTCGCCGTGGTGGGGAATCTGGTCCGGCCCGGTGGGCCGCTGGCCGCGCTGCTGGAGCACGCGCTGCGGACGCGCGGCCTGCGCCCGGTACCGGCCGCCGGTACACCACTGGACGGCGCGGTCACGCTGGCCGGCGCGCTGCTGCGCCGCGGCACCCTGCCCGCGGCGCTGGCGACCGCGGGCGCGCTGACCACGCACGGCTGACCACGCACGGCTGGACCGTGCCCGGCTGACGTGCCGCAACCCGGGGATTCGACACGCCCACCCGCACCGGATGGGCGTCTGTCGGCAAGTGCACACCGCGCCATCCGCGCGGAACCGGGGATCGAACCTGCCCGTGGAAACCAGCCATTTCCATGCATGCCGCAGGGGGAGACCCATGACCACGATAGCGCGCAGAACGGCCGCCGCCACGGCGGCCGTGCTGATCGCCGGCGCCGGCGGTTATCTGCTGATACCGCCGTCCGCGACCGCGTCCAGCCACCGGGAGGCGCCGGCGATCGCGGCGGACCCGGCGGTCGACAACACCGACCTGTACGCGTTCAGCAGCCCGGACCGTCCCGGCTTCGTGACGTTCGTGCTGAACGTGATGCCGTTCGAGGCGCCGGACGGCGGGCCGAACTTCTTCCCGTTCGCCACGGACGCGACCTACCGGATCAACGTCGACAACGACGGCGACGCGAAGCCGGACGTGATCTTCAAGTGGACGTTCCGGACCGACGACCGGCGCGGCAACCGCACGTTCCTCTACAACGACGGGCCGGTCACCGCGCTCGACGACGAGAACCTGCTGATCCGGCAGTCCTACACGCTGGAGGCGTCGTTCGGCGGCGGCCCGTTCGAGCCGGCGGTGCCGAGCGCGCCGGTCGCGCCGTCCCGGGTCGGTAACGCGTCCATGCCGGACTACCGGAAGCTGCGCGACGCCGCGACGATCACGCTCGACGGCGGCTGGCGGATCTTCGCCGGGCAGGCCGAAGTCAAGTAAACATCCCAGCCACTTGAACGCTGCCATCACCCACGTTTATGCAGGTGATGGCTTTTTTGTTACCCGGCTGAGCGCTGCCCGGCCTCGCCCTCGGCGATGTCGGCGGAAAGAATCGCTGCGATGGTGTCGAGCGAGGCGCGGGCCATCGTTCGCAGAGAGTTACTGCGCCGGGGGTTGTCGGCGATGGACTGGAGTCGCCGGGCGACGATCGCCAGGTCGGGGTCTTCGATGTCGTCGGCGAGGTTTCCGTTAAGGATTCGATCAATTTCTCCCTCGGGCCATTCGAGTGCCTTTTCGAGGGCGGCGATGGTGCGGCGCTGGCCGATGCTGCCTGGTTCTCCGTTTTCGATGATGCGGAGTTTCGCGGGGGAGGGGCCGCCGCGTTCTTGGATTTGTCCTTGGGTGAGGTTGAGTTCTTCTTCGCGCCGTCGTCTGACTGCGGTGCCGAGTCGTCGCCAGTCGTCTGCGTGTGCCACACCCACCATCTTCCCTGAAAACTCCCGAAAACCTGAGCGCGCATCCCGTAGATCCATGAGGTTGAGTATCCTCGCCGGTCCGCCGTTGCGGTGAACCCGACCCCCGGCGGGTGACTCCCAAGAACAACAAGCGTTTTCGCTTGTTTTCAAGCGCCAAGTAGCGCAAGCTAGCGACATGACCGCGCTACCGCCCGTCATCCCCGTACGGGCCCTCCGCGAGGCACTCGGCCTCACCCTCGACGACGTCGTCGCCCGCATCAAGGACCAAGGCGAAATGGCATCCAAGTCCGGTCTCTCCAACTTCGAGGCCGGCGTCCGCCAGGCATCCCCGCGGCTCGCCCTCGCCTACTGCCGCGCACTCGGCGTCGACCGCCACCACATCAGCCAGGCCCGGGAACAGCGCGCGCTCGTCGCCGCCAGCACCCCGGCACTCGACGCTGCCGCCTGACACAAGGAAGCCCCCTGCCGCAGCCACGACAGAGGGCTTCACAGCTCCACCGACTCCACCTCGCGAAAGGGGCAGCAGAGATGCTTGCCGAGCACACTACAACACGCGCCATCGATACGTCTCCCGACGTTACCGGCCCCGACCCGATCTGGGTCGCGTTCCGCGACCACCGCCTCGCCGCCGGCGAATCCCTCGAGCGGCTCGGCGCCCGCACCAACACCCCGCCGATCGTGATCGGCTCGTACGAGCGCGGTGACCGGCAGGCGAACCTGACCCGCACCCGCCGCCTCCTCCACGCCTCCTACCGGCTCGGGCTGGCGATCGTCCCGCCGGGCCACGCCGTCACCCCCGCCGCCGTCCCGTCCGGCGTGCCGACCACCGCGTCGTGGCTGGTCCGCTGGCACGGCGACCGCGTCGCTACCGGCCTGTCCGAGCGTGACGCCCGCCAGCTCGCCCAGGTCGTGCCCGGCTCGGAACTCGTGCACCGGGTCGAGTACGTCGTGGACACGGTGGTGGCCCAGTGAGCGCCCCGATCGTCCGCCGACCGTCGTCGCTGCTCGAGGTGCGCGCGTTCGCGTGGCACCCGGACGAGGCGACGATGACCGTCCTGTCCGCCGCGCCGCCCCTGCCGCCGGCGCTGATCTACGCCGACTCGCGGTGTGCGTGCGGCCGGCAGCTGCTCGACGCGACGGACAGCCCGCAGTCCGGGCACGACGGCCGCCGGGTCGTCACCTGGCGGGGCGCGATCTACGGGTCGGCGAAGTGCGCCGAGGCCGACTACTACGCGGGCCAGGACGACCGGGAGGTTCCCGGCGTGCGTGTGTCGCCGGTCCCGCCGGCCGGGCTGGTCGACGCGACCCGGGTGCCGGTCATTGTGCCGTTCGACGCCACCGACCCGGCCGTGCACCTCGCGCAGCTGGCCGAGGTCACCCGCCGACTGTTGGCGCTCGACACCGGCGCCGGGTCGTTCTACGAGGCCGAGCAGATTCGGGTCGACGCGGAGCGGATCCTGGCCGCGATCGGTGGCGCGGCATGACGGCGGTCGCGTTCGACATCTCCGCGCTCACCGCGTACCAGCGGGGCACATACGACCGGCTCGCGCCGATCGCGGTCGTCTGCCCGCAGTGCGGGTCTCGGCCGGGCTCGTACTGCAAGTCCAAGTCCGGCTACAACGTGCCGTTCCACAAGGTCCGCAAGGACGCCGTGGCGAGCTGGTCGTACGACGAGCGGATCGCCGCGGTCGCCCAGGTCCGTGCCGAGCAGGCAGAAACCCGGCGCCGGGCCGTCGAGCAGATGGCCCAGCCGCTCACCGTCGCACAGCAGCGCACCCGGGCCACCGTGTCCGCGCTGGTCAAACAGGCTTACGCGGAGGCGGACGCCCGCCTGGACGCGGAGGGCGCTGCCGCCCAGGCTGCCGCGGACGCGTTCAACGAGACCGCACCGGTCGGCACGCTGGTCCGCTACTGGCGTGGCGTCCGGTCGGGTCCGGCGTCCGGTGTCGGCCGGATCTCCCACCCGGCGTCGGTCCTCGGCGGGCACTCCGCGGTCGCCTGGATTTCGGGCTGCTCGGGTGCGGTCGGCTTGACCCACGTCGAGGTGCTGGACCGGGCCGGGCTGGTCGAGGAGACCGCCGCCGCGCTGGTGGTGGCGCTGTGACCGACACCCTGCGCCCGCCGTTCCCGTACTACGGCGCTAAATCCCGGCTCGCCCCGTGGATCGCGTCGCTGCTGCCGGCCCACGAGATGTACGTCGAGCCGTTCTGCGGTTCCGCCGCGGTGCTGTTCGCCAAGGCGCCGGCGCGGTCGGAGGTCATCAACGACCTGGACCGGAACGTCGTCGCGTTCTTCCGGACCCTCCGCGAGCAGCGCGACGACCTCGTTACCGCGCTCCGGCTTACCCCGTACGCCCGTGACGAATACTTCGCCGACCGGCTTGATGTCGACGACATCAGCGACCTGGAGCGGGCCCGCCGGTTCTTCGTCCGTTCCACCCAGGCGTTCAACGGCATGGGCAACTCCGACAGCCGCTCCGGCTCTTGGTCCGCGGGTGTCCGGGTCGGCTCGACGCCCGACGCCGTCTCCGTGCGGGACCTCGTCGAGCGGCTGCATCAGCACGCCGACCGGCTCCGAGCCGTCTCTGTCGACGCTCGCCCCGCCGCGAAGGTGATCGCGGCGTTCGACGGGCCCGCGGTCGCCATGTACGTCGACCCGCCGTACCTCGGCGAGACCCGCACGAGCCTCGACGACGCCAAGCGGCGGTCGGCTGACTACCGGCACGACATGTCCGCCCCGGAGGAGCACGTCGCGCTCGCCGAGACCCTGCACGCGTGCAAGGCGGCGGTGCTGCTGTCCGGCTATCCGTCGCCGCTCTATGACGACCTCTACAGCGACTGGTACCGGGCGGAGATGAGCGTCCAGCGGCCGGCGACGAACCGCCGCGGCCGCGCGGGCACCGGTGCGGTCGAGGTCATCTGGTCGAACCGGCCGATCGGTCGGCAGCCGTCCTTGTTCGACGACCTGGCCGGGCCGGAGGTGGCGCTGTGACCGTCCTCGGCACCCTGCGCACCCGCCGACGGGCCGCCCGCGCACGGTCGCAGGCGATCACCTGCCCGTACTGCGAGCTGCCGGTCGCCGGGCTGCTGTCCGGGTGCACCGAGCCCGACTGCCGGTCCCGGGAGATCGCCGCCGACGCCGCGTTCCGGCGGGCGGTGGACCTGTGAAGATCCCCGACGGTATGTGGCTCGCCGGGAACGCCGACTACAGCGTGACCATCGTCTGCGACTACGAAGACTGCCGACCGACCAACGTCGGCGAGCCCGCAGGCTGGGAACTGGCCCGCTACGGCGGAGCCGAGCTGCCTGGCCGGACCTGGTTCGACATGGACCGGCTCGGCGAGTTCCTCGCGTTCGTCCAGGACCACGCCGACCTCCACCGCAACTACGACACCGACGAGCCGTGCTGGGTACCGCTCCGCACGCTCGTCCCGGCCGGAGAGCGCGGCGCCTGGATGTGGATGGGCCGCGGCGACCACAACGGCCAGCCGGTCGAGTTCTACAAGCACGCCTCGACGCGCGGCTCGATCGCGCTAACCCGCGATGGGCGGGCCTGGCGGTCGGTCGTTGTCCAGGAATGGTGCTGGACGCCGTGGGGCTGCGCCATCCCGGATCAGAGCCCTAGCCACGAGTGCAGCAACGACGGCGTGCGCGAGTACCGCGAGGTGCCGGCCGCCGAGGCTCTGGCGGAGGCGCTGCGATGACCGCCACCATGCCCGCGCTCGCTGTGCCGGTGACCGGCTGGGATGCCACCGACGACGAGTGGCGTGCCGACCGGACCCGCGGCCTCGGCGGCTCGGACATCTCCGCCGTGCTCGGCTTCTCCGCCTACCGCACCCCGTGGGACGTGTGGGCGGAGAAGACCGGAACCCGCTCCTGGGCCGATGATGACGCCACCGCCGCGTCGAACCTCGGCACCGCGCTGGAGCCGTGGCTGATCGGCCAGGCAACGCTCCTGGTTGGCCAGACCGTCGCGCAGACCCCGTACCGGATGTACGCGCACCCCGTCCACGGATGGCGGCTGTGCTCCCCGGACGGCGAGACCGCCGACGGCCGGCTCGTCGAAGCCAAAACCGCCGGGCTCGCGTCCGGGTGGGGGACGCCGAAGGGCTGGGACGACGGTGCGGTGCCGCTCGGCTACGAGTTCCAGTGCCGCTGGTCCATGCACGTCATGGACCGCCCCGCCGTCGAACTGATCGCGCTCGTCGCCGGCATGGGCCTGATCCGGCGGACGATCTGGCGGGACCTGGCCGTCGAGGACGACATGGTCGAGCAGGTCGCCGCGTGGCGGGCCATCCACATCGAGGACGGTGTGGAGCCGCCGCTCGGCGCCGTCGACAACAAGGCCCTCGCCGCGCTCTACCCGGTCCCGAACGGCAAGGAGACCGACCTCGACGGCACCGACGCCGAGGAACTCCACGCCGCCTACCTGGCAGCCCGCGACGCCGAGAAGGCCGCGAAGCAGGCCAAGGAGGCCGCAGGCGCCGCCCTGAAGAAAATCCTCGGCCCGGACGAGAAAGGCCAGCTCGGCGGGCGTACCGCCGTCACCTGGTCCAGCAAGACCGGCCACGTCGACTGGCCGCGCCTCGTCGCCGAGCTGGCCGCTGCCGCCGGCGTGCCGATGCCAAACCCCGAGCTCTACCGCAAGCCCGCCACCCGCAGCCTCTCCGTGAAGGAGCTCCCCCGATGACCAACAACGCCGCTGCTGCGCTCGCCACCCGCCGTGAGAACGGCGGGGTCGCCACCAACTCGATCGCCGACAAGATCCGGTCCATGGAGGGCCAGTTCCAGGCCGCCATGCCCAAGGGTGCCGAGGCCACCCAGCTCATCCGGGACGCGCTCACCGCCATGCGGATGACGAAGAACCTCAGCCGCGCCGAGGAGACCTCCGTCCTCGGCGCGCTCATGACCTGCGCGCAGCTCGGACTGCGCCCAGGCGTCCTCGGGCACGCGTGGCTGCTGCCGTTCTGGGACGGCAAGAACCGCGGCTACAAGGCCCAGCTCGTCATCGGCTACCAGGGGCTGATCGAGCTGGCCCACCGCTCCGGAAAGATTCAGTCGCTGATCGCCCGCACCGTCTACGCCAACGACGAGTTCGACGTCGAGTACGGGCTCGCCGACACCCTCAAGCACAAGCCGAACCTGTTCGAGGACCGCGGCGACCCGATCGCCTACTACGCCGTCGTGAAGTTCGTCGGCGGCGGGCACGCGTTCTACGTCATGTCGCACCGGGACATGCTCCGCTACCGGGACCTCAACGCGACCGCGAAGACCAAGGACGGCAAGGTCTTCGGCCCGTGGGTCGACCACTTCGAGGGCATGGCCCACAAGACGTGCGTCCGCCAGCTCGCGAAGTACATGCCGAAGTCGACCGAGCTCGCCATCGCCCTCGCCGCCGACGACGGCGTCCGCGTCGACATCACCCCGACCGTCGACGCCGCCGAGGCGACCGATCACCCGGTCATGGAGGGTGAGGTCGTCGACCCGGTGTCGGCGCCGCCCGCCGCCGACCGGACCGTGTCCGGGCCACCGGCCGCGCCGGGGCCGATCCAGCCGCCGCAGAAGGCCGCGCTCACCCGGCTGTGGACCCGGCTCGGCTACGCCGGCGACGACAACCACGGGGCCCGGATGCAGATCGTCGCCCACGAGCTCGGCGGCCTGGTGGTCGAGTCGACGGACGAGCTGACCACGGCCGACGCCGACATCCTGATCCGCGCGCTGACGGCGCGCGGCGAGCAGACCGGCGGTGCAGCGTGAGCGAGCGCCCGACTCCGGCCGCCGACGAGCGGCCGGGCTGCGACGACGAGCCGACGCCGGCCGTGTCCGACAAGCCTGAGCACGTCGTGCCGACCTGGGACGAGCGGGTCGCCGCCCGGATTGGCGCGGTTCCGTGCGGGTGGTGCGGCGTGACCGAGACGACGCTGACGGGGGCCGCGCACCACGGCGCGGCCCCGCACGCCGGGACCTGGTCGCTCACCATGCCGCCGCCGGCGAAGTGGCTCAACGCTAACGACCGGTACAAGCGGCGCCCCGACAAGGAGATCCGCGCCTGGCGCGAGGCCGCCCGCATCTACGCCCAAGGCGTGAAGCTGCCGCGGCTGGAGCGCGCGCACCTGCTCGTCGAGCTGCGGTTCCCGGACGCGCGCCGCCGGGACGTTCACAACCTCTACCCGACGATCAAGGCCTGTATCGACGGGTTTGTCGACCACGGGCTCCTGCCCGACGACTCCCACCAATACCTTGTCGGCCCGGATCTGCGCCTCGGCCCGAAGTGCGCCTCCCGGCCGGCTGGTATCCCGGGCGAGCTGACGTTCACGGTCACCGACCTCAGCGCGGACGGCGTGTGCCCGACGTGCGCCGGGACCGGGATCGCCGCGGCGCCGCTGGCGGTGGCCGCGTGACCTGGCACGTGGTGCAGATGTCCGGCGGCATGGGCAGCTGGGCGACCGCCCGCCGAGTCGCCGACGAGCACGGCACCCACAACCTGACCCTGCTGTTCGCCGACACCCTCGCCGAGGACCCCGACCTCCACCGGTTCCTCGACCAGGCCGCCGCCGACATCGGGGTGCCCGTTACCCGAGTTTGTGACGGACGCACCCCGGAGCAGGTCGACGTCGACCGCCGGTGGCTGTCGAACGCGCGGGTAGCGCAGTGCTCCCTCGAACTGAAGATCAAGCCGTGTCGGGAATGGCTCGAAGCGAACTGCGACCCGGCCGACACGATCCTCTACGTCGGTATCGACTGGACCGAGATGGAACGCATCCCGGGCATCACCCGCGGCTGGGCGCCGTGGACCGTGCGCATGCCGCTGTGCGAGCCGCCGTACATCGACAAGCGGCAGATCGAGGCGGAGTTGCGTCGGCGGGAGATCGAGCCGCCGCTGCTGAACCGGCTCGGATTCCCGCACAACAACTGCGGTGGTGCGTGCGTGCGCGGCGGCCAGGCCCAATGGGCGCACCTGCTGCGAACGTTCCCGGATCGGTTCGCAGCAAAGGAAGCCCACGAGGAGCGGATGCGCGCCCAACTTGGAGCCGACGTGTCGATCCTCAAGGACCGAACGGGAGGCGCCACCCGTCCGCTCCCGCTGAGGCTATTCCGGTCCCGCGTCGAGATCCAGAATGCGGCACAGGCGGCCCAGGGAAGCCTGTTCGACGACCTGGACTGGGGCGGCTGCGGCTGCCTGACCTCGTTCGAGGCGGTGGCCGCGTGACCGCGCCGATCACCGTTGCTGGCCTCTGCGAAGGCTATGGAGGGATCTTCCTCGCCCTCCAGCGGCTGCTGCCCGTCCAGCACACCTGGTACGCCGAGAACGACCCGGCGGCCTCGGCGGTCCTCGCCGCGCACTGGCCGGACGCACCCAACCACGACGACATCACCCGCATCGACTGGTCCAGCACGACCCAGCCCGAGATCCTGACCGCGGGCTGGCCTTGTCAGCCGTTCTCCGGCGCCGGTAAGCAGCTCGGCACGGCCGACGACCGGCACCTGTGGCCGTACGTCGCGGACGCGGTGACGACGCTGCGGCCGCAGCTGTTCATCGGCGAGAACGTGCAGGGTTTGCTCACGATCGAGCACGGCCAGGTGTTCGGGAAAGTGCTCGCCGACCTCGACGTGGCCGGCTACCGGGTGTCGTGGACGACCGTTGGCGCGTGCAAGGTCGGCGCCTGCCACCACCGGCACCGGGTGTTTATCGCCGCCGCGCGCGTTGACGTCCGCGCGCCGTACTCCGACCCGATCGCGCACCGCAACGGTGACGCATGGTTGCCCGCCCAAACGCCGCTGTTCGGCGATCACGAGGCGCTGAAGTGGCCGCAGGCCGGCTATACGGCGGGCGGGGCCGCGTGGGAACTGCCCGCCGACGTGTGCGGTGCGGCCGGGACCATGCTGCCCACGCCGACCGCAACCCCGTACGGCAACAACCAGTCGCCCAGCGCGGGCGCCGCCGTCCGGCCGTCGCTCGACGGCGTCGTCCGGATGCTACCCACCCCCCGCGCGACTGACACTGGCACTCCTGGCCGGCGGTGCAGCGAGGGCTTCCGGCCGCCGCTGTCACAGGTGCTGCTCGCCGCGGCGTCGGAGGCGCGCGGCGTCGGTGTGCTGCTCCCGACGCCGCGCGCCTCCGACACCACCAAGGCAGGCCCGAACCAGCGCGGCTCGTCCGGCGACTGGTCCCTCCCGGCCACGGCGCAGCACGAGCGTTTCGGCGGCTACGCGAGTGCGGTGGCCCGGCAGGAGAGCGCGTTTGGTCTCCCCGTGCCGGACCCGACCGGGCCCGGCCGTGACGGCAAGGCCCGCCTGTCGCCGGCGTTTACGGAATGGATGGTGGGCCTGCCGGCCGGATGGCTCACCGACCACATCAGCCGCAACCAGGCCATCGCTCGGGCCGGTAACGGTGTGGTGCCGCAGCAGGCTGCGTACGCCCTGTCGACGCTGCGCACGTTCCAGGCCGCAGCCCGCGAGCTGACCGCGGCCCGTGAGGCGGTGGCTGCCTGATGACTACTTCGACGCCGGTGAGCGTGCCCACGGCCGGCTCGCTCACCGAACGCCAACTCGACGTTATCGCGCTCGCTGCGGACGGCTGTGACAACCGCACGATCGGCCGGCTGCTGCACATCGGCGAGGACACGGTCAAAACGCACATGCGCGCCGCGTGCAAGAAGCTCGGCGCCCGGAACCGTGCTCACGCGGTCGCGTCTGCATCCGCCGTGGCTGGCTGAGGGTGACGCCGTGATTGTCGATCTGCTTCTCGGTGCGTACGCCGCCCCGTGCTGGGTGGGTCCCGCGCTGCTTGCCGCTGCCGGGGTTGCCGGCGTCGTCCTCATCGTCCTCAACCGGAGGGTCCCGTGAACATCGTCCCGCAGCGCGTCCAGCTCATCGCCTGGACCAGCTTCCTCCCGCCGGCCGGCGTCGCCTGGTCCACCGACGCGGACGGTGGGCAGGCGCTCGCCGAGTTCGCGGGCCGCGCCTGCTACCAGTCGTGGAAGAAGCCGAACCCGAAGACCGCCACGAACGCTGGCTACCTGGAGCACATCCTGGAGACCGGGCACTTCAGCGTGCTGGAGCACGGCTCGGTCAGCTTCTACTTCTCCGGCATCTCCCGGTCGCTCACCCACGAGCTGATCCGGCACCGGCACTTCTCCTACTCGCAGCTCTCCCAGCGGTACGTGCCGGAGCGCGATGCCGCGTTCGTCGAGCCGGACGTGATCGCCGGCGACCCGGAGCTGCACGCCATGTTCGCCAAGGCGGCCGACGCCAGCCTCGCGGCCTACACCGAGCTGCTGGAGGGCCTGGAGGCCAAGTTCGCCGACGTGGAGAGCCCGACGCTGCGCCGCAAGCAGGCCCGCCAGGCGGCCCGCGCAATCCTGCCGAACGCGGTCGAGACCCGCATCGTCGTCACGGGAAATTACAGAGCGTGGAGGCACTTCGTCGCACTGCGCGCGACCGAGGCGGCGGACGTGGAGATCCGCGAGCTGGCCGTGGAGTGCCTGCGCCAGCTGCAGGGCGTCGCGCCGAACGTGTTCGGGGACTTCACGATCAGCACGCTGCCGGACGGCACCGAGGTCGCACACAGCCCGCACGCGGAGCGCTCGTGAGCACGCTCCTCGAGGTGCGCCGGCGCATGCCGCGGACAAACCCGAACTGCACCGCAGACCGACACGGCACGGCCGCCGCATACACGCAGGCCGGATGCCGCTGCCCGGAAGGCCGCGAGGAGCGGCGCATCCGGGAGAAGCGGCGCCGGCACGGCTACGACGGCGGACACACCTCCGTGTCCGGTCTCGGCTCCGCCCGCCGCGTGCAGGCGCTTGCTGTGCTCGGGTGGACGTTCGAGCAGATCGGAGCCCGTTTTCCGAAGCCCGTCAGTTCACGGGCGATTCAAAAGCTCGCCTATCAGGGCGACAAACGGGTGCACGTTGCGACCGCGAACAGAATCGATGTCATCTATCGGGAGCTGTCCTCCCGGCAGGGGTCGTCGCCTATCACCCGGGCGCGGGCGAAGGCCCGGGGCTGGTTGCCCCCGCTGGCCTGGGACAACATCGACGACCCGGATGAGGAGCCGCGCCTAGGTGGTGAGGGCAGCGACCTCGTTGACAAGGTTGCCATCGAACGCGCGCTCGGCGGCGACCGGATCCGACTCACGCCGGCTGAGCGGCATCACGCGATCCATGTAGCTGTGGCCCGCGGTGTGCCGGCGACGAAGGCGGGCCGGGCGCTCGGCTTGTCGGGTTCGACGTCCCGGCACTACGCGTCCACGCCTCCGCCGGCTGCGGAGGTGGCGGCGTGAGGAAGTCGTACGCCCGCTGCCTGGACCTGGTGGAGGCCGGGCTGATCCGCCGTACCGCCGCTTTCACGTATGAGGACGCCGAGCTGGGCGAGGTCTGGGACGACGTCGTCTACCGGCTTGTCGACGACGGGCTGCTCGCGCTTGGCGAGGACGGCTCCGTGCATACGACCACGTCCCGGGCCCGGGACTTCACGACGACCAGGGCGGCCCGGCGCCGGAAGCGCCCGCCGGCCGTCACCGATCCGTTCACCACCCCGACCGAAAGGACCAGCTCATGACGACGACCACGATCCCGGCCGGGATCAGCCAGAACACCACCGCCTGCTGGGTGCTGCGCTACGCAGACGGGCACGAGCCCGACGCCACGCACCTGGACTTTGACCCGCACTACAGCAGCGAGGCTGAGGCCCTGACGTACGCCTCCGCATACCTGCCCGAGGACGCGATGCCGGGCACGCCGGTCCAGCTTGATGAGCGGTGCTGGACGGCGCACGCCGTCTGCGGGATGCCATTCGACTCGACCGGCGAGGGGCACATCGAGCACAACCCGAACCCGCACGACCTGATCAACTCGGCCGAGACCGGCGAGTGGACGGTCGCCGGCGGTGTGCTGTGCTGCGACACCCGCAACTGCGCCTGCCGGGCAACGGGAGCGGCGGCATGACCCGCTACATGATGGCGACCGCCGCCCGCCACGTCACCGGCGACCTGTCCCGCAGCATCCCCGACCTGGCCTGCATCGACGGCGAGGACGGCGACGCCTACATCGGCCAGTGGGTGGCCGGGTTCGGGTTCTTCAACGTCCGCTTCCCGAAGGCGTCCACCCGGGAGCTGACCGACGCCGAACGCGCCTACTACAGGGCGAAGGTCGTCGACCTGGCCGGGAGCGTCACCCCGATCGATCTCGGGCCGGAGGCGGCATGAGCGCGCTCCTCACACCGACCGCGGTTTCCACGGTGGCCGTCGAACCGCAGCACGACGGCGCCCACGTCGGCCTGTTCGACCCGGCCGGTTTCGACTGCCACCGGATCTTCACCCGGCTGTCCGACGGCACCTGGACCGACGACCACGGCGACGTCCACGTGTGGGCTGAGATCGAGCACGCGGCCCGGATCGGCGGCTACATCATCCGCGAGGTCCAGCGGGCGGTGACCGGGTGAGCGCCGCAGTGGCCGAGCCACACACGGTCGGCGCGATCGTCAGCCTGTCCGACCGGACCGGCATCACCGGCATCTTCCACCGGGCGGCCGACGGCATGTGGATCGACGAGGACGGGTTCGAGCACACCTGGGCCGACATCGCCGTCCTCGCCGTCGGCCAGCACCTCGACGTCGACCAGTCCTGACCAACCCGGCGCGTCCGTCACCACGGCGGGCGCGCACCCAACCCGCACCAAGGAGCACCACATGCGTTGCGTCAAGCACGGCAAGCTCATCTGCTTCTCGGCCGAGTGCCGGGGCGAGAAGCGCTGGCAGGCCCGGCCGGTCCCGCGGCTGACCGCGCCGTCTCAGTCCCGGCTGGCGGCGGCGCCCAAGGCCGCGACCTGGCCGGATGGGCTCCCGAAGCGGCCCACGACCACGCCCATCCGCCCCTCGACGCCCCGGGCCGCGCACGACGACCTGAATGACCCGGTCTCGCCGATCCACCAGGCCACGTACGGCGGGGCGTTCTGGGGTGCCAGCGACGCCCCTGACCGGTGCACGCCGCCGACCGAGAGCAGCACCAGCTCGTCGCCGGCCGGCTACGACGGCGGCTCGTCCGGCGGCGGCTACTCGTCCAGCTCGGACAACGGCTCGTCGTCCAGCCCGTCGTGCGGCGGGGGTGAGTGACCATGATCCGCACCTACCGGAAGCGCCCCGTCGAGGTCCAGGCGGTCGAGTGGACCGGCGACAACGAGGGCGAGATCTACGACTGGTCCGGCGGCAACTTCCGCGCCGTCGATGTCGAGGACCGCGGTGACGATCCGGACATCACCGGCGAGGTCTACGACCGACTCCACTCGACCTGGGTCGGCGTGAAGGCCGGCCACTCGATCGTGCGGGGCGTCCAGGGCGAGTTCTACCCGATTGCGGCCGATGTCCTCGCTGAGACGTACGAGCCCGTCCCTACCGCCTAATCACCGGGCGCGGCTGCCCTGCACGGTGGCCGCGCCCTCCACCACGGGAGTAATCGTGAGCACCACCGTCGAGCCGCGGCCGACCACCGTCGACACGTCCATGCCGGACTGGATGCACCTCGCGTGCTGCACGGAGCCGCCCGTGTCGCTGTGCGGGATCGACCTGACCACTGGGGACGAGGTCACAAGCGCGGATGAGGCGCCGGCGCCGGTGTGCCCGCTGTGCGAGGCGGTGGCCGCTTACCGGTGCCCGCGGTGCGGGGCCTGAACGTCGTGGTCCGGCCGGGGCCGAACGCGATCCTGCCGTGCGGGACGGACAGCGCGCGGCGTCGGCACCTCGCGCGTGGGAAGCGGTGCAAGACGTGCTGGCCGACGTACCTCGGGCTGCCGCCGATGCCGGACGTCGACTACTTCACGGCGCTCGGGCTGCGGGCCAGGAGGGCGCGGTGACGGCGGGGGAGTGGCGGCTACGCCTATCGGGCGATTTTCAGCGTGTCGGTCTTGCCGTCGCGCTTCTCGACGTAGGCGTTGCAGATCCGTCGAATGTGCTCGCGGGTGTACCCGGTCTGCTTGACCACGTCGACCTGCTTGACGCCTCGCTCGACGACGGCCTCGCCGATGGCCTCGAACAGCGCGGTCCGGCGCGCGTTGAGGGCGTCCTCGGCGCGCTTGTAGGCGCGGAGGGCAGCGGCGAGTTGCTCGTCGGTCACGGGCTCAGTGTCGCAGATGCGGATGTGGCCCACCAAGGGTGGCGCTTGCGTTCCGGTCGTCATGCCACATACTGTAGGCCTACACGCGGTGGCATTCAACCGGGTGTGACCTGCAATGGAGGACGGCCCTTGCTTTTCCCCACAGCATTCATCCCGCCGCACGTCGAACCTCGCTGGTGGGAGCGCGACGCGACGTCGCCCGAGCCCACCCGGAACGTCACGGCAGCCGAGCACGGGCAGTGCCCGACCCACGTCAAGTACGCGCTGACCTGCCGCCAGTTCGACCGCCTCATGGCCCGCGCCGACAACCACTGCGAGGCCTGCGGCTCCGCACCCGAGAACAGCCGCTTCGGGCGCCTCGCCATCGACCACGTCACCAAGCTCGGCTGGTGGGCGGTGCGCGGCCTGCTCTGCACCGCCTGCAACGCCGCGCTGCACGTCGGCGCTCTCGGCCTGCCCCGCTTCCGTGAGTACGTCAGCAACGCGTTCTACCTGACGCTCCTCGCCGAAGCGAAAGTCACCGACCACGTCGCCGAGCCGCCGCTTGGTGCTGTGGTGCTCGACGCCGGCGGCCGCCCTTGGCGGCGCGAACAGCCGGCTCGCTGGCCCTGGACCAGTGAGCACCGATGGATGCCGCGCCACCGTCGCTACCCGCAGGCTCCCGAGACGTGGGAGTGGCTGACCAGCAGAAACGGCCCGCACCACCTGCGCGTCGACCGCATCGAATCGCACCTCATCCCCGCCGCCTGACCCGAGGAGATCCGCATGACCGAGACCGCCTACTCCACCGACAACCCCGCGAACGCCGTCCACCTGCGCGGCCCGTGGCAGGTCGTCCTGTCCGTCGAGGGACAGGTCCTCGATACGTTCGACCACGTCGACGCCACCGACGAGATCGACATCTGCATCTGTCGCGGCACCGCGATCCCGAAGAACGGCGGCTGGCCCGACACCTACTCCGGCGACGACGAGATCGAACTTTGGACCGACCTGGAGTACGACGAGGCCCGCGTCCGCTGGATCCAGGCGCAGGCCATGGCCGCCGGGCTCAACGCGGCGTTGGCCCCGGCGACCACGTTCAACACCGAGCAGTTCACCGAGATCCGCAACGCGGTCAAGGAAGCCGCCTACGCGCGGCGGCTCGGCGAGAACGCCGTGCAGGCGCTCGCCTGGCGAACCCAGGCCGTTCTGGAGCGCCGCGCCCGTGCCGTATCGAACGCGGCGGCCGAGGCCGAGAAGGCGAGCGCCTGATGGCCGTCCTCCCGCCGCTGGCCCCGCACCCGTTCGAGCCCGCCAAGCGCGCCAACCCGAACGGACCCGGCCTGATCGACGAAGCCTACTGCGGCTTCCACCAGGCCACCGACGACCAGACCGGCCAGTTCTGCATGCACCTCGCGGGCAGCCCGGTTCACACCACGCTGCTCGAAGCCGCCGCCGAGGACGCCGCCTGGAGGGCCAAACCGTCCACGTGCCGAGCCTGCCCGGACGGGTGCCCGTCGTGCACCCGGAACCGGTCCGACTGCGAGTGCTACGAGCACGACGAGCCCGAAGAGGAGGCCCGGTGACCGGCTCCTACACCCCGCAGACGTGTGTCATCGCCAGCTGTGGCAGCGACCTGCACGTCACCTGGACGCTCGGCATGCCGCTCTACCGGATGGACGTCGAGCAGCTCGCCGGCCCGCCGACCCCGGACGGGGCGTACACGTCCGACTGGAAGGTCGAGTGCGAGGCCGGGCATGTCGTCCTCGTTCCCTCGCAGGACTCCCCCAGCGACCCGGACGGGACCGCCGACTACGACAGCGACGAGTGCTACCGGACATTTCGGCGCTCTGACCTGGAACGACTCGCGGCGCTCATCCCGGCGTCCGGCTGCCCGAACTGCCCGCCCGGCTACGACTGCGAGACCGGCCGCTACGCCACCGAGCCCGCGACCAGCGAGGAGAACGCCCGATGACCGTCACCGACCACACCTGGACCAGCTACATCGGCAAGCTGCCCGAGCCGTACGCCGACAGCACCCCGCAGAACGTCGCCGACATGCTCCGCGACCACGCCGACCCGAAAATCAACATCGCGCCGCTCGACCTCGCCGCGCTCGTCGCCGCCGACCTCATCGTCAAGCAGGCCGCCGAGATTGAGCAGCTCAAGGCGGCCATCGCCCCGCAGCCGACCACCGCGGACCCGATCACCGTCGCGTACGGGATCGCGACCACGACCGACATCGTCCGCCTCCGGGCCGCCGCCCAGCTCTGGCGCGACGCGATGTCCGGCCAGCACGAGATGTTCGCCCACTGGCTCGACGGCTGCCGGAAATGCCGCAAGGCCCGGCGTGAGGGCGACCCGCACTACGCCTGCGACCAGTACAAGACCTGGCAGAAGCAGTACGAGGACGCGGTAGGTGCCTGGTGAGCGACTACCGACTCAGCACCCTCACCGTTACCGGCCTACGCGACCGCGCCCGCAACCTCGACGATCCGCTCGGCGCCGACGACGCCACCCTCCTCGACGATGCCGCCGACCTCATCGAAGACCTCGCCACCGAGAACCAGCGGCTCCGCGCCCAGCTCAGCGAACGGGCCGCCAGCCCGAGTGCCGGGCAGGACGAGCCAGCCGCCAGCGTGCCGACGAACTGCGACGGGTGCGGCTTCCCGCACTGCGGTCCCTGCGACCCCGACGACCTGGCCGCCGAGCTGGAACGGCGGCACGCGTGATGGACGAGGTTTACGACGAGATTCCCGACTCGCACTGGGAGAGCCTCGGCGAGCAGCGCGACGAGGCCGAACGGAACGGCGAGATCACCGTCGACATCCGCGACCTACGCACCGCCCAGAAGCGCATCGCCCAGCTGGAGCGCGAGCTTGCAGCTCGGCCCGCCCCGCCGGTCGTCGTCCTGACGGGCGACACCGGCGGCGGCCGGCGCGAATTCGGCATCCACGTCGGCGGTAGAGATCTCGGCGGCTTCGGCTACCAGGACTGCGGCTGGGCCTTCCAGGACCACAAGCCGATCATCCGCGACCTCGCCGAAGCGCTCGGCGCCCAGGTCGACGACCGCACCACCTGACCCGCTCTGCCCGGCCGGACCTCACCCGGCCGGGCGCACCACCCGAACCAACACCAGCACCGCCACATAGATCAAGGAGCCCGAAGTGCCCGACTTCTGGACCGTCTCGACGGCCGCCTGCGGCTCCGACCTGCCCGCGCCGAGCCCGAAGGAGCGGGCGCGGTGGGCGTGAAGCTGATGGTCGAGATCCTCGACCACGCGCCAGCCGCGTGGACGCAGTCCGAGCGGCTGCTCGCCGTGTCGATCGCCGAGCAGGTACGGGACTCCGTGCGTCGCGGTGCGCCGACCATCGACCTCCTCGCGCTCCGGACCGGCATGAACGCCGAGTCCATCTCGAAAACGCTGCGCCGGCTCTCGGACAAGGGCTACGAGTTCCGGGTGCCACAGGGCAAGGACCGAACGGGCCGCGTGGTGTTCGCGTACCGGGGCATGCGGACCGAGTTCGTGGTTCCGAAGCTGTGCCCGCTGGCGGTCCACGCGACGAACATCTGCGTGCAGTTCGCCCGCGACGAGCCGGCCGACGTCGCTACGGAGAGTGTAGAAAGGCCGGACGGTGGTCCGGCCATTACCGGCGATCTCGACGCTCCCCGGCCGCTCGTCGTGGCAGAAAGGCCGGACCAGGGTCCGGTCAAAGGCCAGGAAAGCCCGGACGGTGGTCCGGCCATTCGCAAGGAAAGGGCGGACCACCGTCCGGCCATTAAGGCAGAAAGGCCGGACGGTGGTCCGGAATGGCCGGACGGTGGTCCGGCCCTTCCCCTCAATCCCCTCAAAGATCTCCCCTCAGGGGCAGCGCCCGTGGCTTCGCCGACGGCCGCCTCCGCACCAGCCGAGATCAAAACCGGAAGTGCGAAGAGTGACGGAACACAGGGCGGTCTCTTCGACCGTGCCACCGCCGGCCACCTGACCGAGGCGCAGAAGACCATCCACAACTCGCTCATCAACTCCGGCTACCCCGACGTCACCCTCGACGACGTACGCGGCACCCACCGCCAAGTCCTCGCATCCTGCCGCGACAAGAACCGCGCCAGCGCGTACATCACCCGGATCGCCAACGGCCCGAACGGCTTCCAGCGCTTCTACGACGCCCACCGTGCCGTCCAGGCCGAGCTAGCCGCCGCCGACGTCGAACGCGCCCTCGACACCGCCCCACCCTGCGAGCACGGTACCCCCGCCGGCCGGACCGTCAGCCCCGTCCACGGCGGCTACCGGTGCTTCGCCTGCCGCAAAGGCCAGCCCGCCGCCGAGCGCCGCCCCGACGCCACGAACGACGTGGTCGCCGCCGCTGTTGACGCTTACCGCCGCGCCTACCCCGGCGCATTGCGCCGCGACATCGGCCTGCGCATCACCGGCCTCGGCCGCGAAGTCCTCGCCCTGCTCCACGGCGGCGCCGCCCCCGACCAGGTCGTCGCGCTCGCCGCCGCAGCCGGAGCCGCCCAGACCCCGCTCCTCGAATACGCCGCCTCCGGAAGGAACAACGCCGCATGAGCACCGCCGTCGAGCCCACCGCCGCCGAGCGTCGCAAGCCGCCCTCCTACGACCTCGCCGCCGAACGCGCCGTCCTCGGAGCCCTCCTCAACGACCCGTCAAAGATCTCCCGCGCCACCGCGGCCCTGACGTTCGAGAGCTTCTACAAGCCGCAGCACGGCGAAATCTTCACCGCGATCGTCGAGGCAGCCGAAGCAGGCAAGCCCGGCGGGCCGGCCTGCATCGCCGGGATCCTCCTCGACCGCGGCGACCTCGAACGGATCGGCAACTCCATCCCGTTCGACCTGTACCGGGAAGCAGAGAAGATCCCCGGCGAGGTCGACTACTTCATCGAACGCGTCGCCGACCGGGCCGCCGCCCGCGGCTACGAAATCGCCGGCGTCCGCATCGCCCAGTTCGCATCCGGGCCCGGCGTCGCCCCCGACGACATCGCCGCCCTCGCCGAGAAGCTCATCGCTGAAGCCCGGCCCCGGCGGCGGCAGACCGAGTTCGTCAGCATCGGCGAGCTTCTCGAACCCGGCTTCGACGAGATCGAAGCCCGCGCCGAGAAGCCCAACGGCATCCCCACCGGCTACCCGAGCCTCGACAAGCTCCTCGTCGGCGGGTTCCGCTCCTCAGCCGTCTACACGATCGGCGCGGCCAGCGGCGTCGGGAAGACCTTCGCGCTCACCGACATGGCCCGCGCCATCTCCATCGAGGGCAAACTCAAGACGCTGACGATCAGCTACGAGATGAAGCCGCTGGAGATCTTCGACCGGGTCCTGTCCGCCGAAACATCAGTCCTCTACAGCCGCATCCGTGCCGGCGAGCTCGACGACCGCGACTGGCAGCGCATCAGCGCCCGGACCGGGCCGATCGCGTCCGCGCCCATGTACCTGAGCGCCCCGGTCGAGCGAACCGTCCGCAAAGCCCGGCAAATCATCGACCAGTACCAGGACGTGCACGGCAAACCCGACGTGGTCTTTTTCGACCACCTGCACCTCATGGACTCCGACCGGATCACCCGCGACGACGTCGCGAAGGTCCGCGCCATCACCAACGCGCTCAAGTCGTTCGCGATGGAGTACGACATCGCAGTCGTCATGGCAGCCCAGCTCAACAAGGCCAACCACGGCCGCGCCGAGAAGAAGCCCGACATCGGCGACCTCCTCGGCTCGTCCTCGGTCGAGCAGGACTCCGACGCCGTCGTGCTCATCTACCGGCCCGAGAAATACGAGAAGGACTCCCCGCGCCGCGGCGAGGCCGACTTCATCGTCGCCAAGAACCGAGCCGGGGAGGAGCGCTCATTCGTCGCAGCCGCCCAGCTCCACTTCGCCCGCTTCGCCGACACCGGGGAGATCCAGTGACCAAGCCGTACGAGTTCCTCGACTGCTGCGACAAGACCCGCGCCTGCGTGAACGCGCCCGCAGCCAAGCCGTTCCGCATGAGCGTCGCCCCCGACCTCCAGTGCGAAGGCCGCTGGTCGGTAGTCGCCGACTACCGCTGCCCCCAAGGTCACACCTGGTACACGAGCTGGGGCGCGGACACCGAAATGCTCACCGGCTCACCCGACGAGGAGTACACCGCCGATGAAACCTGGGACCCGCGCATGATGGCCTGCGCCGGCTGGCTCGAAGCCGACTTCTTCGTCCAGCACGGCTGGGAACTGCGCACCGCACCCGACGGGACCCGGCTCGCCCGGCACCCCGACCGCCCCGGACTGATCCTGCCCATCCCGCCCGCGTGCGGGCACGACGACTGCCCGACCAGGCATCGCGTCCCCGAGATCGAACGGGTGCTGGTCTCGCCGGGCGTCCTGCCCTGGTGACCGCGCTCATCGCAGCCGCCACGGTGTCACCGGTCCCGTGCCGTGGCGGCTGCGGCCAACAGCTCACGGACGCGGACTCGATCCGGGTCGGCTACGGCCCGGACTGCGCTGAGAAGCGCGGCATCTGGCATCCGCGCCACCAGACCACCACCCGCCCGGCCGCCCGGCAGGACGGGCCCACACTTCTCGACCTGATCGGAGACCGGATGACTGACGACGAGACCCGCCGTGCGCCCGCCGAGAGCAACGCTGGCGGTAGTACGACCCTGAGCGCATACCCGAGTAGCCCCGAACGGCGTAGCGGCGATCTCAGCGGGCCGGACGCCTCGCCACTCACCGCGGACCAGGCCGCGCAGATCGCAGCCGCGCTCAAGTCCGGCGCCGCCCGGATCTGCCGGACCCGCTGCTACCCGTGCCAGTTCGACGACTGCCCGGACGGCCCGCACACGTGGATGGACGCCGACGAGATCGCCCACGTGGGCCGCCGCGTCGACACGGCCGAGGAGCGTCTCGCGCTTGCCCGAACAAACCCGTGCGGGTGCGCCTGCATGGACCAGCACCGAATCCCGAAGGAGACCCCGTGACCGCCTGGCGGAAGTCGTCCCGCTGCGAGTCGCACACGTGCGTCGAAATCGCCACCCTCCCCGGGATCGTCCTCGTCCGCGACAGTAAAGACCCCGACGGCGAGGTGCTCGCGTTCGAGGCACCGGCCTGGCGAGCGTTCCTCGCCGCCGTCCACCGCGCCGGCGTCGACCCGATAGAACGCGCCGTCGCCGACTGGCAGGACCACCTCCCCGGAATCAGCCCGTGACCACCGCCGTCCTCACCCGCCCGGCAGCGCCCACCGCGCCGCCGGGCGGGACCGGCACGCTCGTCTGCACCGCCGGCTGCGGCTACCCGCTCGACCCGGCAGCCGCCGCGGGCGGGTTCACCACCCATCCCGCCTGCGACCTGCCCGACGACATCCCGCAAGCCACCCGCTGGCAGTGCGGCCGACTCGTATGCCCGGCCAACGGACCCGCCAAAGGCGACCACGACGCCATTGACCGCATCCGCATGCACGACCACGTCCACCACAAACCAACTCGACGAGGGAGACGACGATGACTGACCCACTCGACCAGCCCGAGAACGAGGGCTACACCCTGCTCTACCCGTTCACCGCCTGCACCAGCAACGGCGGCCCGTACGACGACGAGGCGTTTACCGCCGGCGTCCAGACCGGGCGGATCGAGCGGTCCCTTGCGGTCGCGGCCAGCCTCGATGTGTCCGAGGTTCAGATCACCGCGTACGCCGCGCTCCGGCACCAGCTGGAGCTGATCGCCATGCACCACGGCTACCCGAACATCACCACGCAGGCCGCAGACGAGACCCCCGAGTGGGCGCTGTTCACGTTCCGGAAGTCCGCGCCGTGACCGACCCGGACCTGTACCTGCGCATCGCCACTGCACTCCGGTGGGCACGCCAGCACGGATGGATCAAGCGGTACCCCCGCACCGGACGGGACGGACTCCACAGCTGGCAGTCCGCCCGCGGCGAGTGGCCGGCGCACCGGGTCCAGTTCAACGGCGACACCCTCAGCGTCCAGGAGAGCGCCGAGGAGTGGACCGGGTGGACATCCCGGCTGACCATGCGCATCCACAACCCGCGCGAGGCGCTCGGTGCGCTCGCCGTCATCGGACTAATCCCGGCAGCATTCGCCCAGCCCGCAGATGGTAGATGACACGACAACCTGATACATCATGGAGCCTGAGACAAGAACGGAGGCCCCTCCGGTATGGATAGAACAGACCCCGAATACAACGACGGGAAGCTATGCGGAGCGAAGCGCTTGAACAGCGACGAGACCTGCAAGCAACCCGCCGGATGGGGCACCCCGAACAAGGAAGGCCGCTGCAAACGACACGGCGGCTCCACCCCGACGCAACAGAAGCGCGTCGATAAGGTCGTCGCCGAACAGGCCGCCGAGCAGGTGCGCGCCGAAGCAGGCCTGCTGCGGTCGCTCGCCGACATCCCCGACAGTGAGATCTCCGGCATCGTTCCGGCGACGGAGGTGCTGCGGCTGATCGCCTGGTGGCTATCCAAGGTCAACCTGTACACGCGGCTGATCCGGGAGGCGTACGCCGCCGCCGAACGCCTCAAGGCCGCGGCAGCCGCCGAGCAGATCACCCTCATCGACGAGCAGATCGAGGTCGACGAGCAGGGCCGCCGCCAGCGTGAAGACGCCGAACTCCAGACCGCCCGCGCGGACCTGCAGCGCATCTTCGCCCTCGGCGGACAGACCGCCCTGGTCGGGGTCAAGTACGACGCGGACCGCGGCCAGGTGTACGGCGTCGACGAGGGTGTTCGGGCGCTCGTTCAGCTGGAGGAGCGGGCGGCGGACCGGCTGAGCAAGAACCTGCACCTCGCCCACCAGATGAAGATCGACGAGAAGCGGATCGACCTGGCGAAGTTCGCCGGCGCGGCCGTGCATCAGGTGATCGTCGGCGTGCTGACGGAGCTGGGTGTGAAGACGAACGACGAGCGCGTGTGGCAGCTCGTCATCAGGCACATGGACCTTGCCATGGGTGGCGTCCAGACAGGAGTGGCGGCATGACCGAAGAGGAGCTCAATGCGCGGTTCGCGGCGCTGGCCGATGATGCGTCCGGCCCGGATCCGGCGCTGGTCGGTGCGGTGACGTTGGAGGTCAACCGCTGTCAGCCGTGGTGGCGGCGCGTCGGCACCGAGCGGGTTGCGTCGCTGGTCGGCGCGGTCCAGTTCGTGCGCGCGACCGGCAGCCTCAACCCGGCTGACCCGGCCGCGATCGCCGCGGTCGTGAAGGCGTCCGGTCTCCGCGGTCGGCGCGTTCACCAGCTCGCGTGGAAGGTGACGACCACGATCCTCGCGATCGAGGAGTGGGAGTCGCGGGTCCGCTAGAAGTGGGCGACGGCCCGGGGATCCCCATCACCCGGACCGTCTCTGTGACCCTCTGAGCAGCAGCAGCGCTAGATCAGTTGCCCCCGCAGGATACGACCGGGAGCACTGATGACGCGCAACCTTGAGCACGACACGATCGACTCCACCCGCACGGTTGACACCCCCTGCCCGTGCTGCGGCCACGACCGGCCGCGCGTCGGGAACGCCTGCCCGCACTGCCGGGTCCGGCTGGCCGACTGGCTGAACGACCTACCCGGGCAGGTTGCCCGGCTCGCCGCGTGCCTCGTCCCCGGGGCGGCGCCCGCCGGCGACCGGGTTTCGACTTCCCGCACCGGCAGCCCGACGCCCGCCCGTCTGGACGTGCTGTCGCTCATCGGCCCCGGGAACGCCGAGGTTCGCGTTGACGGCCGCGCTCTCATCCCGCGCGTGCGCCGCTGGGCCACCACCGAGGTCGTCAAGTCCGCGCACGACGGCACGGAGCACGTGGTCACGGTCTGGCACCGGCAGGTTGACCGCGGACCCGACGGCCGGCCGCTGCTCTACCTCGCCGACGACCAGATCGGCTCGATCCCGCCCGCCGAATGGCTGGCCATGCAGGTCGCAGAGTGGCGGCGGGCGCTCGGCTACTCGAGGCCGGCCCGCGACCGAGACCAGGTCGGCGCCGACGCCCGCTGGCTCGGCCGGCACCTCGACGACGTCGCCGACCGCGAACTCGTCGACATGGCACGACTTCACGCCGAACTTCGC
The DNA here is from genome assembly GCF_030813715.1 of Catenuloplanes indicus. Taxonomy (NCBI): domain Bacteria; kingdom Bacillati; phylum Actinomycetota; class Actinomycetes; order Micromonosporales; family Micromonosporaceae; genus Catenuloplanes; species Catenuloplanes indicus. Next base: position 9,165,369 of record NZ_JAUSUZ010000001.1, read on the forward strand.
ACGCTTCGCAACGAGCTTGAGCGCGTGCTGGGGGAGACCCCGGACACCGTGTACCTCGGCCGCTGCCCCACCCTCCTCACCGCCCGCGACACCGGCGTAGAGACTCCGTGCGGGATGGCGTTGTGGCACGACCCGCACGCGTCCGTCATTACCTGCGCCCGCTGCCGCTCCGCGTGGGCCACCCAAGGCCGCGGCTGGATCGACCTGGCCGTCGCCATCCGCCGCGTGTGGCCGATTGACCGGCGCCGCCGGTACTCGGTCGACGAGGCCGACGCCGCCGTGGTGTCGACCTGGGCGCCGGCGTGCCGCGAGGACGGATGCGGCAGGCCGCTCCCGATCACCTGGACCGACGTCACAGAACCACGCGACAAGGGGCCGATGTGGCGGCCCACGATCGAGCCGTGCCGGATCGGCCACGCCGAAGCCGAGGTGGCGGCATGAAGCGGATCAACAAGGTCGTGAAGTGGCTAACCGACTTTGCCGAGGCCGGTACCGCGCCGCTCAAGGACCTGATCGAGCACCTCGGTCCGAGCCGCGTGTTCAGTGTGCTGCTCGCTCTCACGCTCGCCTCCGGCGTCATGGCGCTAATCGAGGCACGCCCGTGACCGGCCGCGCGCCCTGGGCTCCGCCACCGACCCGCCGTGAGCTGCTGGCCCGGATCGGCCGGCACCTGCTCGCCGGTACCGCAGCGGTCGCTGAGCTTGTCACCCCGCCGCCGCCCGTCCACCGGATCTCCGGCCGTCACGCCGACCGCGGTGCCGTCTACGGGCGGCCAATGCGCGGCTACCGGCTCCGCGCCCGCGTCCGGCTCGCGCTGGGTGTCGGCCTGGCCCTGCTCGTCCTGTACGCGCTGTGCGGCGCGTGCACCGTCATCCTCTGAAGGAGAACCCGCATGACCTGGAGAGCGCTCGTAGAGTCCGACTTCGCGCGTGGCGGTATCGCCGTCCACCTCGGCCAGCGAGGCGTCGACGGATACACCACCGTTGTCGAACCGATGCAGATCGACCTCACCGTACGTACCGCCGCCGAGGGCGCCACACACCGTTCCGAGCCTGCGCTGCGGATCCCCGACGACCTCGGCCGAGCGCTCCTCGCCGCGCTCGCCGAGCACTACGGCGGAACCAGCCCCGCGCTCACCGACCGCGCAGACCTCATCCACGAGCGCGGCCGAGTCGACAAGCTCATCAACCATCTGATCAGTGGCGGCGCGGCATGACCATCCTCGACCGCATCGACTCCGTGATCGACGGGCTCTGCCCGTGCGGTGCCGAGCCGCGCGCCGACGACCCGTACTGCTCCGACGACTGCCGCCCGACCCACCGCGGACCGGACACCACCTGGTCGGCGATGAGATGGCGGCCCGCCCCCGTTGGCAGCATCGCCCGCGCCGGACCGCACGTCCGCATCGACGTTCGCGTGCCTGAGGACCTACTCGTGCCTGAGTACGTGTCCCGGCGCCTCGACGCTTTTGCGACCGCAATGGCGGCGGCGGTGAGAGGCGCGGGCGAAGCGATCGCCGCCTCGGTCGTCGAGGTGTTCGAGCATTCCGCGGGGATGCTTCGCCCGTCCGAGCCGCTGTGGGTGTGGTCGACCGAGCCGGGCCACGTCATGACGCTCAACAACCCGGACGGCTACCCGCACCCGGCGGACAGTCCAGACCAGGCGTCCGACCCGATGCTCGCCGTGATCGAGGCCCGCCGCCGGCGCGGCCCGCACGGACCCCAACCCCGACGGCGCGCGCCCCGCCGCCTCGACCCGTCCCGACGACGCTGAAGGAGTCCGCCATGCCCGACCTTGCCCACCTGCTCGACCGGATCCGCCGCCACGCCGACGGCGACGGCCGGGTCACCTCGAAGATCTGCATCACCGGCCCGGAAGCAACCGCGCTCCTTGTCGCCTACGACCGCGCCCAAGCCGTCGCGGTAGCCGCAGCCGACTTCGACGGCGACAAGCCGGACGAGGACGTCAACGAGCTGTACCAGGACTTCAGGTCCGCGCTCGACGCGTGGCGGGAGGCAATGGCGTGACCACGGACATGCTCGTGGGGATCACCTGCGACCCGCGCGACTACGGCACCCGCCTCGCCCGCTGGCCCGGCGCCCGCCATACCCGGATCTTCGGCTACCCGGGTAAGGGCATCCCGTCGTGGAAACCCACCCCCACAGACCGGCGGATCGCCGAGGCACGGCGCCTGTGCCCCGGGATCATCCCGCACGTTAGCTTCAAGGACTGGCCGGACGACATGGCAGCCGAAGCGATGGTCCGGGCGTGGCTCAACCAGCTCCCGCCTATCACCGCGCCGCTCACACCCGGCGGACCGCCGCTCGTCATGCTCTCCCACATGCACGAGCCCGGCCCGAAGGACTTCGACCCCGCCGAGTACCGGCGGCGCCAGTTCCTCATCGCCATCTGGCTCGCCGCTCACCCGCGCGGCGGCCAGGTCGACCTCGTCCACATCGACGCGAACATCTGGGTCGAAGGCAAGGGAGGCCGGGACCTGTCCATCTACCTGCCCGGCGTCGGGCTGCCGTCCGTCGACACGTACGCGCGGTCGTGGAAGCCGTACCCGACCGTCGATGACCTGCTCTGGGCGCCGCTGAGACTCGCCGACGCCACCCGCACCCCGCCCATGCTGCCCGAGTTCGGCATCGCCCGACGCCCCGACGACCCGACCGGAGAGCAGCGCGCCGAACTGATGCACGAAGCGCTCGTCGTCCTCTGGGCCGAGGGCTGCCGGCTCGTGTCGTGGTGGGAAGACCTCGGCACCGCACCTAGGGCAGGTGGTCCGGCGCCGGACTTTCGGCTGGACGACGAGCCGTCCCGGCGCGTGTGGGAGGACGCGATGGCCGGGCGGATCTGAGTCAGCTGCCAATCCGGTAGGAACTGGCAGCAGATCAGTAGCAACGCCCGCACGGGTGAGCTGGCAGCGTGCCCGGCCCCACGACCAGGACCGGGCACGCTGCCAGCAGATACCGTGACAACGTGTTCCTCGAAGACCTCATCACCGCCCTCGCGGCCGAAGACCGGAACAAGCCCGTCAAGCACGGCTTCGGCAGCCCGCACTCGTACCGCGGCTTCTACGAACAGCTCGCCTTCGAACCCATTGAGAACACGACCGTCGGCGCCATGCTGGACGCCGCCTGCGAAGCACTCGACGCGACCTACGAGGGGTACAAGGGCGGCACCTATCGCATGGACAGTCTGACCGAGTGCTGGCTGGCCGAGTACGGATCAACCGGCGAACAGCTCGGCCCCACGCTGCTGCGCGGCATGCTGGCAGACGGGGCATGACCGGCGAGCTGGTGGCGTGGCTGCGCGCGCAGCTCGACGCCGACCTCACCGCGCTCAACGCCTGGAACGCCGCCTGCATCCACCTCGAAGCCTGCGGCGACACCAGCCAGTTCACCGAGCGGTTCGACCTCGACGGCGAACGCTGGCGGGCCGACCTCAACGCCAAGCTGCGCATCCTCGACGCCGTCGAACGCCACGCCGACCCGCACCCCGGTCAGCCCTGCACCAACGACGACAACCCGTACGTCGAGTGTGAGCTGCACGTGGCCGCAACCGGCCGTGTCGACCCGTACGCCGCGCAGCTGCTCGCACTCCCGTACGCAGATCGTGACGGATACCGGGACGAGTGGCGGCCCGCGTGACCGCACAGTGGCTCGTTACCCTCGACCTGGCCGCGACGTACCTGGCCCAGTCGTTCGGGCAGGACGTCACCGAGGAGCGCATCCGCCAGTGGATCAGCCGCAGCAAGACGCCCGCGAACCCGGAGGGCGTCCCACGGCGAGGCTCCGAAGGCCGGCGCGCGCTCTACGACCTCCGAGACCTCATCACGCTCGCGGAGACACGACTTACCGGTACGGGATAACACAGCTTGACACCAGCCAGGACCAGGTGTCACAGTTCATTTCGATGTTGGCGGTTCATGCCCAAAGCGGCGTGGCCGCCATTTCTCGTATCTGACCCAGCACGGCGAGGTGAGCCGTGACCGCCGGGCTCCTCGACATGCGCGCCGCCTGGGCCGAAGCCCGCCAGCGCATGGTGCCCCGGCAGCGGCGGTGGGCGTCACCGCTCGACATGGCCGTCAGTCTCGACCCGGCCCGCATCAGCGACACCGGCGAACGCGTCGGCACGGTCCGGACGCCGGCACTGAACGTCGTCAACGACGCCCTGGTCCGGCTCGCAAACAAGCCCGGCCAAGGGCGGCTCGCAGTATTCCTCTCGCCGCAGGAGGGTAAGTCCACGACCTGCTCGTACTGGAACCCGCTGTGGTTGCTCGTCAACAACCCTGACCTGCGCATCATCGCCGTCTCGTACAACGCGGAAAAGTCCCGCGAGTGGGGCGCCGAGGTCAAGAACGCCATCGAGAACTTCAGCGGCGATGACGGCATGGAAGACCTCGGGCTGCGGCTGCGCACCGACACGCGCGCCGCCGGCCGGTGGAAGGTCGAGGGGCACCGCGGCGGGCTCTACTGTGCGGGGATCGAGTCCGGCATTACGGGCCGGCCGGGCGACTACATCATTGTCGACGACCCCACGAAAAATCTTCAGGAAGCGCAGTCGGCAACGAAACGCGGCAAGGTCACCTCGACCTACCGAGGCGCGATCATCCCCCGCATGGGCCCCACCACCAAACTGGTGTGGATCCAAACCCTCTGGCATGAGTCCGAGACCATCCAGGAGATCCTCGCCAACGAAGGCGACTCGTGGGAGATCGTCCGCATCCCCGCGCTCTGCGACTCCGAGGACGACCCGCTCGGCCGGGCCATCGGCGAACCCATGGAGTCCGCCCGCGGCAAGCGCGACTGGGCCAAGGTTCGTCGCGACGTAGGCGAGTACGTCTTCTCCGCGCTCTACCAGCAGCGGCCGTCGCCAGCCGAGGGCGGTCTGTTCAAGCGCATCCACTGGCGCTGGTTCACTCTCTACGGCGACCGCGTGCACCTTGGCGGCCGCGAATTCGATCTTCGGGATTCGTGGATTTTCATCACCGCCGATCTTGCCGCGTCGACCAAGACCAGCGCCGACTACACCGTCTTCGCCGCCTGGGCCCGCACCATCTCCGGCGACCTCATCCTCCTCGACCTCCTCCGGGCGAAGATCGGCGAACACGACCACTTCGCCCACGTCCACGCCATGTGCCAGCGGTGGAACGTCGACACCGTCTTCGTCGAGGCCAGCCAGTTCGGCACCACGCTCGTCCGCGAAGCCACCCAGCAGCAGATCCCGATCACCCCGCTCAAAGCAGAGCAGGACAAGTTCTCGCGGGCACTGCCAGCGAGCGCCTGGTCCAGTGGCGGACGCATCTGGCTCCGATCGGGAGCGGCATGGGCCGACGCCTTTGTAACTGAGACCGCGGCGTTCCCCAACGGGAAGAACGACGACCAGGTGGACTGCCTCGCCTACGCCGTCCGCGTCGCCGTCACCCAGGCCGCACCGATGCCGTCGAGCCGAACCATGCACCGCACGCCCGAACGCGTCGAGTTCCCCGAGCTCGGCGGTGGCGCACCGCTCGACCTGGCGACCGTACCGCTGTAGGAGGCCCCGTGCGCGCCTGGCTCCGCGACCTGCTCGGCACCGCCGAGATCCTCTCCGCTATCCAGCAGCACCGCCAACGACAGGAGATCACCATGGCATCGGTCATCGACGCACTCAGGGCGCTCGCCGAGCAGACCAACGACGTGTCCGCCGCGCAGGCCACCTCGTTCACCAACCTGCAGAACGCGGTCGCCCGCCTGGAGCAGGCCGTCCGCGACGGCGAGGTCAGCCCGGAGATCCAGGCCGCCGTCGACGAGCTGTCCGCGAGCCTGACCCGTCTCGGCGACGACGCCCGCCGCGCCGACGACGGCTTCGAGCCGCAGCCCGAGACGCCGGCCGACCCGGAGCAGCCGGCCGAGCCGCTCCCGGCCGACGGCGAGACCCCGGCCGACGTGACCGAGCCGACCGTTCCGCAGCGCACCCAGCGCTGACCCGCGAGCCGGGCGCGACTCGACGCAGCCACGGGCTCGGGCCGCGCCCGCAACACCTGACCGATGAGGGGGACGGATGAGCGCCCCCACCCGGCTCCGCGGGCACGTCTCCGACGCGCTCAGCGGGTACGCCGACATCCTCGACGACATCACGACCGAGTACATCCCTGACCTGACCTGGCCGCTCAGCGTCCAGACGTACGCGCAGATGCGCCACGAGAGCCGTCTGTCGTCCGTCCTCGACGGCTGGACGCTTCAGCTCCGGCGCGCGCAGTGGCAGGTCGACGGCCGCGGCTGCCGACCCGAAGTCGTCAAGCTCGTCGCGGACGGTCTGGGCCTACTCGTCGCCGGACAAGACCCCGCCGGCGCCGCTCGGCTGCAGGGTGTGTCGTGGAACGACTATCTGCGGACCTCGCTGCGAACCTCGGCGGCGTTCGGTCACGTCGGGCACGAGCTTCAGGCGGAGGTAGTCGACGGGACCGCCCACCTGGTCGCTCTCGCAGATCGGATGCCTTGGACCATCTCCCGGATCCACGTCGATCCGAAGCGCGGGACGCTGCTCGGCGTCACCCAGGACGGCGTTCACCGCGATGACCGGCCGCAGATCCCCGCCTCCCAGCTCGCCTGGCATGCGCGCGAGCGGGAGGGCATCGCCTGGCAAGGCCGTTCGCTGCTGCGGGCGAGCTACCCGGCGTGGCTGCTCAAGCGCGAGATGCTGCGCACGAACTCGATCGCTCACCGCCGCTGGGCCGCTGGCATCCCGGTCGCGCAGGCCCGGCCCGGCTCGAACCCGAGCCCCGGTCAGATGGCCGAGGCGCAGCGTATGGCGTCCGCCGCGCGTGCCGGTGACGTGGCCGGCGTGGCGATGCCGCAGGACTTTGAGCTGGTCATTCAGGGGATCGCTGGTCAACTGCCTGACACGCTCGGCTTCATCCGGTTTCTGAACCAGGAGATTGCCGGCGCGGCCCTGATGCCGCATCTCGACCTAGGCACCAGCCAGTCCGGGTCGCGCGCGCTCGGAGAGTCGTTTATCGATAGCTGGACGCTCGCGCTGGAGGCTTGGGCGACGGAAACCGCGGACGTGGCGACTCGCCAGATCGCGGCTCGGATCGTCGAGTGGAATTTCGGGTCAGACGAGCCGGTGCCTTCCGTCGTGGTGTCCGGGATCGGCTCCCGCCGCGAGGTCACCTCCGAGTCCCTTAACTCGCTGCTGTCGTCCGGCGCACTCTCGGCCGACCCGGCGCTCGAGGCGTGGATCCGCCGCGAATGGCGGCTCCCTGAGCGGGACCCGGACGCGCCGAAGCCGCTGAACGCGACCGGCGTGGACCTGGCCAAGCCAGACTCGACGGCAGACGGCGAGCAGGGTGACGACTGGGGGCTGCTCGACGACGAGGCCGCCGTGCCGGTTAAGGCTGCACAGCGGTCCCGCCGCCGCAGCAACCCCGACCAGATGAGCCTGTTCGGTGACGGCCACCCGGTGCAGGCCGCGGCCCGTCCGGAGACGCCTGAGCAGATCCAGGCCCAGTGGGAGGCGGCACGCGCTGAGCTGCTGGCCGCCTGGCCGAAGACCGCGGCACCGCTCGTGACGGAACTTGCCGCGCAGGCCGAGACGGCGGTCGCCGACGGTGACCTGCCCCGACTCGGGCAGCTCGCCGCGTCCGCCGGTGTCATCGCAGCTCAGGCCGCGATGCTCGGCAAGGGCGGCACGAAGCTCGCCCGGCAGGCCGCGGCCGGTGTGGTGGCTGAGGCCGCCGCGCATGACGTGATCGTGAGAGCTGGCGACGCGGGTGCGGCGAAGGTAAACGCGACAGCTGAGGCGGTCGCGCACATCATCGCCGCCGGGTATGCGTCCGGTGCTGGCCGGATCGCGCTGCAGCACGCGGGCGCCGACCCGGAGTCGGTCCGGGATGCCGTCGAGCGGCACCTGGATGCGCTGTCGACGGCGCAGCGCGGCATGGTCGCCGACCAGCTCGGTGCCCTGCTGTCCGCAGCCCAGCATGCTGGCCGCCTGTCGGTGCTCGAGCGAGCCCCGAAGGGGACGACGTTCCGGGCGTCGGAGTGGGCGGACGAGAAGCGCTGCGACGCCTGCGACGCCGTCCACGGCAAGACGTATCGGACGCTACGGGCCGCACTCATCGACTACCCGGCGAGCGGCTACCGCAACTGCGAGGGCGGGCCCGGACGCTGCCGCGGGCACATCGCCGCGGACTGGACCGCCAAGGCGCGTTGAGCACTCACACGCCTGATCTGCGCACCATCTGACCTGACGATCGGGGTGATCCATGACCGCCCCGACTGTCGACCTCGCGCGCCGTGAGGGCGTCGAACTCGTCCGGACCGGCCGGTGGGAAACCATGACCGGCTCGTGGACGCCGACCGCCGAGGACATCGCCGCGGCCGTTGACGCCCAGTCGTGCCCGGCGATCCGCAAGCCGGTCGTGAAACTGGGCCACACCGATGCCCGGTTCGCGGTCGGGGACGGCGAACCGGCGCTCGGCTGGTTCGAGAACCTCCGTGCGACCGACGGCGGCAGCACGCTCGTCGGCGACCAGGTGACGCTGCCGTGGCTGCACTCCGTCCAGGCCGCCGCGTACCCGTCGAGGTCGATCGAGGGCAACTACAACCACCGTTGCGGAGCCGGCCACGTCCACAAGTTCGTGCTGACCGCGGTCGCACTGCTCGGGGTGACGCCGCCGGCAGTGAAGACGATCCGGAACCTGAATGACCTGCCCGGGATGCTCGGCGTGGCCGCGTCCGATCCGGACGTGCCGGAGGGCGCCGAGCGCGTGCAGGTGACCATCATGGCCCGCCGGCGTGCCGAGGACTTCGACGAGGGCAGCACCAAGCGCGACGCTGGCGGCCGGTTCTCCCGCGTCGACACGAACGACGGACCGGAAGGTCGCGGGGCCTCATCCGGGGGCAGTCGGACTGCTGGCGGGTCCGGCAGCAGCGGCTCGTCCAGCGGCAGCGCGGGCGGAAGCTCGCCGAAGCCCGCCGCACCGCTGAAGGACTCACTGAAGATCGGCGACCGGATCCAGCTCCGCGACGGCGAGACCCTCGCCGGTGGTGCGCAGGTTGACGGCACTGAAGGTGTCGTGAAGGTCGCCGTGGTCGACAGTCCGACCGGCCGGCGCCTCCACATCGGCCTCAACCCGCCCGAGGTCGACGACGGCGACGATGACCTCGACAGCGATGCGGCTGAGAGTGACGACGACAGCGACGACGACGAGGTCTCCGAGCCCTGGTCCGGGAATCAGGACGAGTGGACCACCGTGCTCGACGAGACGGGAATCGGCGCGCTCCACGCGGCGCTGCCGCAGATGCTCGACATGGGCCGTCAGGGCGCCGAGCACCAGAAGTCGTTGGAGAAGCGCGGCTCTGACCTGGAGAAACGCGAACGGGCCTTGATCAACTCCCAGTATCCGGGTCTGAACGCGGCAGGTAAGAAAGAGCTCCAGAAGATCGACGTTCGGTCTGCTGACGTGTCGTCGCGCCTGAACCAGGAGCAGGAGCGTGCCCAGCGCCGCATCGAAGAGCTGCGGCCCGAGGACCGTCAGCGGGTCGCGCGGGCAGAACCCGGCGAGGCACGAGGGGCATACCGCGAGGCGTACCTGGCCGCACATCCGGGTGAGGAGAAGACCGCCACCACCTACTCGTTCCTGTACGCGCAAGGCCTGGAAAAGCAGGGGGCGCTGTCGGCGGAACGGCAGGCGCTCGAAGCCCGCCGCAGCGAACTGACGGGTGACCCGCAGCCGCTCACCCCCGAGGCGCAGGCCGAGCTCGCCGAAGTCCGGGATGCGATCCGCCGCAACGACGGCGAGATCGGCGACTTCCTCGACGAGAGCTACCTGACCGACGGGGTCGTGTCCGGTGAGTGGGGTGACCTGGTCTACCAGGCGGTCATGACGGACAGCGGGCCGCGGTATTCGCTGTCACTGCGTCCGCCCGGTGCGCCTGCCGACTGGGAGCCGGACGACGGAAGCGCCGCCGTCGACTTCAACAACACCGCCTTGAAGAAGCTCGGGGCACTGCTGGACAAGGTGGTCGGCTCGTCGAGTGTGCAGGCCGCCGCCGAGGTCCACACCGGCGCGATGGTCGCGCTCATCCCGACGCCTGAGGACGCGGCGCGGCTCGCGGTCGGCGGCGGCGAACCGGCCGAGCAACTGCATGTCACGCTGGCGTATCTCGGTGAGGCCGCGGACCTGGGGGTGGCCGGCCAGCAGGACGTCATCGACGCGGTGTCAGCGGCGGCGAACGGCCTGCCGGTCATCGAGGCCGAGGCGTTCGCTCCCGCCCTGTTCAACCCGGGCGACGCCAGCGACCGTGATCCGTGCGCGGTGTTGCTGCTGTCGGGGGAGTGGCTGGACATCGTCCACTCGCTCGTCGCCGGCGCGCTCTACGACGCGCCGATGCCGGACCAGCACCGGCCGTGGATCCCGCACCTGACCGCCCGGTACGCCGACGGCGTGGACGCGCTCGCCGCGCTGGCCGAGCGCGTCGGCCCGGTCCGGTTCGACCGGCTCCGGATCGCGTTCGCCGGCCAGACGCTCGACATTCCGCTCATCGGTAGCGCCGGCCCGGACGAGCCGCTCGACGAGGCCGAGGCGGTCGCCGCCGCGGCCGGGAGTGGGAAATCGCTGAAGTCGTGGTGGCTGCACGGGCCCGGGCTGAAGAAGTGGAAGTCCTGGACGGATCTCTACAAGCACCTACGGACCAAGGTCGATCCGGCGTTCGCGAAGCGGATCGCGTCGGAGTGGTTCCACGAGCGCTACGGCTACTGGCCTGGCGACAAACGCAACCGCAAGGTCGCCGCAGCGGCCGAGCCCACGATTCTGCCGGCCGCCGAGCCGGACCCATCCACACCCGAGGAGGACATGGTGTCCACCCTGCACGCAGACCTGCGCGCGCGGCTCGGCCTGGCCGACGACGCCGACGAGCAGGCGATGCTCACGGCGCTCGACGCGCTCAAGTCGAAGGCCGACTCGCCGCAGCCGACGCCTGAGATGGTCGCCGCGTCGGCCGCCGCAACCGACAAGGCGGAGAAGGCTGAGGCCGCGAACCAGGTCATGAAGGAGGAGCTCGCGAAGGTCCGCGACGAGCTCAACACCATCAAGGCCTCCGCGGCGCAGACCGTCAAGGCCAGCTTCTTCGACGGGCTGCTCGCAACCGGCCGGCTCAAGCCCGCCGACCGGGCCACATGGGAGGACCGCTACGACCGCGACTCGGAGATGGTCACCGACATCCTCGGCGGTCGTGGTGAGGGCTCCGAGGTGCCGGTCATGGCATCCGGCCACACCGGTCCGGCCGAGCCGGACGCAGACACCCTCGACAGCGAGTACGAGCAGCTCGTGTCCGCTGTCGACGCACCGACCCGGAAGGCGGCCTGAGCATGGGCGCGTACGAGCCGAAGTTCCTCTACCGCGACGTCATCACCGCAACCGCGTCGTCGACGATCACCGTCACGAACGGCGTCGGTGTGGTCCTCGCCGTGTCCGGCAGTGGCACCGTCGCGCCGGCCGGCGCGGACTCGAACGCCGTCGTCGGCACCGCCGCTCACGACGTCGTGAGCGGCGAGCGATTCGCCTACCACCCGCGCGGCAAGGTCCACATCTCGACCGCGGCCGGCGCCATCACCGCGGGCGACCGCATCAACGCCGCCGCTGCCGGCGCGGTGAAGACCGCCACGGCCGGCGTCGGGAACTTCGGCATCGCTCTCACCACGGCCGCCGACACGGCGCTCGTGGAGTGGATGGAGATCTGACCTCCCGCCCGCACTGACCTCTCGTCTTCCAAGCCCGGCACGTCATTCGTGCCGGGCTTTCGTGTGCCCGGCCTCCGGGCGATCCGAAAGGAGCCCCGATGCCGGGCGCTTACCCTCCGGCAGCGGCAACGCTGTCCGGCACCCTCCTGACCATCGACCGCCTGCTGCGGAACCCGACGTTCCTGGCCCGGCGCCTGCGCGGCATCCCGGATCTGCGGTTCGTCGCCGACCAGATCCTCACCCGGAAGATCAAGGCCAACGGCGGTGCCGCGATGGCCGAGACGGGCGAGCCGATCGTGAACTCCCGGCCGATCGAGTCGATCGCGCCCGGCGGCGAGTACCCGCGGGACAGCCCGGCGGACGGCACCGCGATGCTGGTCAAGGTCAGTAAGTGGGGTGAGGCGACCCCGCTGACCGACGAGAAGATCAAGCGGTCCGTGTACGGCGGTGACGAGGTCGACCGGTCGCTGCGCAAGGCCGCGAACACGATCATCACGAAGGTAGACCGGCTCGCCACGTCCGCGATGGGTTCGCTGGTCACCGCGACGAGTGCCGCCGCCGCGACGTGGGACAACGCGTCGGCGCTGCTGTTCCGGGACGTGGAGAAGGCCGCGGCGAAGGTCGTCGACCTCAACCAGGGTTTCCGGCCGAACACGCTGCTGATGTCGACGACGAAGTACGCGATGCTCGTCACCGACCCGGCGATCGCCGCGCTGCGCCGCCGCGAGGCGACCGACAACCCCATCTACGGCGGGGACATCGAGTACATCGGCAAGTACCGGATCATCTCGACGTCGGTCGGGAACCTGCCCCGGGACTCGGTGTGGGTGTTCGACGACAACGAGCTCGGCGGCATGGCCGACGAGACCGAGGTCGACCCGGGCTACGCGACGATGGACAACGGCCTCCAGTTCAAGGTCATCCGCGTGGACTCGCGGGACGCCTGGGACATCCAGGCCCGCCGGATCACCGCCCCGATGGTCACCGAGCCGGGCGCGGCCATCGAGATCACCGGCACGGGGAGCCTGGGCTGATGAGCGACGCCCGATTCCAGGTCATCGCCGAGTGCGCGTACGCGAAGATCGCCGACGCGGCCGGTGTCTCGTGGCGGCTGTTCGAGAAGGGTGCGCTGATCCCGGCGAACACCCCGAACCTCGACCACCTGCTCCGCAACCACTACGTCGCGAAGGTCGGCGAGAAAGCGACCGGCGGCCTCAACGCCGACGGTTTCCCGTCCGGGGCGGAGGACGTCGAGGTGCCCGAGGGGATCACGACGACACCCTCCGGCGGTCAGTCGGTCGGCGCGAACCCGAACGGCCCGGCCAGCGACGCCGAGAAGGCGGCGGCGGAGGTCGCCGAGCGCCGCGCTGCCGCGCGGGCGAAGCTCCCGGCCGACGGCGCCGCTCCGGACGGCCGCGCCGGCAAGGACGTCCACGTCGAGTACCTCGTCGGCAAGGGCTACGACTACGACGAGCTGGTCAAGCAGGACAAGGCCGACCTCGTCGAGATGGGCAAGCAGCAGTCCTGACCGGGGGAAGAAGTGCTGGGCCGTAGCGGGGCGGCCCAGCACCTACCTCACCGGGGTGAGCCATGCCCCGATACGTTGTCGTTGCCGCCTGCGTTGGTTTGCATCGCTGGACTGGTGGCGGACCACAGCTGTTTTTCGCCTACGCGGGCGATCCGGTGCCGGCCGAGGCGGTGTCAGCGGATGTGGCCAGGCTGGCTGGCCTGGGAATGATCGCCGAGGTCGGCGACGTTCCCGCCGACCCGACACCGCCAGCCGGCGGCATGTCGGCTGAGCTGGCGGCGGTCAAGGCCACCGCCGACTCGGCGTCGTCGTTGGCGACGGCCGCGCAGTCCGAGGTCGCCGGTTTGCAGGTGACGGCGACGTCGTACCAGCAGGCGCTGGCCGCGTCGCTCGCCGACCGGCAGGCGCTGTGGCGGAACGCTGGCCTGCTCGCGGAGGGCCTCGATGCGCTCCGGGCCGAGGTCGCCGCGATCCAGCTCCAGCCGGGGCTGCCGCCGACACCGGAGCAGGTCGACAGCGCGGTTGCCTCGTGGCTGGCCGCGCATCCGCCCGCCGCCGGCCGGAATGCCGAACTGCGCCGGGGAGTATCGGGTATTGAGGGGCGGACCGCGGGGGACGCCTGGACGGTGCTCGCGTCGTGGTCGGAGCTGACCGGCCCGACCCCGACGCCGGATGCGATCGCCACGGCGGTCGCGAATTGGATGTCCGCGCACCAGGCCGTCGAACTCCGGTCGAACGGCACCGCGATTCAGTGGCGGCCCTACGGCGGCACCTGGACCGACCTCGTGCAACTCGCGGCCATCACTGGCCCGGCCGCTACGGCGAGGCTGGCCGCCCCCGAGGAGCCGGCCATGCTGCCGGCGCTCCAGGTCGGCGCGAACGAGGTCTCTCTGAGCTGGAAGACCGCGATGCCGACCGCCAGCTACCAGGTGTTCCCGTCGCTGTCCGGCAGCACCGCGATCCTCGGGAAGCTCGACGTTGTCGTGAAGCCCGGCTCGCAGACGACGACCGGCTGCAAGGTCACCGTCGTGAACACGAGCGTCCTCCCGATCGCCGTCGGCGCAGGCACCGTCAGCGCGCTCGCGTTCTCCCCGAACTAGGCGGCAACGTTCGCCGGACTCACCCTTCGGGCCTTCTTTGCCTTGCAAGCTATGCAGTATCGACGTCCGCCTACCCATAAGGCGTTTTCCTCGGTGTATTCGTGTCCGCTGCGGCAGTGAGTTTGCCGACGCGATCTACCGGCTGCCGTATGCGGGCTCCTTAATTGATTCTCGTGAGGCGTCACTGCCTCAATGTGGTCCGGGTTTACACATGCGCGATGTTTGCACTCTCGGCCTGGGCACGTTGGATCCGTGTTGTGGCAGACGTGATCCAGATGCATCCCTTCCGGAATTGAACCCTTCGCCTGCTCGTAGTAGAAGCGGTGGGCGTTGTTCCCGAAAAGCTGCCCGTATCCATGCGTGTTTAGTGGGCCGGGCCAAGTCCAGCACGCACTGGGGTCGGAGGTGTCCAGCAGGGACATCCAGACCTCGGCGGGCTGGTGGTCTAACTGGTGTCTGCCGAGTCGTCTCGCCCGATGGAGCCGGTTGTAGCAATTCCGGCATATGCCGCGCGCATGGATCGGCTTTTCGTCCCCGCATTCGCCGCAGGTAATCAGTCTTGCAGGCATTTGGAAATTGTATCAATGGAGGCTGGCTGAAGATGGCTACTAACCCTGTGCGGACCTGCCCCATTTGCATGACAAGCGATGATCACCCAAGGCATGTAATTGACCTTGGTGGCGACACGCAAGCCGCTTTTCATATGGATTGTTGCGCCATCGCCCGCAACTGCGAGGTGTGCCTCGCGCAGCTCGACGGGGTCGGTGGCGTCGAGGGCAACCCGCGCGGCGACGCGCTCCGCGAGCACCTGCTGACCACCGGGACTGGCCCGGACCAGGCGGGCTGGACCGCGCCGGCCGACATTGCATCCGTGGAGGGCTGACCTGTGCCGAATAATCTCGTTCTAACCGAAGCGAACCGGTACATCGACGCCGGGTTCGCCACCGCCGCGTATGTGGCGCCGACCTCCCCGATCCGTGTCGCCCTGCTGACCGCGAACGGCACGAACACCGCCGCGGGCACCGAGGTGACGGGTGGCTCGTACGCCCGGCAGACGATCACGATGGGGGCGGCGGCGTCCGGGTCGGCGTCGAACTCGAACACGATCAACTTCACGGGTCTTCCGGCGGCGACGGTCACGGGCATCGACATCTACGACAGCAACGGCACCCCGCGCCGGATCTGGACCGGCCCGCTCACCGCCTCGAAGACCGTGGGGGCAGGGGACACGCTGAGCTTCTCGGCGTCCTCGATCGTCGCGTCGCTCGCGTAGCTGATCTTCCGGTAGGGGGTCGGCGATGGCCACCAGGTTGTATCTGGGAAATGCTGCCGCCAGCTACACCCCGACGACGAAGCGTGGCGCCTGGGACAACTCCGCGGCGACGCTTGCCCGCCGCCTCAGCCCTGTCCCCGAGGGCGCGGCGGCGACCGCGGCGATCGCGGAGACGTCGGCGACGAACGCGTTCGACGTGCTGTGGGGCCGGTGGATCTCGGATCCGGCGATTACGGCCGGGACGCTGTCCGGGACCGTGCAGTGGATCGCGGGCGTCCTCGAGAGCAACACTGCGGCGAACGACTTCTTCCATGTCCACATCTTCGTCACGGCCGGTGATACGGACACGGTCCGCGGCACGCTGCTGACGAACAACATCGGCGCGACCGAGTTCACCACCACGGCGACCGGCCGCGGCGAGGGCGCGAAGACGGTCACGAACGTCGCCGTTCAGGTCGGGGACCGGATCGTCGTCGAGATCGGCTACGTCGCCAACAACACCGTCACGACCAGCTACACCGGCACCCTGCACTACGGCAACACCGGCACCGCCGACCTCGCTCAGGGCGGCACAACGGTTACCACGTCGCCCGGCTGGGTCGAGTTCTCCGGCGCTGACGGGCTGTTCTACCCCCGCACGCAGTCGCTCACCGACGCGTTCTCCGGGCTGATCTATGCGAACCCGCCGTGGGACGGGCCGTACGGCGGCGCCGACCTACTCGCCGGCCAGGCCCGCGTCCCGGTCGCCCACACCGCGGGCACCCCGGCGTACGCGGGTGTCTACTCCACGCCGGCCAACCAGGCGCAGCGCTGGCATTTCGCGGATTCCAGCATCTACTGCGAAGTCCCGGTCGTCCCGGCCGCAGGCGGCAGCACCGGCACCGTCTACGCCCAGCTCGCCGTCACCGCCACCATGTACACGCTCGGCAGCTACGCGGGCGTGTTCTACGACGCGGTCAGTAACGTCATCGTCTTCCAGAACTGTGTCGACTACTCCGACCCGACTGCCGCGTTCATCCCCTACGACCCGGTCGCGCACCGCTGGTGGCGGCTGCGGCACGCCGCGAACGTCCTGTACTGGGACACGTCACCGGACGGCACAACCTGGACCAACCAGCGCAGCCTAAGCCCGGCGCCGTCGTGGACGAACTACAACGGCCTCGGCATCCTCCTCGAAGGCGCCCGCGACTCCGGCACCAACGACTACGTCCACTTCGACAACGTCAACACCCCGGCGGCGGCCTCGCACGCCGGGTCCGCAACCCTGTCGGCCGCCTCCGGCCTGACCGCGGGCGGTGCCACCACCGCGGCCGGCACCGTTGCGCTGAGCGCGACGTCCGGGCTGACGGCGGCGGCAGACCGGGCCGTGCCCGCCACGGCCGGCCTGTCTGCGGCGTCCGGCCTCACGGTGTCGGCAACCCGCGGCACCACCGGCGCTGTATCGCTGTCCGCCGCGAGCGGGCTGACCGCGGGCGCCGTACGGCAGGTGCCGGCCGGCACAGCACTGTCGGCATCGTCCGGGCTCACCGCGGGCGGCGCGGCAACGGCGGCCGGTGCGGCCGCGCTGTCGGCGGCATCGTCACTGGCGGTGGCAGCAGTCCGGGTCACGCCAGGTGTCGCAGCACTGTCCGCAGCGTCAGGTCTTACCGCCGGGGCGACCGCAGCATCCGGCGGCACGGTCATGCTCGGCGCCGCATCGTCCCTCACCTCGGCCGCAGTACGCGCCCAAGCCGGTGCGGCGACTCTGTCCGCCGCCAGCGGCCTGTCCGCGGTGGCGGCAGCCGGTGCGGGCGCGGCGACCACCCTTTCGGCCACCTCGAACCTCACCGCCGCCGCTCTGCGCACCGCAGCCGGGGCCTCGACGCTCTCTGCCGCGTCCAGTCTCGCCGCAGGCGGGCAGCGGACGGCGGTCGCCGCCGTACTGCTCTCCAGCGGATCGTCGCTGACAGCGGCAGGCGACACGACAGCGATCGTCGGCGCCCTACTCTCCGCCGCCTCACACCTGACCGCAGCAGGAACCCGGGTAGCGTCCGGTGCCGTCACGCTGTCCGCGATGTCGGCTCTCACGGCCGGCGGCATGAGTACGGCATCGGCGGCAGCAGCACTGTCCGCGGCATCGACACTCGCCGCGTCTGCTACTCGCGTCACCGCCGCCGGTGCCATGCTCTCCGCCTCGTCAACGCTCACGGTGTCGGGCAGCAGCGGCGCGGACGTTGGCGCCATCCTGTCGGCTGCGAGCAGCCTCACCACCGCAGGTGTCGGTACTACGGTCGGCGCGGCCACGCTCTCCGCCACCTCGGCGCTGTCCGCTGCGGGCGTGCGCGGCACATCGGCCGCTGCGGCACTGGCCGCAGCCAGCAGCCTCGCCGCCGCCGGTATCCCGGCGCGCGCCGCAGCCGCACTCCTATCCGCGGCCAGCACGTTCTCCGCCAGCGGAATCAGCATCCGGCCCGGCGCGGCCCAGCTCTCGGCGGCATCAGCCCTGACCGCGGACACCGCCGGGTCCAGTTCGGCCACCGCGATCCTGTCTGCCACCTCCGTGCTGTCCGCGGCGGCCGGCCGAGCTGCGATCGCCGCAGCGACGCTCTCCGCCAGCAGCGGCCTGGTAGTCGCCGCCGTGGCCACCGGGCAGGGTGCAGTCGTGCTTGCGGCAGCCGCCGGGCTCACCGCCGAAACCGTTCCCGCCCGGTTCGCGAACGTCATGCTCGGCGCGGCCAGCAGCCTCGCCGCGGACGGGACGCGCGGGGCGAACGGCCTGGCCGTCATGTCCGCAGCGACCACGCTCTCTGCAGACGGGCACACCTCCGCCGGCAGCACGGTGCTCCTCACCGCGGCCAGCGCACTCGAAGCGACCGCCGGCCGGGGCCTCGTAGGCGCGATCACCCTCACCGCCGGCTCTCACCTCGGCGCGGGCGGCACCCTCGTCGGCGGGGCGGCAGCCCAGCTCTCCGCCGCGACCCTGCTTTTGGTGACCGCCGTTCCGGACGTGTTTCCAACCGCCCGCCGGCTCGTCGCCGTCCTCATCCGGCCCGGCCTGACCGCAACTCTACCGCCCGCGCCCGGCTCGTGGCGGACACCGGCCGGCGGCGCCTGCACGCCTACACCTCCGAGGGGCCCCGTGACCGACATCGTGGTCGGCGACACCGACGTACCGCGCCTGACCGTGTCGCCGTTCGACGGCGGTACGCGCGCGGCGCTTGACCGTTGACCCTGGCCGGTCGGCACTCACACGCTCGCCGTGTCCGGTCGCGGTGGAGCTGGCCGGCAACCGATGGCCAGTTGTGGCAGGCAGAGCCGGTCACGTAACGACCGCCTGGTGGCTGGGTGCTGACGTGGACCGGTGACCGGCAACACGGGCAGGGTGTCGACGCCCAGCAGGTGGTACCGTGCTCGCCCTCGGCCGACCGCGGGTGGGGGCGGTCTGGCCTGCCGGGCCGGTCCCGGGTCGCGAACCTACATCCCGGGCCGGACGCTCAAACGTCGACCCGGCCTGTGCACCTCGGCGGCGGGGGAGACGTAACGGACCCTGGCGGGGGCCCGGAACCACGCGCCCGACGGGTCAGCAAGGTGGATTCGGCTGATCCTCCACGACCATGCGTCGCCTGGTGTCGGTGCGGGTGGCCGAGGGCTGACCGAGACGCAAATCACGAGGCGGCGTCCACGGTCCGTGGCGATGCTGGGTCGCCCGCCGCGATCGAGCGCGGGCAGCCGGACACCGACCCGACCTTCTGATCCTGTGCAGCGCGCCTTGGACCTGGAACGCAGCAAGGCGCTGGGCCCGTCTGGACGAGAGCTGGTCCGCGGCGTGGACGAGGAGGACCGGGAGACCTTAGCGGCCCATGGGCCGGTCATGCCGGGGGGTGGTCCATGCGCCGCACCGTCCCGTGGGGCGACCTCCTACATTCTGAAAAATCTTGGAGGTGGTGATGGCCCCGCGCCGCGCTTC